>DASWNR010000557.1:0-3640 GCA_036399155.1 Pyrinomonadaceae bacterium
GGCGACGGTGCCCATCGGGCGGCCCATCGCCAACACGAGGGTCTACCTGCTCGACGGGCGGATGCGCCCCGTGCCGGCCGGGATGCGCGGAGAGCTTTACGCGGGCGGCGACGGCGTGGCCCGCGGCTACCTGGGGCGACCGGCGCTGACGGCGGAGCGGTTCGTCCCCGACCCGTTCTCGGAAGAGCCTGGCGTGAGGCTCTACCGGACGGGCGACGTGGTGCGCCACCTGCCGGGCGGGGTGCTGGAGTTCGTGGGGCGGGCCGACGGGCAGGTCAAGGTGCGGGGCTTCCGCGTCGAACTGGGCGAGGTCGAGGCCGCGTTGCGAGAGCACGCGGCCGTGAACGAGTGCGCGGTGGTGGTGCGGGTGGATGAGACGGGCGAGGGGCGGCTGGTGGGGCACGTGGCGCGTCGGGCCGGTCACGAGGTGAGCGGCGAGGAGTTGCGTCAGTATCTGGCCGGGCGCGTGCCCGGCTACATGGTGCCGGCGGTCGTGGCGGTGCTGGAGCGGCTGCCGCTGACGGCGAACGGGAAGGTGGACCGGGCGGCGCTGCCGGAGGTGACGGTGGAGCGGCCGGCGGGCGCGGGCGAGAGGCCGGTAGGCGAGATAGAGGAGGTGATTGCGAGGCTGTGGGAGCAGGTGCTCGGGGTGGAAGGCGTGGGGAGGCGTGAGAACTTCTTCGAGGCGGGTGGGCACTCGCTGCGTGCCACGCAGTTGATGTCTAGAGTGCGTGAGACATTCGGCGTCCAGATACCGCTGGTCGTGCTCTTCGAGCGGCCGACGGTGGCTGAACTGGCCGCCGCCGTCGAGGACGCCTTGAGGGCCGGTAGCAGTCTGACAATCCCGCCCGTCGTTGCGGCCCCGCGCACGGGCCCGCTGCCTTTGTCGTTCGCGCAGCAGCGCCTCTGGTTCCTTGACCGTCTGATGCCCGAGGCGGCCTCCTACAACGTGCCGGTGGCCTACCGCATCGGGGGGCGGCTCGACGTCGCGGCGCTGGAGCGCAGCCTCAACCGCATCGTCGAGCGCCACGAGGTGCTGCGCACGACCATCGCCGTCATCGGGACGGAACCGTCGCAGATAGTCCGGCCTGCGTCGCCCCTCACGCTCGAACACGCGGACCTCGCCGGGCCGACGGAGGATGCACGCGCCGAAGCCGTGCGGCGTGAGGTCGAGAGCGAAAGCCGCCACACCTTCGACCTCGCCACCGGGCCGGTCGTCCGCGCGCGCCTGCTGCGGCTAGCAGAAGAAGAGCACGTGCTGGTCATCACCATGCACCACATTGTGGCCGACGGCTGGTCGGTCGGCGTGCTGGCGCGCGAGCTCTCCGCCTTCTACGAGGCGGAGGCGCGCGGCGCCGAGGCGCTTTTGCCGGAGTTGCCGGTGCAGTACGCGGACTACGCGGCGTGGCAGCGGGGGTGGCTTCAGGGCGAGGAGTTGGAGCGCCAGCTCGCCTACTGGCGCGAGCAGTTGGCCGGGGCGCCGACCGTGCTCGAACTGCCGGCCGACCGCCCGCGCCCGAAGATGCAGACGGGGCTGGGCGGCGTCGAGCGGTTCGAGGTCGGAGGGGAGGTGCTGGAAGGCTTGCAGGCGGTCGGGCGCGAGGAGGGCGCGACGCTCTTCATGACGCTGCTCGCCGCCTTCGGGGTCTTCCTGTCGAGGTACAGCGCCCGGCAGGACCTTCTGATCGGCGCGCCGATAGCCAACCGCGGGCGCGAGGAGTTCGAAGGGCTCGTCGGCTTCTTCTCGAACACGCTGGTGTTGCGCACGCGCGTCGAGGATGACCCGTCCTTCCGCGACCTGCTCCGGCGCGCGCGCGCGGCCTGTCTCGGCGCTTACGCTCATCAGGACGTGCCGTTCGAGGCGCTGGTCGAAGAGCTCCAGCCCGAGCGCGACCTCAGCCGCTCGCCGCTCTTCCAGGTCGTCCTCACGCTCCAGAACGCCCCGCTGAAGCCGCTGGAACTGGCCGACCTAGACGTCAGCCGGCTGAAGGTGCACACGGACACCGCCAAGTTCGACTTAGGGCTCAACGTCTACGAAGAAGGCTCGATCCTGGCCGCCAGTTTTGAATACAACCGCGACATCTTCGAGCCCGCGACGATCCGCGGGATGGTCGAACGCTTTCAAGTCCTACTCGAAGGGATTATTAAAAATCCAGAGCAGCCCGTCTCCGACCTGCCCTTCCTCAAGCCGTCGCAACTGCAATACTACGTCGGCGAGTGGAACGAGACGGCCGCCGCCTACCCGCTCGAACGCTGCGTGCACGAGCTCGTCGCCGAGCAGGCCGCCCGCACGCCCGACGCGGTCGCCGTCGTGCACGGCTCGCAGGGCCTCACCTACGCGGAGCTCGACGCCGACGCGAACCGCCTCGCGCGGTACCTAGTCTCGCGCGGCGCCGGCCCCGGGACGCGGGTGGCGGTGATGCTGGAGCACTCGCCGCGGATGGTGGCGGCGGTGCTGGGCGTGCTCAAGGCGGGTGCGGCCTACGTGCCGCTGGAGCCGGGGCACCCGCCGCTGCGCCTCGCCTTCCAGTTAGAAGACTCCGAGCCGGTGCTGCTGCTCACGCAGCAGTCATTGCTGGAGGGCGTCGAAGCCGGGGGCGTGCCGGCCTTCCTGATAGACGCGCAGTGGCACGAGGTGGCGGGCCTCGAAGCGGCCGCCCCCGAGGTCGCGCAAAGTAGTGACAGCCTGGCCTACATCATCTACACGTCGGGCTCGACGGGCCGGCCCAAGGGCGTCAAGGTCACGCACCGCTCACTCTGTAACTACGTCTGGTGGGCGGCAGAGCAGTACCTCGGCGACGGCGCCGACTCCTTCGCCCTCTACTCCTCCCTCGCCTTCGACCTCACCGTCACCTCGCTCTTCGCCCCGCTCATCTGCGGGCGGCGCGTCGTCGTCTACGCCAGGGAGGGGCGCGAGTCGCCCATCCTGCGCGTCTTCGAGGAGGGGGCCTGCGAGGTCGTCAAGCTGACGCCCTCGCACCTCTCGCTCGTCGCCTCGCTCGACAACCGGCGCGGGCGCATCCGCCGCCTCGTCGTCGGCGGCGAGTCCCTAGAGGTCGACCTGGCGCGGCGGGCCTACGAGAGCTTCGGCGGGCGGGTCGAGATCGTCAACGAGTACGGGCCGACCGAGGCCACCGTCGGCTGCATGATCCACCGCTACGACCCGGCGCGCGATCAGGGCACGCGCGTGCCGATCGGCCGACCGGCCGCCAACTCCCACGTCTACGTGGTGGACGCGAGGGGGCGCGAGGCGGGCGAGGACGTGGCCGGTGAGCTCTTGGTCTCGGGCGAGGGCGTGGCGGCCGGCTACCACAACCGTGCCGAGCTGACGGCCGAGCGCTTCGTGGCCGACCCCTACCGGGCTGGGGCGCGGGCCTACCGGACGGGGGACGTGGCGCGGCGGCTCCCGGGCGGCCTGCTCGACTACGTGGGGCGGCGCGACGAGCAGGTGAAGTACCACGGGCACCGGGTGGAGCTGGGCGAGCTACGTGCCGCCCTGAACTCGCACCCGGAGGTGCGCGACAGCGTGGTGCGGGTGATGCGGCGCGAGGCGGCGGGGCGGGAGGTCGAGGAGCTGGTCTGCTACTACGTGTCGCGGCGCGAGGTCGAGGCGCTGGCGCTCAGGGAGCACCTGCGCGAG
>DASWNR010000558.1:0-47490 GCA_036399155.1 Pyrinomonadaceae bacterium
GGCGCCTTGAGCAGCCGCCTGAGGCGGGACGGCCAACAGCGCGGCGATAACAAAGATGAGGCCGATGGGTTTTGATTTTCTCATCCAATTATTGTCCGTCTGGGAAAGTAGTTACGCAGCCCGACGACCGGCTCACCTGCCACCGGACGCCGGAGCGGGGAACGAGTACAGGCTGTAGGCGGTCGGGGACAGCGCCTTGTCGCGCGCCATCTGCTAAGTATTCATCCTTCATCGAAACGCCTGCCGCGCGTGGCGGACCGGATTGCCATTCCGTTCACCACCACCGCGACGACCACGGCCGCGCCCCCCAGAACGACGGGCATGAGCCACAGCTCCCACCAACTGTCGATTCGCGCCCGGGTCGGGTCGCCGGGGTCGTAGAGGACTTCCACGCGCTCGCCCACCCGGTAGGCGGGCGGGTCCGACGAGTTGCCGGAAGTGAACGTGTAAGCACGACCGCCGACCTCATACCCGATAACGGGAGCGTAGGTGACGCCCGAGTCCTGCGTGGCCGGCGACTCTTTCAAGGCCACGACGGTTCCCCCGACGGTGGAGCCGCCGCGGGACAGCGTCCAACTCGTGCGGCCATAGTAGTAGGCCGCGCCGAGCATAGCGACCCACATGAGGTTGAGCAGCAGCAGCAGGCACCCGGACCTGACGTGCCCCCAACACCCTGCCGCCGCGTCGGCCGCGCGCCACACCGCTCCCATATTTGTTTCGGCTAAGCGGGGCAGGGCGCCCGGCTGTCTTCGCCCCTTCCCATCAATGAAAGTTGTTGGTGACAGAACTTCGCCACGATACTGTAACGCCCCGACGAAGGCGACGGCTTCCGCCTCCGGAGGGTTCGCGCATCGGGCACTTTAAAATACTCCCGGGCGGCTACAGGATACCAGTTCGCCCATCGTGTCCGGCGCAGACGGCCCGGGAAAGGGGGGCGTACACCTATGTTGTTTCCGTTGTCGGCCCGACGGGGGTGCGGCCGGTGCGGCGCGGGCGTCCCCGTGTGGTCGGACGTCTGCCAGGGCTGCGGCGTACGTCCTCAACTCAGCGAGGAGGGCACACTTAATGCTCAGACACCTTCGGGCGTGGGTTCACGGAGGAGACGGACGTTGACCCGATTGAACCACGCTTACAGATCGAGGTGTGCAGTCGGCTCATGAGGTCTAAGGTTGCGGCGACCGTCTGCACACACAGACCCATGAGCCTCTCCTAAACGTATAATGAGCAGTGTGGCATGACCAACTCAAGGAGGCGCGCATGAGTGAACAGTACCCGCGGACAGCCTTGTTCGGCACGAAGGAGCGGACGCTCTTCTGTCATACCCGTGGTCGGGAGTATCAACTGTCTGTCGCCCTCCCGGACGGCTACGTGACATCAGCGCAGGCGTATCCCGTGATCTACGTTTTAGACGGTGATTTCCTCTTCGGCATGGCGGCCGGGTTGACTCGCTTCTCCAACTGGTTCAGGGGAGTACCTGAGGCCATCATTGTGGGCATTAGCTACGGCATGGAAAGCTCTGATGAATGGGCTCAGTTGCGGGAACGTGACTTTAAGATTCCCGAGGTGCGCGACGCGCCTCCCGATAGCGCGGCAAACCTCTTTTTAGACGCCCTGACGCGGGAGATGATCCCTTTCATTGAAGCGAACTATCGTACCGTCCCGTCTGACCGATGCCTGTATGGCTATTCGTCGAGTGGGTTCTTCGTGCTCTACGCGTTGTTCCACCGGCCGGATGCCTTTCGGCGGTATATCTCCGGCAGCGGTGACCTGTATATCGCGTACCCTTATGTGATTCAACACGACGCGCGGTTGGCGGCGCGGGACGCGGCCGCCCCGATTCAGCTTTACCTTTCGGCGGGGGAGTTGGAGGATGACCAGTTTCCTTACTTTCATCAACTGGTCGCCTTTTTAGAACGGGGGAACTACCCCGGGTTGACGCTTACCACCGAAATCTATTCCGGTGAAGGTCACGGTTCCGAAGGGATGGCGCTGACCTACCTGCACGGACTACGCGGGGTGTACCCGCAAGCCGAAAGCTAGCGTCTTGATGGAGAATCTGTCCGGCAGTCAAAGGAAAGCCCCGCCCCTTGAAACCGGCGGGGCTTTCCTGCGGCCGCCGTCTCTTCGGGCTCGGGTGCATCCGCTAGTTCGGCGGCATGAGGCCGGAGTGCTGATCAAAGCGTGCGTCAACCGCGGCGTGCCGCCTCGATTGCGGCGATGTCGATCTTTTTCATCTGCATCATCGCATCGAACGCGCGCTTGGCCGCGGCGCGGTCGGGGTCGGTGATCGCTTTCCTCAGGGCGACAGGCGTAATCTGCCAGGACAATCCCCATCTGTCCTTGCACCAGCCGCACGCGCTCTCCTGACCCCCGTTGCCGACGATCGCGTCCCAGTAACGATCCGTCTCGGCCTGGTCGGCGGTCGCGACCTGAAACGAGAACGCTTCGTTGTGCCTGAACTCGGGCCCGCCGTTGAGCCCGAGGCAGGGAATTCCCATCACCGTAAACTCGACCGTCAACACATCCCCTTCCTTCCCCGAAGGGAAGTCTCCCGGGGCGCGGTGCACCGCCACGACGGACGAATCGGGAAAGGTCTCGGCGTAAAATCGCGCCGCGTCCTCGGCGTCTCGGTCGTACCAAAGGCAAATCGTGTTCTTCGCTGGTTCCGCCATGTTACTTCTCCATTGTTATGAGCCGACTAACGCCAGGCGCATTTGTATGTTGACTCAAGTGCGCTGAACCCGTTCGTGAAGTGAAGGCGCCCCTCCCTGTTTTAATTCATTTAGTAAGTCGGAAAGCCCGAGCGCAATATAATATGGCGAACGGGGAGGCGGCTAGACGCGAAGCGGGTCGGGGGACAGTTCGGGTCTCGTCCCCCGACCCGCTCTCACTGCTCAAGGCTTTCGGCCTTTAGTGAACCTGGGCTACTGGCTGACTCAGCATGTGAAGGAAGCAGGGCGTGTGAACCAGCTTGTCGAGGTCAATCGCCCGCCGTTTGAATTCGTTGAAGTTCCTCCAGGGCGTCCCGTCCGCCGGGTCTTGCACCCAGATGCCGGTCATGAAGCCCGAGAGTCCGGCCGGCGTCCCGAAGGGCGCGGGCTTGATGTGCGTAAAGGCGGTGCCCGACTCGGTGAGGTGGCACGAGTTACACGTGCCGACCGAGAAGAGGTGCCGCACCTGGCGGTTGAAGATGGGGACGGTGGGGCCGTCGTTCCAGAAGACGGTGGCCGGCGTCGGCGGCCCGCCGGGCACGTCGGAAGCGTTGGTGAGGAACTTCTGCCCGAGCCAGAAGTCCGGCACGACGTACGTGCCGTTGAGGACGGCGGGCGTGTTCGCGTTGACGTAGTTCGCCGTCAGGTCTGTATTCCTCAGCGTCTCGTGCGGCGTCTGCTTGGCGTTGGCCTCGAAGAGGTGGCCGTTACCCTTCGGCAGCCGGAACTCGCGCAGTTGCCAGAATTGATCCGGCGGCGCGTTGGCGATGGCGATCTCGTTGGTGCGAAGTTGATTGAGCGCGCTGCCGTTGGGCTTGCCCGGCGCGGCGTTGGCTTTGGTGAACTGGTCGGTGATCGCCTGTAGCGCCGCGTTATAGCTCGGCGAACCGAGCAGGTGCCATTTCAGGTTGTACCACTGTTGGCCCCAATTCTGGATGGCGAGGCAGCCCTTGCGGTCGATGCCGTATTCGATGATGACCGTAAACTGCGTCGGGGCGCAGGCCGCCGTCGGCTGGCCGGTGTAGGGGTCGATGCCGCCCGTCGGCCTCATGTCCATCACGCCGTAGACGAAGCGGCCCTCGCCCGCGTTGCCGCCGCCGTAGGCCGAGCCGGCGCCCCGCAAATCGACGCGGTTCACGATGGCGAGCAGGCGGAAAGGTGCTTTCGACAGGTTGAGCGGCATCCCCGGGCCGCCCGACGCGGCCTCCCACGGGTCGATCACGAGTTGTTTAATCTTCTGCCGCTTGGCCGCCGTCCAGCCGTTGGCCGTGGTCTGGTCGGCCATCCACTTGTCGAGCCACTGGCGCACGAAGGCGGACGGCTGGATACCCGTCAGCGGCTGATTCGCCATGTTCGTCATCAGGCGCCCGAACGTCCACGCGCCCATCGGCGTGCCCTTGTTCGTGCAGGGGTTGAAGGTGCGATTCGGGTCTTCGACCACCTTGACGTTGGTGATGACGAGCGACTTCGCCGGGCTCACGCCTTTATACGTGGCGAAAGGAAAGAGCGACACGAACTGGCCGGGTTTGATGTTGCCGAAATCAACTTTCGGGACGGCCTTCGTGCCCTGACGGTCGCGGCTGCTGTCGAAGGCCGGCACCAGCACCTCATCGGACGAGGCGAGTCGCTCGCCTTCCGTCCCGTCGGTCGACTCGCTCCTGGAGTCGGACTCCTCGGCCGTGTCGGGCTCCGAGTTGAGTTGAGAGACGCGGGCCTGATTTTCGGCCAGCGCGTCGAAGTCAATGAAGGCGACGGCCGTGTAAGTGCCGTCGCCGGCCCGCTCGTCGCTTTCCGTTCCGTCGTCGCGCAGGACGACGTCGCGCTCGGCAATGACCGTGTTGACCGTCGGCCCGACTTTCTGGTCCGGCGCGAACCGCACGACCAGGAGCGCGTTGCCTTCTGCCGTCTCCTTCTCAAGAGGCGTGGCCTCGATGGATTCGGCGACCGGCCACGCCGCGCCGCGCTCCTCTTGAACGGCTGCGGGGTTGGCGGCGCTGGTCGTCGTACTCGGAGCGGAGCCGAGCATGAAGGAACTGACCAAGAGGGCCGCCGCCAGCGCCACGGCGCTGAGTTTGAGGATTTGTTGTCTGTGGTATTTCATGGGCCTCCTCGTCGAATTGTGAGAACTCTGTGGCCGGTGTGGAACCAGACCTCGCCTGCCGGACGGGCGCGGCCCGCGCCTGATCCCGCCAACAACGCGGAGACCGGCGACGAGGCACACCAATCCCGTCACGCTTTCAGGGCAAGCGTCTCAACGTGGAAACGTCCGGCGGCCGTCGCGGAAAAGCGACCGCAGGTTACACGCCGTGCCTATGATTTATCGGTGAGGTTCAGGGGCTTATTCTCTGTCATCGAACCGAACTGGCTGAGGTCTTTGGATTCATGACACCTCCATAGCAGCGGGAAAGAAATCGTGTGAAAATCTATCGATCCCGCATAAAGTTTTGAGGCTGCTTGGGGGCTGCTTGGGGGCTATGTCGAAGCTGATTTGGGGTGGAAAAATAATACACCCTTCGGCTGAGATGTCAATTTAATTTTTATTGGGTTGTGTTGCGGGAATTACTTTGAGGCCGGAAGGGGAACTCCGTAACTTTCGACAAGCGGCTACACCGAACAAGCTCCCGACGAGCAACGAACCGTAGCCAGTGTCGCACTTCAAAGTTGACGTCATGCGGCACATCAGGGGACGGATTCACCGGCACCCATCCAAACCAGAGCCGCTATTAGCAGAAATACTATCCATGACAAATGACGTCCGCGCGAACCCGCCAGGGCGACTACCGCACTTGTCAAAAAGGTCGCGGCAATGACCCCGGATAACATGCGGGCGGAAGCATCGAGCGGGTATGAAGCAAGAACCAGGAGCAAGGCCGCTGCGCCAAACCAAGCTATCGTTGTGAGATGCCACGCAAAGCGCAATGTACGTTTGGTGAACACGTCGCTTCCCAGGAGGTGCGGGATGTTCTGCCTCCGAAAGAGGCGCACAAGAATATACCGCTCACCCAGCCATGAATGAGCCGCACCGATTGCGAGCGTAAGAAACGCCGCGACGACGAAATACAAGTTCATGCTTCGTTCTCAGTTCCCGCTAGTCGGTCCCGACGAACTTCAGAAAGGTACACGTCAGGGCGGGGTCAAGCTCGCGCCCGGCCATCCTCTCCATCTCGGCGGCCGCCTCGCGCCTGGTGAGCGTGGGCTTGTATGTGCGCCTCGCCCGCAGGGACGTGTAGACGTCGGCGACGGCGACGATGCGGGCCGCGAGCGGGATGCGCAGGCCCCTGAGCCCCTCGGGGTAGCCGTCGCCGTCCCAACGCTCGTGATGATATAGCACCACCTGCCTCACCGCATCGGTGACGGCGTTGAGGCCCGAAAGGAGGTGCGCCCCGTAGACCGGGTGGAGGGAGACGGCCGCCCGCTCCGCCGCGTTGAGCGGGCCCGGCTTGAGGAGGATGGACTCGGCTATCAGGTACTTGCCGAAGTCGTGCAGGTGCGCGCCGAGCTCGATCTCGTCGGGCGTGGCCGCGCCCGCGCCGCCGATGGCGGCGGCGAAGGAGCGCGCGAGCCTGGCGGTCGCGTGCCCGTGCGGGTGGACGTGGCGGTACAGCCGCGGCTGCTCTTCACGCCCGAGAGAGGAGGCGGCGATGAGCAGCGCCTGTCCGGCCGCAACGGCCGGCGTGCGGTCGAGGGGAACGAAGGGGTGCATAGGGGAATACCTCTCACACTGATCTCCTTAGAGCGCTGGTCGTTTACTGCGGGTCTGATGCCTGACAGGGAGGTAGGTGGATCCTCCGGCCCTTCTTCACGGGGAGAAGACACGTCTTGAAGAAGTGTTCGCGGAGCGGCTACCTCGCCTTGCGGGCAAGATAAACCCGACGGAGGCAGTAGATTGTTGGGGTTTAATTACACTGGCGTTGCCACCCGGTTCTAATTACCCACAGGCGGGAAAGTAGCTTCCGCCACGGTACGCGCGCGCGGGCCTCACGAACCCCCCTTCGCGGGCCACTCAAGAATCAGCCAAGCCGGACGCGTAACCTGTGAGATGAAGGCAGGGCCGTCCCGGGCCGTGTCCCGTGCAGGAGCGTTTTAAGTGGCGAGTATGCAGGTCATTCACGACAAGGTCACCGTCCCTCTTCAAAACCCGCGCGTCTCGCGTCCGCGACTTCTCGGGATGCTTGGAGAGGGGATTGACTCTTGCAACGCCACCATCATCACGGGGCGCGCGGGCGCGGGCAAGACGCTGCTGGCGAAAGATTTCGTACGGAGCTGCGGGCGGCGCGCGGCGTGGTATACGGTCGAGACTCCCGACGGCGAACTGCCGATATTCATCCGCTACCTGATTGAAAGCGTCGGCCGTCAGCGCACGGGCTTCGGGCGCGATCTTCTGGCGCACCTCGCGGGGCCGCCGGGCTTAGAAGACATCCCGAGCCTCGCCGAAGCGTTCCTCTACGAGTTACAGGAGTGTCGGGGCGAGCCGCTGTTGATGGTGGTCGACGACCTGCACCTGATCTACGACGCCGAGTGGGTGGTGCCGTTCTTCCGGCGTCTGCTCCCGCTGCTGCCCCCCGAGGCGCACATGCTGCTCATCGGGCGCAGCCTGCCGCCGACGCCCGTGTGGCGCATGCGCTCGAAGCAGACGCTCTGCCTCGTCGAAGAGGACGCGCTGGCTTTCACCGCGCAGGAGGCGGCAGACTTGTTCGCCGGCTACGGCCTCAGGGGCCGCGACGCGCGGGCGGCCCTCGAACAGACGCAGGGTCGCGCGGCCGCGCTCGACGCGTTGGCGCGGCGGGTGAGCGTGTGTGATGTCGGGGGGCACGCGGGCGGCCGCCCTCGCAACCCCGTGGAGAGGTGCTTGCCGCCGTGTTAAGCTCGGTCGAACTTTAAAGAGAGCGGCAGGGACTTCGCCCGATGGCACAGAGGAACCGAAGCGACAGCACTCTTGAACCGGCGCCGACGCGGCCGACGCGGGAGGACGCGCCGAAGCGCCCGACCTTCTTCCTGCGGACGAAGCTCCTCCCGCCGCGGCCGGCCTCCGTCCTGCTCTCGCGCCCGCGGCTGACCGAACGCCTCCAGGCCAACCTCTCGCACCCGGTCACGCTCGTCGCCGCCCCGGCGGGGTCGGGTAAGACCACGCTCGTCGCCGACTTCGTCCGGGCGCACGCCCGCCAGTTCGTCTGGTACCAACTCGACCCGGGGGACGCAGACCCGCTCGTCTTCCTCGAATACCTCACCCACGGGGTCGGGCAGGCCGTGCCCGGCTTCGGCGAGGTGACGCTCTCTTACCTTCGGCAGTCGGGCGACGAGGTCGCGCGGAGCCCCGCGCGCGCCGTGGACGTGCTCCTGAACGAGGTGCTACAGGAGGTCAGCCAGCAGTTGGTCGTCGTGCTCGACGACTACCACCACCTCGGGCGCGAGACGGCCGTACACGCCGTCCTCGACCGGCTGATCTCTTACCTGCCGGACGTGCTGCACGTCATCGTCGTCTCGCGCGACGTGCCGCCGCTGGCGCTCTCGCGCCTGCGCTCGCAGGACTCGCTCGCCATCATCGACCGCCAGGAACTCCTGTTCACCGACGAGGAGACGCGCGAGCTGTTCCGGCAGGTGTTTGACCTCGAACTGACCCCCGGGCAACTGGCCGAGTACCGAGAGCGCACGCAGGGGTGGATAACCGCGCTGCAACTGGTCAGGCAGTTCGCGCAGCGCGAGGCGCTAACGTCGGCGGCGGGCGCGGCGGGCGCGGCCGACCTCAACGAAATCCTGCGGCGGTCGGAGCACGACATCTTCGACTATTTCGCCGAAGAGGTCTTCGCCGACGAGCCCGAAGACGTGCGGCGCCTCCTGCTGCGCGTCTCCCTGCTCGACCGCATCGAGCTTGACGTGTGCGCACGCCTCTACCCGGAGGCGAACAGCCGACACATCCTGCCGGAGCTGGTGCGCCGCAACGTCTTCATGACGGTGGCGAGCGACGGCCGCGGCGGTGAGTACCGGCTCCACCCGCTCTTCCGTAGTTTTTTACAGCGGAGGCTGAGCCACGAGTCGGGGCCGGGCGAGGTGGCCGCCGAGCACGCGCGCTGCGCCGACTGTTACCTCGAACGCGGCGAGTGGGAGCAGGCCGCGCGCCACCTCATCGCCACGGAGGACTTTGACCAGGCGGCCGCGGTCGTCGCCGAACGGGGCGGACACTGGATCGCCGCGGGCGCGCTGGCCTCGCTCGTCTCACTCGTCGAGGTGCTGCCGGCCGAGGCGCTCAGGGCCCACCCGCGCGCGCTCTTCTACCGCGGCGAGGTCGCGCGGCTGCGCGAGGAGTTGGATTCCGCGCGCCTGCTCTACAGGCGCGCCGCCTCGCTCCTGCGCGAACGCGGCGACCGCGAGGGGGAGGCCGAAACGCTCCGCTCGCTGGCGACCGTCGAGCGGCGTTTCGGCGACCTCGAAACGGCGCTCGCCTACCTCGACCGCGCCGCGGAGCTGGCGGATAAAGACTCAATCGTGCGCGCCAAGTGTGCCGGCACGCGCGGGCTGTGTCTGATGGCGAAGGGCGAATGGACTGCTGCCGAACGGGAGTTCCGCGCCGCGTTGCAGGGCGCGGAAGACCACGGGGACGAGCACTACGCCCGTCTGATGTCGCACAACCTGGGGCTGCCGGCGCTGCTCCGGGGCGACTTCGAGGAGTCGCTGCGCTGGCTGCGGCGCACGCTCCAGTACCGCGGAGGCGCGCCGCGGATCCCGCAGGAGGCGGGCGTGCACCTCAACATGGCGCGCTGCCACCTGTGCCGGGGCGAGTTCGCCGAGTGCGAGGGCCACCTGAACCGCTCGCTCGAACTGTCACAACTCTTCAACCTGAGCGTGGTGCAGGGCGAGGTCTTCGAGACCTACGGCAACCTCCACCGCGAGCTGGGGGAGTCGGCGCGCGCCGTCGAGTTCTACACGAGGGCGGCGCGCATTTATAAAGAGGCCGGGCTAGACCTCGCGCGGCGCGAGTTGCCGGAAGAGCAGGCGATGCTCTCCGCGCAGGAGGGCGACCTCGACGCGGCCCGCGCGGCGCTCGACCGGCTCGTCGAGGCGCGCGCCGCCCTGCCGAACGAGGCGGCACTGAAGTCGGCCGTGCTGGCCCGCGCCCACGTCATGCTCGCGCAGGGCGAGCACGCGGCCGCGCGCGCCGAACTCAGCCCGGCCCTCGCCTACTTCCGCGAGCACAACTTTCACTACTACGAGGCGCAGGCTTCGATGGCGCTCGCCTCCTGCGCCGGGGCCGCGGGGAGTGAGGGGGCGTGTCTGGAACACCTGCGGCGTGCGGTGGAACTGGCCGTGCGCTACGACTACGAGTACTGGCTCGGGCGCGAGGTGGAGCAGAGGCCGCAGTTATTCTCGTCCGAACAGGCACACAAGCTGCTGCCCGGAGACCTTAGACGGAGGCTCTCGACAGTTCAGTCCCGGCCGCCGCGGTCGCGCGAGCCGTCGCCGCCGGCATCTCAGCCGGCCAGCGACCTGACCATCAACATGCTGGGGCCGGTGGAAATCTACCGCGACCCGGCGCGACCGCTCGCCCCGGACGCGTGGACGAGCAAGCGCGCACGCGACGTGCTCTGCTTCGTCGCCTCGCGCCAGCACCGCCGCGCCTCGAAGGACGCGCTGATCGACACCTTCTGGCGCGACGACGACCCCGAGAGCATCGAAAAAAAATTCCACCCGACGATCTCCTACGTCCGCAAGGCGCTCAACAGCAATCAGCTCCTCCGCCAGAACTTCCTGCTCTACAAGGACGGAGACTACCTGCTCAACCCCGACCTCTCTTACCGCTCGGACGTGGAGGAGTTCGACCGCCTAGTGGTCGAGGCCGCGGCGGCGCTCCGGGGCGGGCAGGCCGAGCGCTGCCGCCAGGCTTACGAGGAGGCCGTCGCCCTCTACCGCGGCGAGTTCATGCAGGGCACACACGACGAGTGGGTCGGGGAGCAGCGCGCGTACTACCGCGAGCAGTACCTCCGCATGCTCGAAAAGCTCGCCGCCGCCGCGCAGGAGGCGGGCGAGTGGGAACGCTCGCTCACGCTCGCGCATCAAATCCTGCACGACGACCCCTTCCGCGAGGAGGTCTACTGCCGCATCATGCGCGCGCAGGCGGCGCTCGGTAACCGCGTCGCCGTCAAGGAGCATTACGAGACACTCCGCAGCCTCCTGCAAAAGGAGCTAGGCGTCGAGCCCGCGCAGGAGACGCAGCGCGTCTACCGCGAATCACTCAAGTGAGCCGGCGTGCGCTCGCCGCCGGAGGATTTACCCGTCCCCGGGCTTTGCTGTATCATCCGCAAGCCTACGAGCGCCGATAGTAGAAACGAACGGCCGCCAGAGCCGAGCCCCATGTATGTCGGACGTGCGTCCCCCGCGCCGCCGGTTTTATAGTCATCCTCACCTCTTATCTTTTAAGGCTTTAGAAGCAGCGCCGTGTCGGCCCGGATGTAACTATGCGTGTATTAAAAAGGTCGCGAAAAGTCGTCGCCGTGCTACTCGCCTGCGTGCTCTGTGCCGGCGCCGCCCGGGCGGGCGTGATCGTCACACGGGGAGAAGGCGTCTCCCTCACCGACACAGCCGGCATCACCTTCATCGACACCTCCGGCCTCTCGGCCACCGGTAGCGACGACCTGCTCGCCTTCAAAGTCAACGGCCTCAGCGCGACGGGCTCCGACGGCCTCTCGGCCACCGGCAGCGACGGCCTCTCCGCCACGGGAAGTGACGGCCTCTCCGCCACGGGTTCTGACGGCGTCCCTTACGCGGGGGCCGACGCGCTCTTCGCCCGTGGCGTGGATGCCATGACCGTGGCCGCGGCCGACGGCCTCAGCGTCACGGGTTCCGACGGCCTCACCGTGACGGGCTCCGACGGCTCACGCACGCGAGTCGATTCGCTCCTGCTCAGGAAGGCCGAAGGCATCAGCGCGACCGGCTCGGACGGCCTCTCCGCGACCGGCTCGGACGGCCTCAGCGCGACCGGCAGCGACGCGCTGTACCTTGCACGCGCCAGCGGCCTCTCCGCGACCGGCTCCGACGGCCTTAACGTGGAGCGCGCGCAGGGCATCACCGCGACCGGCAGTGACGGCCGCGTCTTCGCCATCGTACCGAGCGGCATCCGCATCGAGGGCGCGGACTACTTCGTGATGACCGGCGCGGACGGTGTGACGCTGCAAGGAATTGACGGCCTCTCCGCGACAGGCTCCGACGGTCTCAGCGCGACGGGGTCGGACGGCCTCAGCGCGACCGGCAGCGACGTCGTGCGGCTCAAGGGACTCCAGAGTCTCGACCCCGAACTCGCCCTCCTCCTCGACCGGGCCACAGACGATAGCAACATCAACGCGGCCGTCGTCTACCACCGACAGCCGACCGAGACTGACCTCGCAGACCTGCGGCTCAACGGCATCACGGGCGGCACGCGCTACCGTGCGCTCCCCGTCATCGCCGTGACGGCGACGCGGCGACAACTCGCCAGCGTCTCGCGCCTCCCCGCGGTGCGCTCCATCTACGGCAACCGTACTTTGCAAACGACCTCCGACCCCTACCTCGCCCCGGCGGGCGCGGAGCGCGTCGCGCGCGACACGGAGCTGACCGGCTTCAACGCGGGACTGCCCGTGACCGGGCGCGGCGTTACGGTGGCGGTCATCGATACGGGTCTCGACGGCACGCACGGCGACCTGTCCGGCCGCGTCGCGCAGAACGTCAAGCTGGCCGAGACGCAGAGCCTGAGCGTCGGATTTACTTACCCGGTCGGCGTCGAGAACGTGCCGAACACGGATCAGGCTTACGGCCACGGCACTTTCGTCGCGGGCATGATCGCGGGCGACGGCGCGCGCTCGGGCGGCGCCTACAAGGGCGTGGCCCCGGGCGCGAAGCTCGTTGGGTTGAGCGCGGGAGACTTGAACCTCTTCCACGTGATCGCGGCCTTCGACTACCTGCTCGCGCACCCCGGGCTGGGCGTGCGCGTCGTCAACTGTAGCTTCTCGGCCGAGACGGTCTACGACGAGAACGACCCCGTCAACGTCGCCACGCGGATGCTCTACGAGCGCGGCGTCAACGTCGTCTTCTCGGCCGGCAACACGGGGCCGGGCCTCCACACCTTGAACCCTTATGCGGCCGCGCCGTGGGTCGTCTCGGTCGGCACGACCGACCAGCGAGGGCGCCTCGCGGCCTTCTCCGCGCGCGGCCGTGCAGGCGGTCACGCCACGCACCCGACGCTGGTCGCGCCCGGCGTGAACGTCGTCGGCCTGCGCAGTTCGGGCGTGAGCCTCGTCGGCACATCCGGCGTCGCCTCCCCGCGTCGCCTCTCGGCCGCCGAAAGTCTTTACTACACGGTCGGGACGGGGACGAGTTTCAGCGCGCCGCAGGCGGCCGGCGTCATCGCGCTGATGCTCGAAGCCAACCCCGGCCTGACGCCGCCCGAGGTGCGCGACATCCTACAACGGACGACGACGCCGCTCCCGCCCTACTACCGGCACGAGGTCGGGGCCGGGATGCTCAACGCGCACGCGGCCGTGCTCGAAGCGGCCTTCCCCGAACGGCTCATCGGCGTCTGGCGCGCGACGCTCGACCGCGGGCAGGTGCGCTACGTCAACGACCCTTCGCAGCAGTTCGGCGGCACGGCACAGCCCCTCTCCGGTTACGAAACATCCTTGAGCGTCCCCGAGGGCGCGCTCCTCGCCTCCGTCCAGATCGCGTGGGGGCCGGTCTACACCACGAACGACCTCGCGCTCTCGCTCTACGACGGAGGCGGCGTGCGGCGTGCCTCGGCTAACGAACTCAACGTGCCGGGTCTCACGGGCCGGCGTGAGCGCGTCGCCGTCAGTTCGCCCGCGCACGGGCGCTGGCGCGTCAACGTGACGAACACGTTGGGCCTCGCGGGGACGCCGCAGCAGTTCTCCGGCGTGCTTGAGGTGACGCGCGCCGTCTACGCGCCTTTAACTGACCTGGAGGGCCTGAGCCCTTCGGCGCGGGAAGAGGTGAATCAGAACTTACGTTCCTACGTGATGTTGCCGCTCGGCGACTCGTTCCGCCCGGCGTTCGGCGTGACGCGTGCCGACCTGGCGATGACGCTCGTGCTCGGCGCCCGCGTCCCGCAGTACGCGCCGGGTCGGCCGACCTATAGTGACCTGCTCGACCGTACGACCACGCTCTTTGTCGAGAGCGTGCAGGCCGCGCCGGGCGGCGCTCTCTTCGCGGACGTGGCGCCGGGCGCGCGCTTCAGGCCGGACGACATGGCCGACCGCCTCACGGCGGCCGTCGCCCTCGTCCGCGCGGCGGGGCTGAGGGCCGAGGCCGAAGCGAGGGCCGGTGCGCTCTTAAACGTGGCCGACGCCGCGTCGATTCCCTCGGCGATGCGCGGCTACGTTGCCGTCGCGCTTGAGCGCGGCCTGCTCACCGCGGAGGGCGGCTCGTTCCGCCCGCAGGGCGCGCTGACGAGGCTCGAACTCGCCCACGCGATGAGCGTTATCGCCAGACGCGCCGCCGAGTAACGGCCGAACCTTCAAGACTTTAACGTCGCGCCCGAGACCCTGTGAGGTGTCGGGCGCGATTTTTTTTCTGTGTCTCCAAGCGCCGGCCAAGAATTAGTCAAGTCCCCGCCGCTAGACTGCACCGTCCGTCATTGAAAGAGATAGAGAACTGGCAAGGTTGTCCGGCGCAACCCTGTCGGACACCCACCCGCCGCCCAAGGAACCATTCGTGATGAGAAAATCGAGAACCCCGAAATCGAAGAGTGTTTTGAAAATGCTCAGCGCGACCGCTGGCGCGATCCTCATTTTGGCAACGATTTTCGTCGCATCGCAGACGTTTACGGCGGGGGCCGCCAGCCCGGCCTCCAAGACGCTCAGCCCGACCGCCACGGCGCCCGTCACCTGGGCGGGGACGGCCATCGGCGGCGGCGCGCTCAACGCCGCGCCCGTCCTCGGCAGCGAGGCCCTGTGCCGCGACGGGCTCACCTGCGACACCTTCACGCTCAACATCGGAGGCACGGCCGCCGCCTGGGCGGGCAAGCGCGTGCGCGTTCTCATCGAGTGGAACCTCCCGGTGACCGACTACGACCTCTACATCCACAAGGGCTCCAACTCCGGCCCGCTCGTCGCCAGCTCCGGGCGCGGCATCACCGCGCCCGGCGAGCCGCTGACGTTCGAGGACACGACGATCGACCCGGCCGCTTCGGGCACGGGCGTCTACACCGTCCGCGCCGTCTACTACGCGGCCACGACCATCGACCAGTACCGCGGCAGCGCCAGCGTCGAATTGAAGCCGCCCACGCCGCCCGCGCCGACGGCCACGCCCTCGACCGCGACGCCGCCGAGCTACAGGAACTACGCCGCGCCCGCGGGTATGGGCGAGGGCGCGGGCGAGCCGACCATCGGCGCCAACTGGAACTCGGGCGCGGTCATGTTCATCTCCGGCCTTGAGACGCTGCGCGTCAAGTTCGACGACTCCGCGTCGCCCGCGACGGCGACGTGGGAGGACGTGAGCACGACGCTCACGTCGCTCACCACCTTCGACCCGCTCCTCTTCACCGACGGCGACGCGGGCGCGAACCGCACCAACCGCACCTTCGTCTCGCAACTCCTCCCGACCAAGCTCAGCCTGATGGCGTTCACCGACGACGACGGCGCGACCTGGACGCCGAGCCAGGGCTCGGGCATCAACTCGGGCGTCGACCACCAGACCATCGGCGGCGGCCCGTACGCGCGCAACGCCGACGGCACGCTCAAGGGCGCGGCGGTGCAACTGCCCGGCCTCGACGCCGCGTTCTACCCGAACGCCGTCTACTACGCCTCGCAGGACATCGGCCTGGCGCAGATCGCGCGCAGCGACAACGGCGGGCTGACCTTCGGCGTCGCCGTCCCGATGTGGACGCTGGTGCAGTGCGGCGGCCTGCACGGTCACATCAAGGTCGCGTCCGACGGCACGGTCTACGTCCCCAACAAGTCGTGCGGCGGCCAGCAGGGCGTCGCCGTCTCCGAAGACAACGGCCTGACGTGGAGCATCCGCACCGTGCCGGGCAGCACGCCGGGCGACACCGACCCGTCGGTCGGCCTCGGCTCGGACGGCACCGTCTACTTCGCCTACGCCGACGGCGACGGCCGCTCGCGTGTCGCGGTCTCGCACGACCGCGGGCTCACCTGGGCGAACGTCTCGGACGTGGGCGCCGCGCACGGCATCAGGAACACGGTCTTCCCGGCCGCCGTCGGCGGCGACGCCAACCGCGCCGCCGTCTTCTTCCTCGGCTCTTCGACCGAGGGCGCGAACGGCCGCGGCACCGACATGACCTTCGACGGGACGTGGTTCGGCTACGTCGCCACGACCTACGACGGCGGCCAGACCTGGGTCACGGTCAACGCCACGCCCAACGACCCCGTGCAGCGCGGCGTGGTCTGCACCGCGGGCACGACCTGCCCCGGCACGACGCGCAACCTGCTCGACTTCAACGACATGACCGTTGACGGGCGGGGGCGCGCTCTGGCCGCCTACGCCGACGGCTGCGCCACCGCCGCGTGCGTCGGCGGCGTGGACAAAAACGGCGACGGCCGTCTTGACGGCAACGACAACGACGGCGCGGCCCGCGCGACCATCATCCGCCAGTCGGGCGGCAAGTCGCTGTTCGCCGCCTTCGACTAACGTTTGAGGGGCGGGCCGCGTCGGAACGGCGCGCCCGCCCCCAATGAGTCCCAGATTGTCGTCAACGGCGGCCTTGTCGGGAGGCGGCCGCTGACGAATCGACGAACCGGCGGGCGACTTCTTATGAATCGCCCGCCGGTTCCCGTTATAAACCGGCGGGGGTTACACTGTCCCAACCGAGCGATGTTTGCTCACCTCCGCCGCGGCCGCGAGCTGGACTGAAGATGATGAGAATAGCCGTCACCATTTGCTGCCTGCTTCTACTCGCCGCCGCCTGCTCCACGGCGGTCGAGCCGAGGCCCGAGATACTCGGCGTCAGGCTCGGGATGACCCGCGATGAGGCGCACGCGCGCCTGCAAACCATCGCCAGGCTGGAGAAGGAGGAGAGGAAGCAGCAGGAGGTGTGGCGGCTCACGGACGACCCCGGCTACACACACCTCATAGTCGCTTATAACAAGGAGTACACCTCGGTGCGCTACGTGACGGCGGTCGCGAACGAGCAGGGCCGCCGCGTCGCTTACGCGGACGTCGTCAACCTCGGCGGCGCCCGCATGGAGAGCACGCCGGCGAGCCGCACTTACACGCAGCAGACCCCCGCGCGCGACGGACGGCCGGGCTTCGCCACCAAAGCCCTCGGCTCCGACCCCACATATCTTAAATATTACTCCGTCGAACTCGCAGACCCGGTCGAGGCGGGCAAAGATGAAAAGTAGCACCGCGACGTAAACCTCCTTTTCCGCCGGCGGCTTACCTGAAAAAAGGTCTGCGGTGTGATTCCTTTCGCGCCCGGCACCCGCGTTAAGGATTGAGACGCGGGGGCATCCTCGAACACGACCACCTCGCCCCGTCTCGCCGGCGCGTGTCCGTGAGCGTACAGCCCGGTTTCGGCTTCTCAGCTAGGATTTACCCTTCCCTGATCCCCCTGCATCAGCCCCGGAATGACGCCGAGCCGCGTTACGCGTGGGGAAAGTGTGTGACACGGTTCGAGTGAACCGCCGCACGTCCGGCCCGAATACCCTTTTGCAGGTCGAAGGCCGGCGACAAAGAAGGCGGCGGACGTTAACAAGGAAGGGAGTCAGTTTAATGCTCGCGATGAACTACCGGGGCCCTCTGCGGGTCCGCATAGACCATAAGCCGGTGCCGGAGGTCAAGCACCCGCAGGACGCCGTCGTCCGCGTCACGCGCTCCTGCATCTGCGGCTCAGACCTGCACCTCTACAACGGCTCGGTGCCCGACACGCGCCCGGGGATGACCTTCGGCCACGAGGTCACGGGCGTCGTCGAGGAGGTCGGCCCGGCGGTGGAGAAGTTGAAGGTCGGCGACCACGTCCTCGTGCCCTTCAACATCGCCTGCGGCAGGTGCGTCTTCTGCCAGCAGGAGCTTTACGGCAACTGCCACGAGTCCAACTCGCAGGCCACGGCCGTCGGCGGCATCTTCGGCTACTCGCACACGGGGGGCGGCTACGACGGCGGGCAGGCCGAGTACGTCCGCGTCCCTTACGCCGACGTCGGCCCGACGGTCATCCCCGACTGGATGGACCCGGACGACGCCGTCATGCTCACCGACGTGGTGCCGACCGGCTATCAGGCCGCCGAGATGGGCGGCATCCAGCCGGGCGACACCGTCATGGTCTTCGGGGCGGGCCCCGTCGGCATCATGGCGGCGCGGTGCGCGTGGCTCTTCGGCGCGGGGCGCGTCATCATCATCGACGAGGTGGAGTACCGGCTGGAGTTCGCGAGGAACTACGCCCCCTGCGAGGCATACAACTTCAGGTCGCTCGGCGACCCCGTCGTCTTCGCCAAGCGGACGACCGACTGGATGGGGGCCGACGTGTGCATTGACGCCGTCGGGGCGGAGGCTTCGGGGAGCTGGTTGCAGACGGCGCTCGGCCGGAAGTTGCTGATGCAGGGCGGGGCGGCGACGGCGCTCCACTGGGCGATTAACTCTGTGAAGAAGGGCGGCATCGTCTCCATCGTCGGCGTCTACGGGCCCATCGACACGCTCGTCCCCATCGGGAACGTGGTGAACAAGGGGCTGACCGTTCGGGGTAACCAGGCGTCGGTGAAGCGCCTGCTGCCGCGCCTCATCGAGCACGTGCGGGACGGCGTCCTCGACCCGAAGGCGCTCATCACGCACCGCATCCCGCTCGAAGAGGTGTCGGACGCGTACCGCATCTTTTCGGCCAAGCTCGACAACTGCATCAAGCCGGTGCTGATACCGCCTTCGGCCAGAAGTTAGGGAGGAGACTGTCATGGAAGAGAGACGAATCGACCCGTCGCAGGTCAAGGGCTGGGGCGCCGACGCCGACCGCGGCAACGACCCGACCTACCCGATGAAGAAGCGCAACGACGGCGAGCACGAGGGCTACGCGTGGGAGCGGCCCGCGCAGCAGCCGCTCGACGTAGAGGTGCTGCACTCCAACGAGCGCCCGAACGTCTCGGCCGTGTTCGGGACCTCGACGCCGCCGGCGGGGTTGAGCGGGGTGATACGCCGCTTCGCCTTCAGGTACAGCGAGTCGAGCTACGGGCACTGGCTGCCGCTGATGCTGGCCGACCGGGTGGGCGTGGTCGAGGGGTACCTCGAAGACCTCTCGCGCGGCCACGTCCCCAACGTCTTCGCGGAGCGCGGCTGGAAGGCGGAGTGGGAGCACAACCGGAAGAGTCTGGTGACGCGGGTCGCCGTCGGGGCGGTTCTCGCCTCGGCGGCGGTCGCCTACCTGAGCAGCAGGCGGGGCGACTCGGCGGGTGAGGGGGCGCGCCGCCCTGACGACTCTGCGCGACGGTCTCGCCGCGGCCGCCGGTCGCGCTGACGGGACAGAACATAAGCGGTAACCGTGCGGCAGCGCCCCGACGGGCGCTGCCGCTTTTATCTTTGACATGCTTCGCCGGGAGGTCGAAGAGCGTGAAACATGCGGTTGAAGACGGAAAGCTTTATGGCGAAGCCATGCTTCACGACGCGGTCACTTAATGATCTCGAAGTCCGTCCACGCCGCGGCCGTCGCGTCTTTCCCTTCGGCCAGCGCGTCGGTGACGACCACCTGAAGGACATACTCACCGGGCCTGAGGTCGGTGCCAAGGCGGAAGCGGCTGCTCACCTGCACGCGCGTTGCTGTGCCCTCCTGCCGCGACTGTCCTCCGGGGTCTAGGGGTGTGACTCGCCCGGCGAAAACCAACTCCCCCTCGCGGAAGATGCGCATCTGCGTCCGGAGTTGCGTGCGGCCCGTCGCCCGCGTCGTGCGTGCGTTGTAGACGTCGAGGTGGTAGTCCACCAGCGACTCCTGTCGGAAGCGGCGCACGGCCGCGTTGCCCATCGGGTCGGGCGCGTTCAACGGCTCGATCCCCGCGCCGCGCGCCGCGCCGGACGCGGCCCCCGTCTCGGCCGAGTACCCGCTGCCCTCCATGACGAGGCCGGAGAGTGCGAGTCGGTTCTTCCGCAGGTCGGGGACTTCGATAAATTGGCTCGCCGAGCCGAGTTTTTCAGTCGCCGCGTCGCGCACGGCCGCGCGCAGATGGTACGCGCCGGGCTGCTTGACGGGGACGGCTATGACGTATATCAACCCGTCTTCGAGCACGCGCCGGAGGGTTTCTCCGCGCACCCGCACCGTCTCCGTCCGATTGACCTCGTCGACGACGTTGCCGCCGTCGCCGACCGTAAGGGCGACCACGTCGATGTCCGCCCTGTGCCAGCCGTCCGGCTCTTCGCTGAACCTGAACCCGCTCATGTCAATGTGCATGAGTGAACTGATGACCGAGCCTTTCTGCGGATCGGCACTGAAGATAGAGGTCAGGCGAAGGCTCATGTCACCCGAGGCGACGGGCGACGAGAGCGCGCCGAAGAGTTGTCCGATGCGGGTACGGGCGACAGGCCGCGCCGCCTCCGCGTCGGTCACGCCGAAGAAGCCCGCGCGCGTACGCACCGACGCCCCGGCGCGCTTGACCTTTACACGGAGCTCGTTGAAGCGTGGTCGCCCCGTCCCGCGCGCGAAAGTCTTTTCGTCAGGGCGGAAGCCGATCAGGTAAAAGCCACGTTGGTCGGCGAGGATGCGTTCGACGCCGGCCGCGAGGTCATTGCGGTTGGACACGGCGAAGCCGCCCGTCTCGTGTGAGAGGTAGTTGAGCACGGCCTGCGAGTGGAGGTAATCGCCGCCGCGCCTGGTCAGATAGCGGCTGACTTCCTCAGTCGACAGGTTCGAGGTGTTATCCTCCGCCGTCAGGCCGAGCGTGGGCAGGCCGCGCGCGTCGATGGTGTAGATGATGACCGAGGCGCGGTTGGCCATGTCGGTCAGCCGGCGCAGTTCTTCCAGCACGCGGTGTTTTAGTTCCAGTTTCTTGAGGTCGTACAGCTGGAACCCTTCGGAGAACATCACGACCGACTTGCGACCGGGCAGCGCCCCCATCCCCTTGATGATGAAGTTGAGCGCGCCGAGCGTGCCGACCGAGAAGGTCTGATCGGTGCGGTATTCCTCGATACGCGCTAGCCGGCCGGGGTCTTCCTTGCTGCCTTGGCCCGGGACGGGCTTCCCCGTTCGCAGGTCGACCAGGGGCGACTGCCTCTCCAGAAGCGTCAGCGGGTCTATCTGAATCGGCGCGAACGAACCCGTGCCCACGCTCCCGCGTGGGTACCAGCGCACGCGGTCGATGGCCTTGTGGAGCAGCCGCTTGTCGGAGGTGAACTGCTGGAGGGCGCCCATCCCCGCGCTGGTGCGGATGACGGCGGCCAGGTCACCCGGTTGCATCTGCTCGTCAACGTACTTCGTCAGCGCCCGCCGCACATGGGTAATGCCCTCGAAGGAAGTGTTGAGGTCGTCTACGACGAGCGCGATGGTGCGGCGCACGTCACCGGCGCGCAACCGCGCGGGTGGAACGGGCGAGGCCGTCCGGTCGGCGGGGCGCTTGGGCGCGGCGGTCGCGGGCGACACGGCCGCCCCCATCGAGACGTAAGAGAAGTTGGTAATCTGCTGCCGCTCGCCTTCGAGTGTCACCTCGAACTCCTCCGGCCGCAGGTCGACTATCTGCCGCCCCTGCTTATCCACGACCACGGCGTCGAACTGAATGAGGTTCGACGTGATCCGCACCACATCATCTTCAACCTTTTCCGGCGGAGTCGGCGCGGGGGAGGGCTGCTGCTGCGCCGCGTGCCGTGGCTGCCGTTGACGCGGGATGACTGCCTGCGCCGGCAACGGGCCGGGCAGGAGTATAAGGATAAGAGCGAGTTCTCTTTTCATGAGACGAGGCTTTCTTTCCACGAGCGCGGCTGTTCGTTCACGCCGTTCGATCAGCATACTGGTTAAGTTCACAGGCACTACGCCCGGCACTGTATGTTGACTCAAGTCGGTTAAAGCGACAAGCTCTAGCCGCACACGGGGCACCGTCGAGGCCGTGCCGGGCATCCGGCTCCAAAGCCCTTTGGTGAGATGAAGCCCCCGGCGCCTCTAACCTAGCGCTTTCGACCCGGAGCGGGCACAAAAGGCTTGACAGCCGACACAGTATCTCGGGGGTTATGCCTCCTTCCGATGATACGTTCCTTAGATCTTGTGTTAATCTTAATAAGTTGCATGGCGGCACGTCTTACCCGAGACACAGCCGAAATCACAAACCTCTAGCCTCAAGGAGTCCACCTCGCCGTGAAAACCAGAATGTCCCCGCGCGCGCTTACCCGTATGTCTCTCCCGGCATTTATCTCGGCCGTCTGTCTGTTGGCGGCCGGTTCATTGCGGGTTGTGCCCGCCCAGTCCGTCAGCAGCGCCGACCGCGACCGGGGCCGCGCGATGCTGAAGGACATCAAGGAGGACATTAAGAGTAACTATTACGACTCCACCTACCGCGGCATGGATCTGGACGCGCGCTTCGCCGCGGCGGATGAGAAGATGAAGCAGGCCACGTCACTCGGCCAGGTCTTCGGCATCATCGCGCAGGCCGTGGTCGACCTCAACGACTCGCACACTTTCTTCATCCCGCCCAGCCGGATCACCAAGACCGAATACGGCTGGCAGATGCAGATGGTGGGCGACACCTGTTACGTGACGGCCGTCAAGCCGGGTAGTGACGCCGAAGCCAAGGGGCTGAAGGTCGGCGACGCGATCATCTCGGTCGACGGGTTCGGGCCGACGCGGGAGAACATGTGGAAGTTGCAGTACCTCTATTACACGCTGAACCCGAAACCCGGGATGCGCCTCGTCGTGCAGAGCCCACGTGGGCAGGAGCGCCAGATCGACGTGCTGGCGCGGGTAAGACAAGGCAGGCAGGTGGTCGACCTCACGCTGGGCGACGGCGGCAACGATTACTTCAACCTCCTGAGGGAGGCCGCCGACGAGAGCCGTCTAAACCATCACCGCTACTACGAGGTAGGTGAAGAGCTGTTCGTCTGGAAGATGCCGGCGTTCGACCTGCCGGAGCAGAAGGTGGACGGGATGATGGATAAAGTGGCGAAACGCAAAGCCCTCATCCTCGACCTGCGCGGCAACCCGGGCGGCGCGGTGGTCATGCTCCAGCGGCTCGCCGGCTACTTTTTCGACCGCGACGTGAAGATTGCCGACCTCAAGGGGCGCAAAGAAATGAAGCCGATGGTGGCCAAGACGCGAGGCAAAGAGGTCTACGGGGGCAAGCTGGTGGTGCTGGTCGACAGCCAGTCGGGTTCGGCCGCCGAATTGTTCGCGCGCCTCGTGCAGCTGGAGAAACGCGGCACGGTGATAGGGGATCGGACGGCGGGCGCCGTCATGCAGAGCCGGCGTTACACGCACAGGCTCGGCGTGGACGTCGTATCTTTCTACGGTTCGAGTATTACCAACGCCGACCTGATCATGTCGGACGGCCAGAGCTTGGAGCGCGTCGGCGTTACGCCCGATGAGCCGATGTTGCCGACGGCAGTTGACCTGGCGTCACGACGCGACCCCATACTGTCACGCGCCGCGGAACTCGTCGGGGTTAAGGTTACGCCGGAGCAGGCCGGCGCCCTCTTCCCCATCGAGTGGGGCAAGTAAGCGGAGCACAGAAAAGGCGGCACAGGCGGCGGAAGCAACTACTTCCGCCGCCTGTTTTGTCATCCCCGCCGTTCGCTAATGTATGAGAGCCGCGCTTCTTTTGAAAGCATCCATGTCGTTATCGCCGATTAAGATGAGGGTTGATGATTTTATCGCCTTTAATTTGCCCGTGAGCTGAGGGTAGTTGACGAGGGCGGGTATGGCAAGGCACCCGAGTTCCTGCCACGAGTGGCGACCGACTACGCTCTTTAATTTCGTAAAAAGCTCGGGCTGGGTGGCGGCCCCTTCAAACACTTCGGGCGGGCAGCTCATCCAGCGTTCGCGGAGCCACGGCCCGGCGCCGCGTTCTTTATAAAGTCGGAGCAGCTCCAGATTACACGTCATCGTCTCGGGGTCTTGCGGCCCGCCGCCGAGGGCGGGCGCGGCCAGTATCAGCGTGCGAAACGCTTCGGGCCTTTCCGCGGCGGCCTGTAAGGCGACCATGCCCCCGAACGAAAGTCCGACGAGGTGCCCGACTCCGTGTGCTAGCGCAAAACTCGCGACGCGCTTAGCCAACCCGGCGAGGTCTTCTCCTTCTTTCAAAGGGTGAGACGCGCCGTGCCCGGGCAGCTCGACGCCGATGTGTTGGAAGCCGGGCAATGATTTCCAAACGTCCTCCCAGACGCTCGCGTCCCTCGTGTAGCCGTGAACCCACAAGACGACCTTGCCGTCGCTCGAAGTCGTACGGGCGGCCAGCCCTTCAGAGCCCGGCGCCAATAGTTCCATCATCCCTCCGTGAACTTCCGGCAAAACATGCTCGCCGCCGAACTCCGACACGACGAGGCCGGGGCTGTAGGCCACGGCCGTGAAGGGCGCTTTGACCGTGTGCTCGTCGTGCTTTGCTTTTTGCCAGTCTGAGGGCGGGATTTCAAAAACTCCTGTGACGGCAAACTCACCACCCCGGCTCGGGAGCGGCCGAAGGCGCGGCGTGTTGCACACGGAATGGACGGGGTTGAAGTGTGCGGCGTCGAAGGCGTTCTCTATCACAAGCTCGGCGGGCGCGCGGACGTTGAGCGAGAAGCCGGGGACAAAATAATGCGTCTCGTCCAGCGACGCGCGGCGCCGCGTAAACCGGAGAGGCTAACAGGCCGCAGCCGGGGACGCCCGCCCCCGTCAACGAATCGAGCCCCGCGGCGGCCTCGGCAGCCAGGAAGCAGGGTGCGTCGTCGGCGTCCGTCCCAGTGCGCGCGAGCAGGCCGCCGCTCCCGGCTTCGAGTCGCCGGGTAAAAACGTCGGAGATGGACTCTATCAAGTCTTCGCCGGGGCCGGCGGGGCGGCCGAGAATCGCGGCCGTCACACGCTCGCCGATTGCCTCGGGGGTTTCACTCGCCGACCAGTGAAGCGCGGCCCTCGTCCACGCCAGCAAGGCGTCGGCGCTTCATCCCTGCTCCCCGTACAGGATGGCCCGCGTAACGTTGACGTAGATGAGATCGGTCACGGGACGGACGCCCGAGGTCGTGTCGAACGCTTCGGAGTAGTAGCGTTCGGCCAGCCCCAACTCCCCACACTTGCGGTAGAGGCGGGCGAGGTTAAGGCGGTTCACGTACTCAAGCCGGAAATCGCTCTGCGCCAGTCCGAGGCTCTGCGCCTCAATCTCTTTTTCAATCGTGATGGCGCCGCCCGCGTCCCCGAGGCGCAGTTGATTGAGCGCCGAGATGTTCATCAAATATAGATACTCACGAGTCCCTTCGGCCGGGCGGAGGAGCGCGCGGGACTGCTCTAGATAAGGCCGGGCCGGCAGCGGTTGGTTCGACAGAAGAAGCCCCCAACCTTTCGTCTGGAGCAGGAAACCCCTGAGGGCTTCGGACGCAGAGCGCGTCGGGCAGTCCTTCGTCGGGCGGGTGCTGTGACGGCCGTGGCCTCGTTGTGACAGCAGGGGCGCGACGTGCTGGAGTACCTGGCCGGAGTGTGCCGCGCTGCGCTCAACGGAGAGGCGCGCGAGGGACTCATCCCACAACTTTCACCTACGCCCACCTGAACGGTTACCCGTCTCATACAACGTCTGATAATCAATCTCACATCTATCCAACCTTGCTGGAAAAGTCGAAGCGAAGTTCCAAATGTTGAGCCACGCACCCACACCCAGTACAACTAATCCGCACGCGTCTGACTTTCCCTGCAAAGCTGGGAGGCTGGCAGAACCGTTATCGGACTCTTGGCGATTTCACCAGATATCTATTATTCGCTTGTGGTCGTAGGCCCGATGAGGTCGGGCGTCAGCTCCAGCACGGAATCTTCGTTGAACTCGGCTGTCAGTTGCTCCTCGGACAGCTCGACCCGGTAGGCTTGGACACGCGGGAAACGGATTTGAGGTGGTCGCAGTTGGGACGCACGGCCAGATTTATAATGGCGCCAGTGCTGAAGCAGGCGCGCCGTCTGCGACGACACCTGCCAGTCATTAGGATTCGGCAAGCTACGCCACTGAGTGATACGCCCCTCCGAAGTCAGACCGATTATCATTTCTCTTTCGTAAGCGAAATGCTCTGTCCAGACTTGCGTCCGCGGGTTAAACAATGGGCTGAATTGTCGGGTCTGCGGGTCGAAGGAGGTGAGGTCTGTCCCCTTGTGCCGGTTGCAGCGCCAGCAGGCGAACGCCAAATTACCTATGTCTGTCGTGCCGCCGTGCTTCTCCGCTACAACGTGATCTACCTCGTGCGGGTAGAAGGCTACCTCGGCCGGGAGTCGGCAATACTCGCAACGGTTCCCCGCCCTCTCGACGACCTCACGGCGCAGCGCCGCGTGGACGTACGTCACGAACCCCGCGCACCCGTCAGGTGTTGGAGGTTACCGGATTTGATCATCACCATCAGGTGCTCGAGCCTCTCGTACTCATCGAGTTCGGCCTTCTCTGCTGGCGTGATTTCACCCTCTGATTCCCGTCCGAGGAGCGTCCGCAGTCTGTTGGCCATCTCCGGCGTGGGC
Organism: Pyrinomonadaceae bacterium; assembly: GCA_036399155.1. Taxonomy (GTDB): domain Bacteria; phylum Acidobacteriota; class Blastocatellia; order Pyrinomonadales; family Pyrinomonadaceae; genus QHXN01. The sequence goes on from DASWNR010000558.1 coordinate 26,278, forward strand.
CCGAAGGTCGCTACCTGCTCCGGGGTGGGGCGGCTGGCGAGGAAGTCCAGCACGTATCGATAGACGCGAGTCGGTAGCGCCGGCTCCTTAAGACTTTGAGCTAGAAGCTCGGGTAGACGTTCACCAACCTGCGCGACCAACTCTGAGAGCTCGTCCGGGACCTCTATTGTCACCGTGGCCATAGCAAAATTCTCCCGCGCTTATCTTACCCCCGCCTGTATTACCTTTAAAATATTCCGCAAGCTCCGGTAACCGGGTACGCTCGTGCTTATCACTTACCAAGTTTTAGGTGAAGACATTTGGCGACACCCTTATCAAAACCCTCTGGGTACCACATTCCTACGCCCCCGCAATCGGGGCAATCGGAGTAATCTTTCTTCTGGTGCGAAGCGCCACCCTTTTTACTATTTTCTTTTAATGCTTTTACTTTATTGGGTTCGGCTCCCGGACTGTCGGTTGGTGGACTGTCGGGAACCGGACTGCCGGGTGCCGACACCCAATACTCACTTCCCTGCTCCTTACGTCCCCCGATTGCGGTGCCTGCCCTAGCTATCAAACCCTTCTTGACCAGCCGCTCGACGGTCTGGATAACGGCTGTGCGGCCCATCCCCGACCTGATAGCGAGTTGCGGGTATCCTATTCTACAGGTTGATTTTCCGTAACCGTGCGACAGTCGATAGAGCTGCTCGTAGACTGAGCGCTCCTGGAGATCCAGGAATTGGTAAAGTTGATCAATGATGATATTCGGCAGCCTTAAATGCCCTTCGACTTGTGGCAGCGAAGACCACAAATTAACGCTTGGCCTGTCGGGGGCCGGACTGCTGGGAGCCGGACTGTCGGCGGCCGTAAGGCGTTCGGGGTGTACGCCGTCCACCGCCCGCGGACGTCCATACTGCGGCAGTCCATTCTCCGGACTGTCGGGAGCCGAACGGCCTTCAACCTCGGTCGGGCTATCAGGCGTAGCAGTAGACGCGATTATTGAGGTACTTTGGCTGTCGGGGTTTGGACTGCCGGGAGCCGAACGGTCAGCGGCCGGACTGTCGGGAGCCGGACTGCCAGAATCATTGGGCGAAGTATTTTCAGCAGGTTTTTCCGCCCCTATCTTGTCACGACCGAAGAAGCTGACCTTCCGAGCGACACTGCTTCCCCCCATGACGGAGCTATTCGGCACATATTTCTCTTCAGGCATTCAGTACCGCCTCCGAGAGCGCCGGCTCGACCCATTCGACGGGTATTTGCTGCTGCCGAGCACGTTGCGCCGTCACCCAGAGAATTTGCGACATCTTCAGCACGTCACGAGGCACTCCGGAGGTCTGGTTATAAATAGCGTCGACGGCTTCCGGCGTAAACGGGTTTGGCACCTCGAACTTGTCACAGCGGAACTGGATCATCTCGCGACATTCATCGGGCGAGAGGGGAGAGAGGTTCGAGGGCGCGAAAACACGGCTTCTGATAGCCTTCTTGGATTCATCTAGGAGTTTGTATTTGAGTTCGAGTTGTCCGGCCAGAACAATCTGAACAAGTTTATGTGTCTCGCGTTCGAAATTCAGGAGGACCCTGATTAACTCCAGCTGCTTGCCAGGTAGTTTCTGTGCCTCGTCGATCAGGAGCACGGCCGTCCGCCCCTCGTCGTCCAGGCCGACTAGAAACTCGCGTAGGGCCGACTCCTGCGCCTGCATGGAGCGCTTCGGCGGGATACCGAATTCGCCGCAAACGGCCTTTAAAAACGCGAAATCCGACGTAAAATTCGGCGTGATGACGGCACCGATGCGGACCTCCTGATTACCGCTGAGCTCCCTCCAGATATAGCGCAGGATGGTGGATTTACCGTGGCCCACGTCGCCAACGATCGTCGTCAACCCCTGACGATAATCAACCAGGTGTCTGACTTTATCTAGGGTGGCTTCTATCGATGGCGTGACGTAAAGCAGCTCAGGGTCGGGACTTATTGAGAAAGGAGACACCTTCATAACTGCCCCTTATAGCTGCCTTTATTGTCTCTGTCAATCTAATTTTGCTACCCCCCTCTCAGAATTAGAAATTTAATCGTTCTATATCTACCCACAAATGTCCGCTCACATCCTTCAATTGCTCCAAAAGGGAAGCCTGGAAAGACGTGTTTCACGGAGCTAAATTTAAGACTTAGAGATGTTGCACAGTTAAAAAATTTTCTCTTCAAGGCAATTCAGATAATGGATAGAACGTCCAGCCAAAATAGGTGGTGAACTTTAATGCTTTCAAAGATTTAGCCCCACAGGCAAAATGAAGTGAGGAACCACCCTGTGACTCTGTTAGATTGAGAGTGTGCGCCAGTATCTACCTCGGCTTCTTGGTTCGCGCGGCGGCGGCCTCTTGGCTGCCAGCGTTTTCCTGTATAGGTCTTGGCGCCGCCGACGTCGCTACACTTCGGATCACCGCGAATGGTGGGCGGCGGTTCTGACTCTCGGCAACCACCTCTAGTCGAATCGTGCGCCGAACCTTCCTATCGGGAGGGATGTTTCACGCCAGAACAGGCCGCAGAGGTTCAAGCAATCGCACGCAGCAGCCTACTGGCGTGGCGCAAAGAGTCCTTACTCATCACTTTCAACTCGGCGGCCACAAGTGAGGACTGCGTGCAGGGGGATAAGTCATTACTCAGTAGGCGAATATCGGCGATAAGATAGGACGCGTCCTAGAGGAAGACTCACAAGAGTGCCTTCAGTTCTCGTCGGCATGTCCCGAACCGTGCTATAGCTTCAAGCCGTCAACCGAATCCGTTTTGTCTTTAGCCACGACTGGAACTGGCAAGAATCGTGAAACCTTAACTTCAATCCACTGCGCCATAAGATGGCACAAATCAACAAATTGATTCGCCTGATTCCACTACTTTGATAAAAGTGGAACCATTAACGGAAGCTTGTTAGACACACGGAATGAGCGGTGAAGAGTCTGAAACAGGTCCGGCGACGCATGTGGTCAAGCGAAGTTCGTCCGGAGCCTGTTCGGGCTCGCTGCCTGACGGGATCTCTGACCAAAGCCCTTTCTTGTCTTATTGTAGTTCTCGCAACACTGTCGTTTCATGTGCTATCATCGCGGCAAGCCCCCTTCTCACGGCCATCTCAAAAGTTCGCCCTGTATTTCAACCTCTAGGGAGGGCACAATGAGGCAGCTATTCCTCTTCGCCGCACTCACCCTGCACACGGTTGCCGTTTACAGCCAGACCGCCGCGCCCGGGGCCACGCCGGGACCCGCCGGGAATAATCTTGAGCAGCGGAAAAATGAGTTGCTGGTTGAACTACAGGCACTCGAAGCGGATTCCTCGAATCTGCTGCAACCCCTGGCGCTCGCCTCGGCGAAAATCAACATCGCCAAGGCCGCCTGGGCGCTCGACCGGGAGCTGGCGAAGAGACTGCTGCGGGAGTCCCTTAACCTGACCCTCCCCCCGGAGCAGGAGAGGGCCAGACTGCGTGAGAGGCCGGCGGGGACGGGGCTCCCTCGGACTCCCCCGACCGGCGTCGAGCGTTTAAGGAGCGTGATACGTTTCCGCGCGCTCGAAGCTGCGAACAGGGACAGGGCGTTCGGCGAGGAGTTGACGGAGCTTTTGACGCGGGCCATGGGCGAGTCCGAGGCTCAGAGGGGATACTCCAGCCTCGCCTACCAGGAGGCGAAGGACGGGAAGGTCGCTGACGCCGTCGGCCACCTCCGGAAGGCGTTCGGCAGCGACCCGACTCAGGCTAACTTCCTCGACGCGTTCCAGGAGATCGCCAACCGAGACCGTCAGGCGGCCGACGCCCTCGCCCTACAGTACATCGACGTCATCAGGGCCATGAACCTCACCCGCGACGACCCGAGGGCCGGGTGGGCCAGCTTCATGCTGGACGACCTCGTGTTCGGCCCGCTTATGACCCGCGGGAGCGAGCCGGTGGCCGGGCCGGCGGTCGTGAGGGCGTGGGTCGCCTACAGCCTCGACATGGTGAGCAGGCTGGATGCCGCCGCCTTGCAGAGTGGGTCGGTGAGACTGCGCCTGCGGAGCATATGGGGGCCGCTGCAGACCTCCGCCCCGGAGTTGAAGTCAAGGTTCCTGGAGCTTGAGGCGAGGAGTCGGAGGCCCGGCGAGAAAGTCCTGCTGCCGGAGGTGAGCCTAAAGGAGGACTACAGACAGAGGGACGAGGCGCGGGCCAAAGAGGCCCTCAACAGCGACAGGCCCGACGCGCGAACGGTAAGGCTCCTGATCGCCCGCGGGGAGTTCGACAGGGCGCGCTCGCTGCTCGGCAGGATGGATGAGGGGGACGAGAAAGCGCGCCTCGCCGAGCTGGTCAACAGCCGGGAGGCCATCAGCCTTGCCAGAAAGGGGGACACGGCGGGGGCGCTGCGGCGCGCGCGGGAGTTGAGAAGAACGGCGTCCCTCTTAGAAGTCTACCCGCTAATCATCGACAAGTGCTCGGCGGGTAAGGACAAGCAGTGCGTCACGGACTCGGCCAACCAGGCCGTGCTGCACGTGAAGGACGCCGACCCGCAAGCCTTTAAACCGCCCGCGGGCATCCCCGCCTCGGTCTTCCCCAACGAGAAGGAGTCCGACCCGGCCGTGCGGTTCCTCGGCGGGCTGGCGAAAGCGGTCGCCCCTTTCAACGAGAGTCTGGCCTTCGACGTTCTGGGGGAGTACGCGCAGGCCGCCAACCGGAGCAAGGTGGAGACGGAGCAGGGGTACGACTTAGTCGAAGGCGACGTGTTTATCAAGCTCGCCCCCGTTAACCAGGAGCAGGCGCACCAGGTCGCCTATACCCTGAAAGACAGGCCCTCAAGGATCGCCGCCCTCGCGGGGCTGATCGAGTGGAAGGGGCAGGAGCTCACCAAAAACGCGGGTAAGTCTGGCGGGCGCGCGAGGCCGGGCGGCGCACCATGACGGCGGCGTGATACTAGGGCGTCAGGCTGTTGCTCAGATCTTCGTAATAACTCGACAGCCCGATGTCCCCGGTCTCCTCGTACAGCTTCGCAAGCCTCTGACAGATTTCCGGGATGTTGAGGGAAGGGCTACAGTAAGCTAAAAATCCGTTCGGCGCTAAGTCGTCCGTGACGATGGACCGTGCCCGGTAGATGTGTAGTACGCGGCCGGCGTGCTCCGACCTCATTCTCATCCAACCATCCACCGCCCGCGTATAGGCGCGTGCCGCCGCGCGTACGTTGTGATGGCGGTCGTAATAGTTACCCAACCTCCACCACGCTGAGGCGTCGCCCCCGTCCAGAAACACCGCCTTCTCATAACACGCCCTCGCAGTCGTATCGTCCCCCTGCGTCTCATAGATGGTTCCCAGGTTATACCAGGGGCGGCTAAGGTTCGGCAGTTCCGCCGTAGCCTGTTTCAGCATAGCGGAGGCCGCGCCCGGGGAATTCACCTGAAGGTAGAGTTTGCCGAGCTTGCCCTTCACGACGGGGCTCGGGCTTCGTCTCAACTCTTCTTCGAGGTGAGAGATGCTTTCCGCTATCACCCGGCCGGCGGCCCCCGGCGACCTCTCCCGCAGGTCATGAAAAAAACGCGAGTCCAGGGTAGCCGGCGAGAGTCGGACGGCGAGTACGTACTCGCCGTCCGCGAGCTGCCTGTCGCCCCTCTGCTCGTACGCCAGGCCGAGGCTGAGATGGTAGAGGGCCACGGAGCCGTCAATGGATACGGCCCTCTGAAAACAGTTGAGCGCCTGCTCTCTCTTTCGCAGGAAAGAATATAGCCACCCCAGATTATGCTGAAAACTGTCGTCCAGCGGGTTTAAAGCGAGGGCCTTCTCGTAGTGCTGCGCCGCCGCTTCGATCTGTCTTAAGTCGTCGTCGGCGAACGCAAGTCTGTCCTCCAAAAACGCCGCGGCGTCGAATTTGCCCCGGAGCATCCTCGCGTGGAGCAGGCCGCGGTTGGCGAGGTAGTACGCGTTCGCGGGAGAGAGCCCGACCGCCCGCTCGACGTCCCGGCTCGCCGCGGAGAACTGTTTCTGCTCCAACCGGCGGCCGAACTGCTGAAAGGCGCCCGCCGCCTGCCGCTCCCTGGCGGACTCGGCGTAGGCGTACGCATAGAGAGTCAACGCTAACGCCGTGGGAATCAGGGCGACGATCTTTTTAGAGAACGACATGGCCGTAGCAGGTCAACCCCGAACGCCGGAGGCGGCGGAGGCGCCTCCGGCGGGCCGCGCTTCCGCGAGGGCGTTGTTGGCAAAGATGAAGAAGAGCAAAGTGCTCACGCCCTCATTGTCCAGTATTGAGGAGTAGCTCAAGTCCCGCACGATGAGGGCGACAAAGGTCGCCATGAAGAGCACGACCACGGCCTGCTGAAACGCGTCGCCCTGGATAAGACGAACCTTGTCGTGCGAAACCTTGAAGAAGCCGAAGAAGAGCAGACAGTAGGCGAGGAGCCCCACCACCCCCTTCTCCACCAGGAGCTGTAAGAATAAGTTGTAGACCCTCCCGGCGTAAGCCGAATCACCCCCGCCACCCCCGACGGAATGCATCGGGAAGTTATAAGCCCCCACGCCGAACAGCGGGTGTCCCTTCACAATCCCCCGGGCCGCCGTCGACAGGCTCACCCTGGCCTCGAAGCTGCGGACCTGAGAGGTGGTCTTAAACATCGACGCCGTGGTCAGAGCCGGCCGCATCAGCGGCGTCAGGCACAGGACGGCCGAGAGGGCCAGGAGGGCGCACAGGTTGAAGCGGAGCAGCCGCCCGAACTGGGTCAGCCCGTACACCCAAAATAGCAGGCCCGCGGTGAGGAAGAAGGCGGCCGCCGCGGCATAGACCCCGCGCGAGAAGGTGGCTGAAATGGTGAGTAAGATCGTGACCGCGGGGATCAGGAACAGCCAGGCGACGGCCGCCTTATTTACGAACCTGATGAATAACAGGACGGGGAAGGGCAACAGGATCAGATAAATGGTGATCCACTCCCCGGCCGCCGTGCCGAACGGCCGGAAGTAATTAAAGAACCTCTTGAAATCAGTCGGGTCCTCGAAGCCGAGCGAAGTGACGCTCTTATATTCGCCATGAAAGTAAAAGATGGCCGCCGCCGACAGAAGGAGGCCGAACAGAGCTATGAGCAGAAAAATGCCGACCCGTTGGTACTCATGCCTCAGGTGAAGTCTGACGAAGGAGTAGAAAAGGAAGAGGAAAAGTGTCTCCTTAAAACCGTGAAGGCTGTTGGCCGCGTACGTCGAATAAAAAAAGCTGACCGCGTCCGTTAAGGTGACAAGGAGCAGTGACCAGTCTATCCAATTCGGCCGCACCGCCGGGGGGCTCCCCAGCAAAAATTTGGCCGCATAAATTAAGGTTATCGCGAGGAAAGATATCTCGACGGCCGGGGCCGCCCCGTACCGGCTCCGGCCCATAATGACGAGCGCGACGACGGGTATGACACAGACATCTAAAATGCGCCCGACGGACTGTCTGACGGACGAAGCGTGAAGGGCCTCGTTGTTCGGCGGGTGGCTTGTCATTACCTTGTCGTTAGTATCAGGTCAGCGGGGCGTCGCGTAGTAGCCCTGCCGGTAACGCACGACGTATTCGGGATGATTTCGCACCCCGACCCGCACCCTCCTCAGGGTTCCGTCCATCCTCTTGTTAGTCGGGTAGTAGCCGATAACGTAGCGGTTATCGGTGTCCGCCAATATTCGCCGGTAAATCTCGTCGGCCTGCTCGGGGCCCTCCAGAAACGACGCCCAGCCGCCCGTCAGCTCGGCCGTGCGGACGGCCGCGGCCTGACCCTCTACGAGCGTCTCGATGGCGCGTTCGGCGCGTTTCATTCGGAATTGTTTCAGTATGACCTCCGGCACGGCAAACCCGGTCGTGTTTTTACCGGCTTTGTTGGGGACGCGCTTGAAGCCGTACCACATGTCTTTAATCTTGGCCCGCGCCACGTACTCCTTCTTCAGCATTCGTTCCGCGCGCTCCGCGGCCTCTTCCGGCGAGATTCCTACCAGCCGTTCGCCCGCCACGACCGTGTAAACCCTGGCCCGCGACCTTTCCGCCTCGGCGTAAATGTCGTTCATGTTGTACTCGTACTTCCGAAGCTGCTCGCCAGCGATGGGCGGCCAGTTACTTAGCTTCGCCACCTCGTCCCCGTCCGTCTGGAAAATAATGATCGGCCTCTTCTCCCCCACATCAGTCATCTCCCTGAGGGTTGCAAGCAGGGCGCTGAATTGCATGCCGCGCGTCCGGTAGCCCTCCATAGTCCATTTCTTGAGGGAGTCCAGCGCGCGCGTGAGCTTTGCCCCGGTCTCACTGAAGTCCACCCTTCTTCCGAGAAAGGAGTAGTAGTGATGGGCGTGGTTCGGAGAAAATCGATTCTTGGGGCGCTCCTCTTGGCCGTCAACGTAACCATTTTGAGCGTGTCGGGTATTGTCGCAGCCGAGGTGTACTGTGTTCCGCCTTGCGACGGAAACTACTGGTTAAGTTGTGGGTCTTCGGGCGGAGATTACTACTACAAGTGCAGTGGCGGTGAGTGCGACGATTGCGAGTCGTCGGCCTGCGATTCCAGCGCCTCTCAACAGTGCGACTGCATTGCCGCCACCGGCAATTTCTGCCAATGACCGGTGCGATTGTATTTGGTCCGCCGGCGATTGGCGCAGCAGTTTAGTAGAGCTTGAGCCGCGGGTGGCGTGACTTGTGGCGGCTTCGCTGCCTTCTCTCTGGCCGTCACACTTCGCGCCACTTCTTCCTCCGCAGTCGGCTCCTTTTACGCAAATGATCCCGGCCAAGCCGGCCCTCTGACCGGCACGGCTGCCTTTCGTTCTGCTCGCCCTTTCTTCGCGTGTCTTAGGCAAAACCGTGACGTTGAGCCGCCCCTGCGCGCGTTTCAACATCAACGTCTGGCCGCCCGGTCGGCGCCTCTCCGGCTCTTCGGCGAGCGCCGCCCGCGGCAACTTGCCGACACATTTAGTGTTCAGCCGGAGTCGCGTTACCACCTCATCAAGGGGTTAGTCGTGCCCACAATTCCTCTCCGACAGCCACAGGCGAATGTTAACAACCGCTGGTGACAACTATGTCTGAAGAACTCTCGAACACCCCGCAGTCGAAGTCGCGTCTTTGGCTACATCAAGGTCTGTTGATGACTTTACTGACCACGTCCGTGGCTCTCAACGGGATACTGTCGTGGCAGGTGTGGCAGCTAAAGAATAACCTGCCGGCGCCTGCGCCCGTGAACAGGCTCAGGGCCGAAAATAAACTCCCGATAGGGGCTTCCGTCCCGGCGCTCGAAGCGGTAGACCTTAACAAGGAGCCCGTCACCCTCGAATTTAACGGAAGCGGCGTCCCGTCCGTTCTCTACGTCTTCAGCCCGAAGTGTCGGTGGTGCGACCTTAACCTTGAGAATGTGAAGGCGCTGTCCAGGATGACGGACGGCAAATACCGCTTCATCGGGCTTTCCCTGTTGGACGACAAGCTGCCAGAGTACAAATCTCAACATAATATCGAGTTCCCCGTCTACGCGGGGTTGTCGCGCGAAACGAGGGTCGCATACGGGCTCGGAAATACCCCTCAAACAATCGTCGTGTCCCCGGACGGGCGGGTGTTGAAAAACTGGCCGGGCGCATACTCCAAGGAGGTCGCGCAGCAGGTCGAAGAATTCTTTAATGTCCGCCTCCCGGGCTTAGACCCGGCGGGCGGTAAAGTCAATGACAGCCGCCCGTAGGTTGACTTCGCGGTTTAGAGTTAACTTTTAGCCCTCCTTCTCGGCGCGAAGCAGTCTGTCGTTATTATTGAAAGGGAACCACCTTGAAGTTAACTAAGTTAATAATCGCGTGCCTCATCCTCGGTATTACTATTCCATGGGCCGGTTGCAGGAAGCATTCTGCCGTCACGTATGTAGACAGGAGGACAGGCCGTCGGGAGCTAATCGACCCCTCGGAGGTCGCCAAAATAAAGGTCACTCGGGCCGGTGAAATTTATCTGCGAGGAAAGCTTGTCACGTTTGAAGAGTTGGAGACGGAACTTGTTGATTTGAGACGGATGAATGGCGCGGTGTGGTACCACCCCGAAGACCCGTCCCACCCGGTGGCGGCCGCCGCCAAGGGCGCGATCCTCAAAACCCGACTGCCGATGAAGGTCACCAAAGAACCATTCGAGTAGGGCCGCGTTGCAAAGATTGATTTGAGGCGACGGGGCTTGGCTACGTTGAGCGGGGCGAGCGTCCCGAGGGGGCGCGTGTTATCTGAACGGGTCGATTATGCGCCGAGAAAAATTCGCGAAGGCGTTAGGGCGCGGCCGCCTTCGGGGTCTCGTCGTCCTGGCATTGGCCCCGGCGCTCCTGTGGCTGGGCTGCTGTTCCGTCTCGCTGTGGAATACGGTCACGCCGGCGGGCATCGTCATCCATCATTCCGCTGTGCCCCGCTCGCCCGGGGGGCGGCCGGTGGACTCGTCAGTGATCGACGGGATTCACCGCCGGCGCGGGTTCGGGGCTTTTTACTGGGGGCGCGTCTACCACATCGGCTACCACTATGTGATCCTGCCGGATGGGACTATCCAGAAGGGTCGCCCCGACGGCTGCCGCGGCGCGCACGCGGCGGGTTACAACTCTTATATCGGCATCTGTCTCGTCGGCAACTTCAGCTCCGGCAGGGGGACTTCGGGCGAATACGGCGCGGAGGAACCGACCCCGGCGCAGTTGAACGCACTGGTCGCCCTCTGCCGACAGCTACAGGCCGAGCACTCCATCCCCGCCGAGCAAGTAATTACCCACAAGGAAGTCAACCCGGAGACCGAATGTCCGGGCGACCGCTTCCCATTCCTCAAAGTGGCGGAGTCGGTCGGCAGGAGTGTGGAGTAGTAGCGCGGCATGGGCGTCGGGCCCTATGACCACATCGGCGAGGGGGTTGGGATCAGGACGTCTAATTATTTTCCCGGCGACACATATTGGACGGGCCGGCCGTGTTGCTTAAAAAATAACCTGGCTGACCAATAAGTAGAACACGGCGAACGCGAGGCACGCATCTCTCGGCTCAAGGCCGCGTTAGGCGAGGCGCGGGGGGAAGTCGACTGGCTCCGCCGGCGTAACACGGAGCTGGAGAAGCTCGTCACGAAGGACTCGCATAACTCCTCGCGCCCGCCCTCGACTGACCCGCCGTGGGCAAAGCGTACAAAGAGCCTGCGCCGACCTTCGAGTAAGCGGCCGGGCGGGCAGCCCGGCCACGCCGGCCGCACTCTACGGCTCACACCGAAGCCACATCGTGTGGTGACTCACCGCCCGGCGAGGTGCCGCCACCGCTCGCGGGGACGCGCGGCACGAGCGTTGAGCGGCGGCGGGTCATCGAGCTGGTGCCGGCCAGGCTGAGAGTCACCGAGCACAGGGCGGAGGTGGTGCGCTGCACGACCTGCGGGCGCAGGACGAAGGCCGAGTTCCCGCCGGGCGTCAGCGCCACGGTGCAGTACGGCCCTTCCATCCTGGCGCGTGCGCTTTACCTGCATGACTATCAGTTGCTGCCCTGCGCACGCACGGCCGAAGCTATGAAGGAGCTGTTCGGCTGCCCGATCTCCGCGGGGACGCTCGCGACGGCCGTCAGGCGGTGCGCCACGGGGCTCGTCGAGACGGAACTGAAGATCAAGAAGGGGCTGCGCCGTTCACACATCATCCACGCCGACGAGACGGGGCTCAGAGTCAAAGGGAAGCTCGCTTACGTGCACGTGGCGAGCAATGAGAGGCTGACGCACTACGCCGCTGACGCACGGCGTGGTAAAGCAGCTATCGATGAGATCGACATCCTGCCCGCTTACCGCGGCACCTGCGTCCACGACGGCTGGTTCTCTTACACGCACTACCCCGACTGCCGGCACGCCCTGTGCGGGGCACGCCTGCTGCGCGAGCTGACGTACTTCGAGGAGCTGAGTGAAGTGACGAAGGCGTGGGCCGCTCCGCTCAAAGAGCTGCTGCTGGAGATGAAGGGCGTGGCCGAGTGCGAGGGCGCATCTGTGCTGGCGTGGCGGGTCGAGGAACTGACGACCCGCTATGACAGTCTCGTCGCCGAGGGGCAGGAGGCGCAGCCGCCGCCTGACATTCCGCAGTTGGCGTGCAGGCAAGCGCGCAGCCTGCTGCGGCGACTGGGGAGAAGGAAGGCAGAGGTGCTTCTGTTCCTGAGCGACCCCTAGGTACCCTTCGACAATAACCTGGCTGAGCGGGACCTGCGGATGGTGAAGCTGCGACAGAAGGTCTCGGGGTGCTTCCGCACGGGGGATGGGGCGCGCCGGTTCTGCCGCATCCGCTCCTACCTCTCGACGGCGCGTAAGCAAGGGTACGGCGTGCTCACCGCCCTGGAGCGCGCCTTCAGAGGTAAGCCCACCACCTTCAACGGCTTACACAGACCTGCATAGTTACCGGGAAGCATTCTAGACTCGCAAAGTGATATCCGAGCAGGGAATGGAGGGAAGCACACTTACCTGCCTGACTTATTTGAGGCTCTAACGGATTGCCTTACGACGCTGGGAGGAGAAACCCAAATCTGAGGCCATCGTCTGCGACCGGCGGACGAACCACCCTCTCCAAGACGGCGACAAGTCGGACGAGGTATACGTGAGCGAGCTAGCGCAACAGCTAACCGTAGGGCTGCGAGACTGAGGTCGTGATCCGGTTGAGGGCGGGTCACGAGCCGAGCGGCGCGGGGCTGCGCCGCCGGTTCGCGGATATGAGCAGGCGGGATGAAGCTTGCCCTGAGCAATCCGTGGCGCAGCAGGTCGGCCAGCCATTCACAAGCGCGGACGTCAGTCTTCCTGCCCGGCACGGCTTTGACGTCACGCGCATTGACTAGAATAACCTTCAGCGCTGCCTCAAGAATGTTGAAGACGGGCTCCCAATACACACCCGTGCTCTCGATAGCGACATGCGTACAGCCTTCGGCGCGCAGCCAATCCGAGAGCGTCAATAAGTCGTCGGTCATGGTTGAAAAGGTGCGCGTCTGCGTCTTACCTTGTTTGATCAGACAGGCGACGACGGTCTTGGCATGCACATCCAGACCGCAGCAACAAGGGTGTACGATCTCCATGGTCTCCTCTTTGCGGCCCCGGTGCGAGAACCTTACGTGGAAGAGTCTGCTATGCGTGCTCGAAGCAACAGTTGGTGGTGCCTGGAAGGTTCTCCGGTCAGGCTCAGATGCGGGCTCGCGGCACCAGACTGTGACGACCTGCTGTACACCGGCGGCCGGGCAGAGCGTACTGCGTCGAGCCAATATTTTCATCTTTGGTGGTGGGGCGCAGCCTCATGACGGCTCAGATAGAACACTGGTCAACGTCTCTCTGGGGAGTGGCCGTACGCTCGAACGTAAATGGACAGTGGCCCGCGACGTGGTCAGAGTCAGCAGGTAGCGGAGGCCGTCCGCGGAAGGCGGTTGAAGTGGTTCGGGCAAGTTAAGGGATGGCGGCCGGAGGAAAGCGTTCGCTCGCCGGGGTCGGAGAAGTCTTCTATTGATATGCCCCTTTCATAGAACACCACGCCGTTCTATTCAATTGAAGGGCAGGGTTAAAGGAAATTCCTGTTGACAAGTTTCCGTCGGCCTTGTTATAAGCCAAGCACTTGTTTAAGCGTTTACGTAAACGCTTACTCGGTTTGCAACGAATCCAGTCCTTCGCAGTCTTAAACCGTACGTCGGGCACGTGTGGAGCACTCTTTCTGCTGGCCCGGCATTGAAAGTTCGTAACGAGTCGCGCCGGCACGGGGTGATTCCCGCTCCCGGCGTAGCCTCGGCGTCAGCCCTTTCCTTCGCTGCGGCCAACAGTTTCGATCAGGGCCTGTGATCCCGGAGGAGTCCAAATGAAGTTCAGCAAGCTCGCCTCGCTAGTGTTAGTTCTCCTGTGCACGTCTGCCACTTACGGTCAGAGCGATCGTGGCGCAATCACGGGCACCGTAACCGACCCGACCGGCGCCGTGGTCTCCGGCGCGAAGGTGATCGCCACCAACCTCAATTCGGGCGAGGCGCGCGAGGCCGTCACCGGCGACGAAGGCAGCTACACGCTGCCCCAGTTGAAGGCCGACCCCTACCGGATTAACGTCGAGGCCCAAGGGTTTAAGTCGGTCACCTTCGAAGACGTGAGGGTGGCCGTACAGGTGACGCGCACGCTCGACGTCCGACTCGAAATCGGCGCGGTGGCCGACGTGGTCACCGTCACCTCGGAGAACACCCCCGTCATCCAGTCCGAGTCGCCCGTGCGCCAGACGAACGTCACCGAGCGGCAGGTCAAGGAACTGCCGCTGCTGGTCAGCGCCGAGAGCGCCGGCCGCACCCCGCTGGCTTTCATCTTCCTCGACAGCAACGTCGCCTCGACGGGCACCGAGAGCGGGCAGGACAACCGCGGCGCGAACGCCTCGCGCTTCCGCGTGAGCGGCGGCCAGGCGCTTGGCACCGAAATACTCATCGACGGCGCGGCGACCCGCCGCGCTCAGAACGGCACGTTCTTCTCGGAGGTCGCGCCGGGGCCCAACGCCTTCCAGGAGTTCACGCTCTCGACGAGCAGCTTCTCGGCCGAGTTCGGCTCCACTTCGGGCGGCGTCGTCAACTTCACCATCAAGTCCGGCGGTAACGACTTCCACGGCGAGGCTTATGAGCTGCACCGCAACCGCGTGCTCAACGCCAACAGCTTCGTCAACAACGCGCTGGACATCAAGCGCCCCATCGACACGCAGCACAACTTCGGCTTCAACATCGGCGGCCCCGTCACCTTACCGAACTTCGGCGAGGGCGGGCCATCCCTCCACAAGCTGCGCGACCGCACCTTCTTCTTCTTCAACTACGAGGGCTACCGCTTCAACCGCTCGGAGACCGTCTTCGTCTCCGTCCCGACGGAGAGGATGCGCCTCGGCGACTTCTCGGAGCTGCTGACCGACCCGCAGGTGCTCTCGCAGTTCGGGCCCGGCGGCGTCCGCATCTTCGACCCGCGGAGCTGCAATACCCCGGGCTGCCGCACGGCGTTCGCGGGCAACATCATCCCGCAGTCGGCCTTCGACCCGGCGGGCTTCGCCATCCTCCAGTCCTTCCCGCGACCGACACGCCCCGGCGTCTTCCGCAACTACCTCGCGTCGAGCAGCGTGCCGGTCAACATGAACAACGCCATCTTCAAGATTGACCAGATCATCACCCAAGCGCAGCGGCTCGCCGTCAGCTACTCCTTCCGCAAGTCGAACACGGTGCAGGGGGGCTTCCCGCGCTTCCCGCGCCCGCTCGTCGCCTTCGGCCGTTGGGATCAGGACTTCACATCGCACTTCGCGCGCGTCCAGCACGACTGGACGCTGTCGCCCTCGCTCCTGAACCACTTCAACGCGGGGTACACGCGCTACAACGTGACGAACGCGAACACGACGCTGGGCTTCAACCCCTTCGCCATCGGCCTCCCGCAGACCTCCGTGCTCGGTGGCTCGTTCCCCGCGGTGGACATCCCCGGTTACGGCGAGCCCTCCGACCCGTCCCTGAACAGGCAGAGCCTGCGCGCCTACCAGGGCATCGGCTCGACCTTCTTCAACGACCTGCCCTTCGCCGACAACACCCTCCAGCTCTCCGACTTCGTGAGCTTCGTCAGGGGTCGCCATAGCTTCAGGTTCGGCGCAGACTTCCGCATCCAGCAGTTCAACGTGGCGCAGCTCCTGAGCCCCGGCGGCTGGTTCAACTTCCGGCACGACCAGACCTCGAACGGGCCGGACGAGACGGGCTGGCCCATCGCCAGCCTGATTACGGGCTCGACCGAGTTCGCCTTCAACAGCAGCAAGACCATCGACCCCGGCTGGCGCTACTTCTACCCGGCCTTCTTCGTGCAGGACGACATCAAGCTCACGCAGAAGCTGACCCTGAATGTCGGCGTGCGCTACGAGATTCCGCAGCCGCGCACCGAGTCGCGGGACCGCCTGCGCGGCTTCGACCCGGACGTAGCTAACCCGGCCGTTGGCGGCCGCCGCGGCGCGCTCGTCGCCGCCAACGGCACGGGCGCGCTCCGGGCGGAGCACGAGGGGCTCGCCCCGAAGGACCACTCGGCCATCGGGCCGCGCGTCGGCTTCGCCTACTCGCTCAACGACCGGACGGTCGTGCGCGGCGGCTACGGCATCTACTACGCGCCGATCCTCTACGGCCAGGGCGGCGTCAACTTCATCACGGAGGGCACCGAGGGCTACAACACGCACTCCGTCTACCCGAACTTCGGCCAGACCTCGAACTTCTTCCTGAGCACCTTCCCGAACCGGCCCCCGACCGACCCGACCAACCAGTTCATCGGAGAGAACGTCTCCTACTTCGACAAGAACTGGAGGGCCGGGCGCACGCAGCAGTGGAGCTTCGATTTGCAGCGCGAGCTGCCCGCCAACTTCGCCGTCTCGGCCGGCTACATCGGCCACAAGGGGACGCGCCTCAAGTCGAACTTCAACCGCATCAACGCCGCCCCGCTCAACTCGCTCCGCCTCGGGCAGGAGATTCTGAACGCGCCTCTGAGCAGGATTACGGCGCCGGGGAACGCCGACGATGTGGCGTTCGCCGCGGCGGCGCGGGCGGTGGCGGCGAGCGCGGGCGTCGCGCTGCCAAGCTCCAACAACGCCGTCTTCCCCGGCTTCGGCGGGACGGTGGCGCAGGCGTTGCGGCCTTTCCCGCAGTACAACCACATCACCAACGTGCTCGAACACGACGGGCAGAGCTGGTACCACGCGCTCCAGCTCAAGCTCGACCGCCGCTTCTCGCGCGGCATCCAGTTCGGCGCCTCCTACACGATGGCGACCCTTGAGACGACCGCCGCGGAAGACCTCCTCGGCGGCACCCCGTTCGGCGGCACCGTCCAGAATCCTTTCGACGTCAGCTCGCTGCGCGTGGACTCGCCGAACCAGCCGCGCCACGTCCTCGTCTTCAACTACATCCTTGAGCTGCCCTTCGGCAAGGGCAGGCGTTTCCTCGACCGCGGCGGCGTCGTCGACGCGGTGCTCGGCGGCTGGCAGTTGGGCGGCATCCACCGCTACCAGTCGGGGCTGCCGCTGGTCGTCACGTACAACCAGGGCGGCGCGGTGGGCTTCCTCAACGCGGTCGGCTACCAGGGCAACCTCCGGCCGAACCTGACCGGGCAGGAGATTTTCACGGGCAACGGTCCGGGCAGCAGCCCCGGCCTCGGCTTCCAGCTCATCAACCCGGCCGCGTTCTCCGCGCCGACTCGCTTCGACCAGGGCCCGCCGCTGCTCGTGGGCGGCGCGCTCGACGCGAACTACACGTCCTACTACTCGAACCCGCTCAGCTTCTTCGGCAACTCGCCGCCGGTGCTCGGCGATGCGCGCTCGCTGCCGTACCACAGCGAGAACCTGAGCCTGTTGAAGAAGATTCGCGTCACGGAGTCGGTGACTTTCGAGCTGCGCGGGGAGTTCTTCAACATCTTTAACCGGCACCGCTTCCGCGCCCCGCAGGGGAACCTCGACGCCGGCGACTTCGGGTTCTCGGGGGTGGAAGGGGACATCTTCGCGTACCCGCCGCGCACCGTTCAGGTCGGCGCGAGGCTCATCTTCTAGCCCGAACCATGTCACACACGTGTGCGGCGCGGGGGGAGTGGCGACATCTCCTTCTCCGCGCCGCTCGCGCTTAGTAGTAGGATGATGGCGGGGCCGAAACCCCCGCCGTGGCATGACGCACACGAACTTCATCCGCGGTCTTAAACTTCTGGGGCGGCTGGCCTGCGCCTGCGCGGCGCTGTGGGCCGTGCCGGCCTTTGCGCGGACGCCCGCCGGCATCGCTTCGCCGCCGCAGCAACCTTCCTCCAAGGCGCGGGCCGAGAAGCTGGCGGCAGAAGGGGCAGCGGCGCTCGGCCGGAACGAGCGGGCCGCGGCGCGCGAGCTTTTCCGGCGCGCCGTGGAGTCGGACGCGGGGAACGTGACGGCGCACACGTACCTCGGTGTAATGGCGGATCAGGACGGCGACCTCGCGGCGGCGGAGAAGCACTTCGCGACAGCGGCGGCGGAAGCGCCTTTGCTCCCTTCGGCGCGTAACAATCACGGCGCAATCCTCCTGCGTCTGGGGCGGGTCAGGGAGGCGGCGAAGCAGTTCGAGGTCTCCTTAAGGCTCGACGAGAATCAGCCCAGCGCGCTCTTCAACCTCGCCCAAATCCATTTTGGGGCCGCGACGCCCGAGGGGCTGCGCGAAGCCCTCCGCCTGTTCGAGCGCGCGCACCGGCTCGCGCCCGACGCCGAGGCGGCTCGCGCGCTCGTCGTGACGGCGCTCCGGCTGGGCGACCGCGCCGCCGCCGCGCGTTACTTCCGCGAGTACCAGTCCGCGCTGCCGCACGCCTCCGGCGAGACTGCTTCACCGCGCTCTCGCTCAGAGTTGGGCGCGGCACTGCTCGAAAACGACCTCGCCGAAGAGGCGGCGCAGGAGTTGGCCGCGGCCTCCGAAGCCGAGACCTCGAACGCCGGGCACGTCGTCCGCCTCGCCCGCGCGCACCTCGCCCGGAAGAACATCCGCGAGGCGGGCCGCGCGCTCGAATCGGCCGTCGCGCGCGGCCTCGAAGCCGCCCCCATCTACGCCCTGCTCGCTGACGTATACGAGGCGAGCGGGCACGTCGAGAACGCCATCCCGGCCATGCGCCTTGCCATCGAGCGCGACCCGAAGAACGAGTCCTACCGCTTCCGCTACGGGATGCTGCTGACGGACACGAGGGCCCCGGCCGCCGCGGTCATCCGCCTGGAGGAAGCGCTGAAGGAGTTTCCGCGCTCCTCGCGCCTCTGGTTCGCGCTCGGCGTCGCGCAGTCGGCGCTCGACAAGCCCGACGAGGCCGCCGTCTCGTTCCGGCGGGCGCACGAGCTGGAGCCGAACTTCGCCCCGGCGCTCGCCTACCTCGGCATGACCTACGACCAGCAAGGGCGGTTCGACGAGGCGGCCGAGTACTACGAGCGCGCGCTCGCGCTCGACAATCGCCTCGGCGCGGCGCACTACCTGGCCGCCGAAGCCATCCTCAAGCAGACCCAGTTCGACGAGCGGCGCGCCGAGGCGCACCTGAAGGAGGCCATCGCGCTCGACCCCAAATTCGCCCCGGCGCGCGTCTCGCTCGCCAAACTCTACGTCCGCGGCGAACGCCTCGCGGAGGCCGTCACGTTGCTCCAAAGCGCCGTCGCGTCCGACCCGAACCTAGCCGAAGCGCACTACAACCTCGGCCGGGCGTTGATGCGCCTGAAGCGCACGGCCGAGGCGAAGGTCGCGCTCGACGAGTTCAAGCGCCTGAGCCAGTCGCAGCGCGAGCAGGCGCGCCAGAGCCCCCGCGAGATTATGCGCCGCCTGGCGAACGTCAACTTCTGAAATTACCCTGAGGTCTTATGCCAGTCTCTTCTCGGACGATTTACATCGGGTCGCTCCTGCTTGGTCTGCTGGTCTCGTGCGTCCTCGGGCGGGCACAGGGGCCCGGCGCACAGCCGAGTCAGAAGACCCCCGCGTTCGACGAGTGGGGTGACACTTTCGAGGGCGACAGGCTGGACGCGACCAAGTGGGAGCGCTTCACGTTCGAGGGCGGCGGGGGCGGAAAGTTGGAGGTCAAGGACGGGCAGCTCCGACTGCGGAGCGCCAACGGGACGCGCGCCGGCGTGAGGAGCAATAACCTCTTCACGGGCGACCGCTTCAGCGTCGAGGCCGGCGTGGCGAAGGTCGGGCCGCAGATAGTCCAGCCGGGCGAACGGGCCGCGCCGCTCGGCTTCGCCTCGCTCGCGCTGATGTTCGACAGCTCGGGGCGCAACCGCGTCGAGTGGCTTCTGACGAGCGAGGGGACGTTCGAGGCCTGGTCGGTCATCGACGGGCGCGGCGAGCGACTCGACAACCGCAAGCTCGGCACTAAGCTGAAGAACCCCGTGCTCGGCATCGTCCGGCGTGGCGACGAGTTTATCTTCGTTCTGAACGGTCCCGACAGCCCCGCCGAACAGGCGCAGGTAGGGCTCCGCAAGACCATCAGGAATCTACCGACCGCGTTCCACGTCATGCTCTACGGCTTCGGCTCCTCGGAGAACAACTGGGATTCGATCCGCGTCGTGACGCTCAAGTGACTCGGGAGTGAGACTACTGCTCGCGCGGCGGAGGGGAAGGCGTAGTGATGACCGACAGGGCGGAAGCAGCGGGGGGCGCGACTTGATCGAACGCGGGACATTGCGGCGCGCGTTCGAGGGACGCTACGGGCGTCCCGCGCGGCTCTTCCACGCGCCGGGGCGCGTCAACCTCATCGGCGAGCACACAGATTACAACGGCGGCTTCGTCCTCCCGATGGCCCTCGACCGCGAGACGGTCGTTGCCGCCGCGCCGCGTGAAGACCGGACGGTGCGCGTCTGCTCGCTCAACCGCGAGGAGGAGTTCACCTTCGACCTCGACCGGCCGGGCGAGCCGCGACGCGGCCTCTGGCTCGACTACGTCGAAGGCGTCGCGCGCGCTCTCGAAGACAGGGGGCTCAGCCTCGGCGGGGCCGACCTGATGCTGCTCTCGGACGTGCCCGCGGGCGCGGGGCTCTCCTCTTCGGCGGCGCTCGAAGTCTCCGCGGGGCTCGCGCTCGCGTCCGTCTCGGGCCGGAGCGTAGACCCGGTCGAGCTGGCGCTCGCGGGACAGCAGGCCGAGCACGAATACGTCGGCGCGCAGGTCGGCATCATGGATCAGTTCGTGGCCGCGCTCGGGCGCGAGGGGTACGCGCTTCTGATAGACTGCCGGGCGCTCACAGCCGAGGCCATCCCGCTCGACACCACGCGCGTCGTCGTCGTCGTCGCCGACACGCACGTCCACCACGAGCTTGCGGCCTCCGAGTACAACCAGCGCCGCACCGAGTGCGAGGAGGGCGTCCGGCTGCTCTCGCAGCATCTGCCCGGCATCCGCGAGCTGCGCGACGTGAGCGCCGGGGAGTTCGAGCGGTTCGCCGGTGTGCTGCCCGAGACGGTGCGCCGCCGCTGCCGCCACGTCGTAGGTGAGAACGAGCGCACGCTCGCCGCCGCCGAAGCCCTGCGCCGCGGCGAACTCGAAGAGATGGGCCGCCTGATGCGGCTCTCGCACGAGTCCCTGCGCGACGACTACGAGGTGAGCTGTGCGGAGCTGGACCTTCTGGCCGAGACCGCGTGGGGCGTCCCCGGCGTGCTCGGCTCGCGCATGACGGGCGGGGGCTTCGGCGGCTCGACCGTCAGCCTCGTCCGGCGCGACCGGGTGGCGGAGTTCGAGCGCGCGCTCACGGGGGAGTACCGGAAGCGGAAGGGCTTCGATCCGACCGTCTACGTCTCGGAGGTCGGCGGCGGCGCGAGGGAAGTGATGAGTACTGAGTACTGAG
>DASWNR010000559.1:0-15897 GCA_036399155.1 Pyrinomonadaceae bacterium
CGGCGTACTGCATGGGCAGCTCCGCGAGCGGCGAGGGGCGGCCCTGCGTGAAGGCCCCGTAGAGCGCCCGCACTTCCTGCATGAGCACGTCAATCGACCACACGTCGAAGACGATGTGATGGACGACGAGCACCAGCACGTGCTCTTCGGCGCCGAGGCGCATCAGCGCGGCGCGCAGGAGCGGCGCGCGCCTCAGGTCGAAGGCCGCCCCCGCCTGTTCGTCGTAGACGCGCCGGACGGAGGCGTCGCGCCCGTCCTCGTCGAGTTCGGACAAATCGAGCACGGGCAGTTCGAGGGTCAGCGACGGCTCGACGACCTGCACGGGCTCGCCGTCGGCGGTCGCAAAGCTCGTCCGCAGCACTTCGTGGCGGCGTACGATTTCATTAAGGCTTTGCCGCAGCGCCGCCGCGTCGAGCGCGCCCTTCAGCCGCAGCGCGTAGGGGTTGTTGTAGACCGTTGCGCCGGGGTCGAGCCGGTCGAGCAGCCAGAGGCGTAGCTGCGCGAAGGAGAGGGGCAACTGCGCCTCCCTCGGCGCGCGCGCGAAGGGCGGCGGCGCCGCCTCGGCCTGCTCGCTCAACGCGCCCTCGACGCAGGCGGCGAGCCCCGCCACGGTCGGCGTCTCGAAGATGCTGCGGAGCTGAATCTCGACGCGGAAGTCCTGCCGCATACGCGAGACGACGCGCGTGGCGAGCAGCGAGTGTCCGCCCAGCTCGAAGAAGTTGTCGTGGACGCCGACCTGGCTCAGGCCGAGCACGTCGGCCCAGATGCCCGCCAGCGTCTCCTCCGTCGGCGTGCGCGGCGCGACGAACTCGCCCCCGAGTTCGGGGCGCAGGTGGTCGGGCGCCGGGAGTTGCCGCCGGTCAACTTTGCCGTTCGCGGTCAGCGGCAGCGCGTCGAGCATGACGAAGGCGGACGGGAGCATGTAGTCCGGCAGCCGCTCGCGCATGAATGCGTGAAGCTCGCTGGTGGAGGGCGCGGGTCTGCCGCTCGCCACCGCGTAGGCGACCAGACGCTGGTCGCCCGGCGCGTCCTCCCTCACGGCCGCCGCGGCGGCGCGCACCGACGGATGACTCGCGAGCACGGCTTCGACCTCGCCCAGCTCGACGCGCGAGCCGCGCACCTTCACCTGATCGTCGGTGCGACCGATGAACTCGACCTGCCCGTCGGGAAGGTGCCGCACGAGGTCGCCCGTGCGATAGAGCCGCGCGCCCGGCTCGCCCGAGAACGAATCGGGGACGAACCTCTCCGCCGTCAGTCCGGGGCGGCGCATGTAGCCGCGCGCTACCCCTCGGCCGCCGACGTACAACTCGCCGGGCGTGCCCGCCGGGGCTGGGTTGCCGTGCGCGTCGAGCACGTAGAGCCGTGCGTTCGACACGGGGCGCCCGAGCGAGGGGCGCCCCGCCGCGTCGCCCACACGGCACACGGTCGCGTCCACAGTGCACTCGGTCGGGCCGTAGACGTTGTAGGAATCGACCGCACCGCCCACGGCCGCGAGGTGCGACCAGAGCGACTCGTCGATGGCCTCGCCCCCGATCAGAGCGCGTGTGCGCGCGCCGTCGCCGCCCGACTCGCCGGGGAAGCCCGCGTCAATCAGAAGCCGCATCTGCGAGGGCGTACAGTCGAGCACGTCAAGGGCGTGCCGCTCGACGAACCCGCGCAGGCCCGGCCCGTCGCGTCGCACCTCTTCCGGCAGGACGTGGAGCGAGTGCCCGGAGAGCAGTTGGACGATCTGTTTGACCGACGAGTCGAAGGAGAGCGGCGCGTTGACGCTCACCCGCAGCGGCGCGCTCTCGCCGCCGTAGACGGCGCGTCGGAGCGCGAAGGCGAGGTTGACGACCGAGCGGTGCTCGATCATCACGCCCTTGGGCCGGCCCGTCGAGCCCGACGTGTAGATGACGTATGCGAGGTTGTCGGGCGACGCAACGGGGGGCGGGTTGTCGTCGCGCTCGGCGTCGAGCGCATCGCGCTCCGCGTCGAGGCATAGAATCTCGCCGCGCTGCTCCGGCAGCGAGTCGAGCAACGCCGTCTGCGTCAGCACGACCCGCGCGGCGGCGTCTTCGAGCATGAAGGCGAGGCGTGACTTCGGTTGCAGCGGGTCGATGGCGACGTAGGCGCCGCCCGCCTTGAGCGCGCCGAGCAGGGCCACGACCATCTCGGCCGAACGCTCCATGACGAGCACGACCGGCGCGTCCGGCCCGACGCCGAGCCGCCGCAGGCGGTGGGCCAACCGGTTGGCACGCGCGTTCAGCTCCGCGTAGCTCAGCCGCTCGCCCGCGAAGACGACCGCCTCCGCGTCGGGCGTCGTGGCGGCCTGCTCCTCGAAGAGTTCGTGGACGCAGCGGTCTTGCGGGAACGGCGCAGACGTTTCGTTCCACTCGAAGAGGTGGCGGCGTCGCTCCGCCTCGCTCAGAATGTCGAGACGCGCGACCGGCGCCGAGTCGTCGGCCGGGACGCCGCGCAGGAGAGCCGCGAGCTCATCAGCGAGTTGTCCGACCTCCTCTGCCGTGTAGAGCGCGGGGTGGTAGTGGAAGTCGAGCGCGAGCGAGCCGTCGCCGCCGCGCGCGCAGTCGAGCAGGAGCTTGAAGGGTTCGGCGCGGGCGTGCAGCGCGGCCACCGAGAAGCGCACGCCGCCCGCGCTCAACTCGGCCCGCCGCTCGTCGAAGCAGAAGCCGACGGGGAGTCCGCCGGACTCGCGCCCGGACTCGCGGCGCAGCTCCTCGTAACCTTCGGCCGTGTAGTACTCCTGCCAGCCCTGTGCCTCCGCGACGCTCGCCCCCACCTGCCGCAAGACCTCGGCGAAGCTGAGGCCGGGCGTGAAGCCGCAACGCAGCGGCGGCCACCTCTCGTAGAGCCCGAGCGCCTTCCCCATCTCTTCGTAGACGCGCCCGTCGCAGCGGAGGTTGACGGCGACGACCGGCGCGCCCGTCAGCCGCCACAACAACGTCTGCCAGCAGGCCAGCAGCACCACCCCGACCGGGACGCCGTGTCGCGCGGCCAACGCGTCAAGGCCGCGCCCCGTCTCTTGGTCAACGGCGAGCGACACGCGCGACGGCTCGAAGCACGGGTCGGCCGCGCGGCGCGCTTCGGACGCGAGCGACGGGGGCGGGGCGGCCGCCTTCGCCTGCTCGCGCCAGAAGTCCAGCCCGGCCTCGTCGCCGCCGCCCGCGAGGAGTTCGGTCTGCCACTCGGAGAATTGCACGTACTGCACGGCCTCTTCGTCTTCCGACGACTCGACGCCCTCCGCGAGCGCGCCGTAGTCGCGTGCGACTTCGCCGACGAGGTTGGCGAGCGAGAGCGCGTCGGCGCAGAGCGAGGGCACGACGACGAGCAGGTCGTGTTCGGTCGCAGAGTGGCGCGCGAGCGTGCAGCGCAACAGCGGGCCGCGCCCGAAGTCGAAGTCGGCGGCGCACTCCTCTTCCGCCAGACGTGTGACGTCGGCACGACGGCGGGCAGGCTCGCCGCCGCCGAGGTCTACCTCGCGCCACCCGTGCGCGGCCGCCTCGCCAACCACCTGCACGGGCAGCTTCATACCGGGCAGCCACTCGAAGGTCGTGCGCAGAATCTCGTGACGCGCGACGAGGCGCGCGACCGCCTCGCGCAGCGCCGACGGGTCGAGCCGCCCTTCGAGCCTGACGGCGCACGCCGCGAGGTAGGCGCGGCCGCCGCGCTGCCAGAGCCAGAGACGCCTCTGCTGCGGCGAGAGGCGGAAGCCTTCGAGAATCTCCTGTGTCATTCAGCTAACCACTCCCGAAGAGTTCGGCACGCCCGCGTCGCCGCCGTAAGGCTCGGCCATCGCCACCAGCACGCGGCGCGGCCCCTCGTAGGGCGCGCGCCCGTGCGCCACGCGCATGTTGTCGAGCATCAGCACGTCCTTCGGCCGCCAAGGGAAGCTGACAGAGGCGAGCCGGTAGGCTTCGACTATCTCGGCTATCACGGAGTCCTCAATCGGCGAGCCGTCGCCGTAGTAGGCGTTGCTCGGGAGGTCTTCCTCCTCGAACAACCCCAGCAGCGACTCGCGGAACGCCGGCTCAAGCCCCGCGACGTGGAACAGGTGCGCCTGGTTGAACCACAGCGTCTCGCCGGTCGCGGGGTGCGCGGCGACCGCCTGGCAGACGTGGCGCACGCGCAGGCGGTTGCCGTCCTTCCACTCGAACTCCATCCGCTGCTCGCGGCAGTGGCGCTCGACGGCCTCGCGGTCGTCCGTCTGGAAGGCGGTCTGCCACGGCAGGCCGACGCCCTCGCCGAAGTTGCGCGCGTACATGACGCGCTTCTCGACGAAGCGCGCGCTGAGTTTGGGGTCGAGCAGGCGGAAGACTTTGGCGTTGTCTGCGATGGGCGTCTCGCCGCCGCGCGGCGGCGGCTGTAGACAGCAGAACCAGAGCTTGAGCGGCCAGACGCGGTTCTTCGAGTTCTCGCTGTGGAAGGGCACGCGCTGGTCGGCGGGGTATTCGGTCGAGGTGTAGACGGCCGGCGTCAGGCGCGTGCGCGGCGTGTGCTGGTCGAGGTAGTCCATCAAGTTTGTGCTGAAGGCGCGCACGAACTCCTCGAACCGCTCGACGCCGCCCACATCGAACCCGCGGAAGAGTAGCCCGCCGTGGCGGAGCAGATTCTCCTCGATGAAATCGCGGCTGCCGCCGACCCAGTCGGCCGGGTCGAGTTCCACGTCCTTCGGCCGCACGACGAGCGGCAGCGTCTCGCCCGGCGAGAGGTAATCGGTCTCGACCAGCTCGCGGCGCGAGAGGCTGACCGCGCGCGGACGCGCGCCGCCCAAGTTTTTGAATCCCGGCCTTCGGCCTGTGATGTCGGACACGAACTATCTCCTCCCCGGCGGCGTGCGCCCCGCCCTCAGGCGTCAACCTCGGCGGCGCTGACGGTGCCGCTCATCGCCACCAGCACGCGGCGCGGCCCCTCGTAAGGCGCGCGCCCGTGCGCCACGCGCATGTTGTCGAGCATCACCACGTCGCCCGCCTCCCAGGGGAAGCTGACCACCGCGCCGCGGTAAGCCTCGCGCACGGCCTCCATCTCCCAATCGTCGATGGGCGAGCCGTCGCCGTAGCAGGCGTGGCGCGGGAACTCCTCTTCGGGCATCTCGGCCCGCAGCGCCTCGCGGACGTGCGGCTCAAGCGCCGAGGCGTGGAAGGCGTGCGCCTGATTGAACCAGACGACTTCGCCCGTCGCCGGGTGGCGCGCGACCGACTGGCGCGTCTGCCGCGTCGTCAGGCGGTCGCCGCGCTTCCACTCGAACTCGATTCCCGCCGCGCGGCAGTAAGCCTCGACCGCCGCCTTGTCGTCCGTGCCGAAGACGTGCCGCCAACTGAGGTCGAGCCCGTCGCCAAAGTTGCGGACGTAGGTGACGCGCTTCTCGATGAAGCGCTGCCGGACGCGCGGGTCGAGCAGTTCGTAGACCTTGCGGCTGTAGGCGAGCGGCGTCTCGCCCCCGCGCGCCGCCGGCTGCTGGCAGAAGAAGAAGACGAGCTTCGGCCAGCGGTGCGCGTAGGACATCTCGTTATGCATCTGAATCCACTGGTCGGCCGGGTACTCGGTCGAGGTGTAGATTCTGGCGCTCAGCTCGGTGCGCGGCGACGACGGCTCGCTGTAATCGAGCAGCTCCGTGGAGACGGCGCGCGAGACGTGCCCGAAGTCTTCGAGCGTGTTGACGTTGAAGCCGCGGAACAGGACGGCGCCGTGCTCAGCCAGTTGGCGCTCGACGAGCGGCAAATCGTTCTTCGCCCAGAGCGCGAGGTCGAGGTCTTCGGCCTCGGGCCGCACGACGAGCGGCAGCGGGTCGCCGCCCGGCAGACGCTCTGTCCTGACCAGTCCGCGGCGCGACTGCGTGACCGACTTCGGCCTGACGCTCTTGAACTTCTGAAGGTTGGAGCGCCTGAGCGCGTCCTTCGCCTCGGCCTGCCGCGCGCGCTCCTCCTCGCCGAGGAACGAGAGCGCGTCGACGCGCGCCGAAGGGTTCTCGACGACGGCGCGGAGCAGCCCTTCAAAGTGGCGGTGCATGCGCTCGACTCGGGCCGCGTCGAAGAGGTCGGTGCTGTAAGTCCACATGCCCTCCAGAGAGTCGCGCCGGTCGAACACGAAGAGCGAGAGGTCGAACTTGATTTCACGCAACTCGAACCGCTGCCGCTCAAGCCGCAGGCCGGGCAGGTCGGGCGGGCGCTGCGCGGAGTTCTCGAAGTTGAAGACGACCTGAAAGATCGGCGTGTGGGCGAGGCTGCGGCGCGGCTGCAACTCCTCGACCAGCTTGTCGAACGGCACGTCCATGTGCGCGTAGGCGCCGAGCGAAGTCTGCCGCACGCGCGCGAGCAGCTCGGCGAAGGGCGGGTTGCCCGAGAGGTCGTTGCGGAGCACGAGCATGTCGATGAAGAACCCGATCAGCCGCTCGGTCTCGGGGCGGCCGCGGCCGTTCATGTCCGCGCCGACCACGACGTCGGTCTGCCCCGTGTAGCGGTAGAGCAAAGTCTGGAAGGCGGCGAGCAGGGTCATGAACAGCGTCGCGCCTTCGCGCCGGCTGAGCCCCCGAAGCTCCCGCGCGAGGTCGTCGGGTATCGTGAACGCGTGGCTCGCGCCGCGGAAAGATTGCGCGGGCGGGCGCGGCCTGTCCGCGGGGAGTTCGAGCACGGGCGGCGCGCCGGCCAGGCGGCGACGCCAGTACTCGACGAGACGCTCCATCACCTCACCCGACAGCCAGCGGCGCTGCCACGCCGCGAAGTCCGCGTACTGCACCGGGAGTTCCGCGAGCGGCGACGGACGCCCTTCGGCGAACGCGCGGTAGAGCGTCGAGAGCTCGTCGATCAGGATGTTGAGCGACCAGCCGTCGGTGATGATGTGGTGCATGACGAGCAGCAGCACGTGCTCCTCATCGCCGAGCCGCAGCAGGCTCACGCGCCAGAGCGGGCCGCGCCGCATGTCGAACGGGCGCCGCGCCTCCTCCTCCGACATCCGCCCGACCATCGCCTCGCGCTCGGCCTCCGCGAGCCCGCTCAAGTCGGCGCGCGCGAGCGCGACCCCGCGCGCCGGGAGAACGACCTGCGAGGGCCACTCCCCGGCGCTCTCGAAGACCGTCCGCAGCGACTCGTGCCGCTCGGCGAGCGCGTCAAGCGCGCGCGCGAGCGCGGGCACGTCGAGCGCCCCCGTCATGCGCACGGCGGACGGGATGTGATAGGCGGCGCTCTCCGGTTCCAGTTGCGTCACGATCCAGAGCCGCTGCTGCGCGAACGAGAGCGGGAGTGCGGCGTCGCGCGCGACGGGAACGAGCGGCGGCGGCACCGGCGCCGCATCGTCGCCGCCGCGCGACGCCTGCTCGATTGCCCGCGCCATCCCGGCGACCGTCGGCGACAGGAAGAAGGATTTCAGACTCAACTCGACATCGAACACCTTTCGCACGCGCGAGACGAGCTGCGCGGCGAGCAGGGAGTGCCCGCCCAGCTCGAAGAAGTCGGCCTCAACGCTCACCCGCTCCGCCCCGAGCACATCTGCCCACAACCCGCTCACGGCCTCTTCCAGCGCCGTCCGCGGCTCCGCATGCTCGCCGGACGGCTGAAGCCGTCCCCCGTCCGGCTCCGGCAGCCGCCCCCGGTCAACTTTGCCGTTCGCGTTCAGCGGCAGCTCGTCGATTGCCACGAACTCTGACGGCACCATGTAGTCCGGTAAGGAGCCCCGCAGGTGCGCTCGCAACTCCCCCACGCTCGGCTGCCCCGCGCCCGCCTCTGCCACCACGTACGCCACCAACCGCTTCCCGCCCTCCGCCTCCGCCCGCGCCACCACCACCGCGTCGCGCACGCACGCGTGCCCACGCAGCGCCGCCTCCACCTCCCCGGGCTCGATGCGGAACCCGCGCACCTTGACCTGCCCGTCCAGCCTCCCTAAGAACTCAATCGCCCCGTCCCCGAGCCGCCGCACGCGGTCGCCCGTCCGGTACAGACGCCCGCCACCCGCCGCGCCGAACGGGTCGGGCACGAAACGCTCGGCCGTCAGCGCGGGACGACCGACGTAACCGCGCGCCAGCCCCTCGCCGCCCACGTACAACTCGCCCGCCACCCCCGACGGCACCGGCCTCATCCGCCGGTCAAGCACGTGGGCCGTGGAGTTCGCTATCGGTTGACCTATGGGCACCGTCTCCGCCCCGGCCCCGACCTCCGTCACCAGCTCCCAGGTCGAGAACGTCGTGTTCTCCGTCGGCCCGTAGACGTGCAGCAGCCTCCGCGGGGCTCCCCCGCCACTGAGCAGGGAGCGTACGACCCGCGGGTCTGCGGCCTCGCCGCCGAACAGCACCTCGCGCACGCCCTTCAACGCCTCGCGCTCGCGCGCCAGCCGGTTGAAGAGCGCCGTCGTGATGAAGGTGGTCGTCACGCCGAGGCGGCGCAACTCCGCGGCCAGGTCCGGCGGCGAGAGCGCAAGCTCTTTCGGTATGACGGCGACGCGGGCGCCGTTCAGCAGCGCCCCCCACAGCTCGAAGGTCGAGGCGTCGAAGCTCACCGTAGCGAGCTGCGCCACGCAGTCGCCGGCCGAGAGCGAGACGTAGTCGGTGTTGAGGACGAGGCGGACGACGGCGCGGTGTGCGACCATCACGCCCTTCGGCCTCCCCGTCGAGCCCGACGTGTAGATGACGTAGGCCGCAGAGTCCGCAGTGGCGACGCACCCTAAGTCCTCACACGACTCCGCCGACAGCTCTTCCGCCGCGCCCGACAAGTTCAGCACCTCGACACCCTCGGCCACGCCCGGCAACGCCCCCGGCTCGCCGCCCGCCAGGACCACGCCCACCCCCGCGTCTTCGAGCATGAAGCGCAGCCGCTCCTGTGGGTACTCCGGGTCTAACGGCACGTAGGCGCCGCCGGCCTTCAGCACCCCGAGCAGCGAGACGACGGCCTCCGTCCCGCGCTCCATCAGCAGGCCGACCCGCGACTCGTGGCCCACGCCCCTGCGCCGCAGAGCGCGCGCGATGCGGTTGGCCCTCTCGTTCAACTCCCCGTAGCTCAACTCCTCGCGCCCCTCGACTACGGCGACGGCTCCCGGCGTGGCGGCGGCCTGCCGCTCGAAGAGTTGGTGGACGCACAGGTCGCGCGGGTAGTCGGTGCGCGTCTCGTTCCAGCGGACGAGTCGTAGCCCCTCTTCGTCGGTCAGGAGCGGGAGGTCGGCGACGGCGCGGGCGGGGTGGGCGGCGACGGCTTCGAGCAGCGTGAGCAGGTGGCCGCACATGCGCTCGACGGTGGCCTCGTCGAAGAGGTCTGTGCTGTACTCGACGTTACCGAGCAGTTCGTCCCCGACCTTCGTCACGCTGAAGGTAATGTCGAACTTGGTCGTCGTGCCTTCGACCCCGAGCGCGCTCGCCCGCAGACCCGGCAGACGCTGCTCGCCCAGCGGCGCGTTCTGCATCACCAGCATGATCTGAAACAGCGGCGGCCTGCCCGGGTCGCGGCGCGGCTGCAACTCCTCGACCAGCTTCTCGAACGGCAAGTCCTGATGCGCGTAAGCGCAGAACGTCACCTCGCGCACGCGCGCCAGCAGCTCCGCGAAACTGTCGTCGCCCGCGACGCGCGTGCGCAGCGCCAGCGTGTTGACGAAGAACCCGATCAAGCCTTCTACCTCCGCGCGGCTGCGGTTCGCCATCGCGGTGCCGACCGTGATGTCTTCCTGCCCTGTGTAGCGATGGAGCAGGACATTCAGCGCGGCGAGCAGCGTCATGAAGAGCGTCACGCCGCCGCGCTGGCTCAACTCTTCCAGCCTCGCCGCGAGCGGCGCGGGCACGCCGAACGCGAGCGACGCGCCGCGGAAAGATTGCACCGGCGGGCGCGGCCTGTCGGTCGGCAGCTCCAACACCGCCGCGCCCGTCAGATGCTCGCGCCAGTAAGCGAGCTGACGTTCGAGCACCTCGCCCTGAAGCCACCCGCGCTGCCACGCCGCGTAGTCCGCGTACTGCACCGGCAGCTCGGCGAGCGGCGACTCGCGCCCCTCCGAGAAGGCCGCGTAGAGGGCCCCCACCTCGCGCACGAGCACGCCAATCGACCAGCCGTCCGATACAATGTGGTGCATCGTCGCGTGCAGCACGTGCTCCTCTTCGCGCAGCCTGATGACCCCCGCGCGCAGCAGCGGCCCCCGCTCAAGGTCGAACGGCCGCAGTGACTCCTCCGTCAACACGGCGCGCAGGCGCCGCTCGCGCTCGGCCTCCGGCAGAGTGCTTAAATCGACGACCGGCAGTTCTAACCCGCGCGGCTCGTTGATGACCTGCACCGGGCGCCCGCCCTCCTGCGCGAAGGTCGTCCGCAGCGCCTCGTGCCGCCGCACCACCTCGCCCAGCGCCGCCGCCATCGCACCGGCGTCGAAGCGCCCCTCCAGCCGCAGCGCCACGGGCATGTTGTAGGCGGGGCTCCCCGGCTCCAACTGCTGCACGAACCAGAGCCGCTGCTGCGCGAACGAGAGCGGCAGCTCGCCTCCTCGCGGCGCGGGTCGCACGCGCTGCGCGTCCGACGCCGACGCGGACGACGACGACTGAGCCTCGCGCAGGAAGCTCATCACCTCGGCCTTGCGCGCGGCCAGCTCCTCGCGCAGCTCGGGCGTGAGCGCGCCCTCGGCCGCCGTGTAGCGCAGCCGTTCGCCGTCGGCGCGCAGCCCGACGCCGACGGCGCGCAGCCGTGAGAGGAATTCAATGGTGCTCATAGCTCACTTCGAGGTGTTGCCCGGCGACAGTCGGCGTCGGGGCGGACGCCCGCGCCGCGCGTCGTTCCCGCTCATCGCTACCAGGACTCGGCCCACGAGTCGGGGGAGAAATCTTCGAGCACCGTCCCGCGGCCTTCGTCGGCGGCGAGCCGGTAGACGAGCTGCGCCACGGCGAGGTCGAGGATGCCCAGCCCGAACGGGCTGAAGACCGCGACGGCGTTCGGGTCTTCGCGCGCCGGGGCCGTCCCGGCGGTCACGTCGGCGAGCGTGCACCTGATGAAGTCGCGGTTGCCCGCGAGTTGTTCGGCGAGGTGGATGGAGGTCTGCGCCCGGCACACGTGGTCGACGTCGTCCACGACGTTCTCGCAGGCGAGGATGACTTCGGGCGAGAGGTCGCGGAGCGAGACGTGGAGGACGACTGAGCCCGGCGCGCAGGCCGAGAGGTCGAAGACGTGCGGCGCGAGCGCGGTGGTGGCGAACGAGATGAGCGCCGAGCCTTTCAAGACTTCGCTCACCTCACTCCGCACGTTCACGCGCAGGCCCGGCCTCAGCGCGAGACACTTCTCCCTGAAGCGCTCGGCGTGCCGCACGTCCGTGTCGAAGATGTCGAGCTCGCCCGCCCCTTCGGGGAACGCCGCCAGCAGGAAGCGCGCCACCTCGTAGTTGATCGCGCCGCAGCCGATGAGCCCGACGCGTTCGGGCTCGCGCGCGGCGCACAGGTGGCTCGCCGCGAGCGCGGCGCTGGCCGCCGTCCGCTTCGCGCTGATGACGGAGCCTTCGGCGATGAGGGCGGGCCGCCCCGTCCGCGCCGAGTTGAGGACGACCACCGCCGAGGCGCGGTTGATCCGCAAGTCGCGGTTGGACGGGAAGGACGAGACCCACTTCATCCCGGCCACGTCGAACTCGCCGCCGAGGTATGCGGGCAGCGCGATGATGCGGCTCCGCGCGTCGTGCGGGAATCGGAGGAAGATCGAGTGCGGCAGAGAGCTGGCGCCCGCGGCGTGCGCCTCGTAGGCCCGCCGCACGAGCTGCATCAACTCGACCTCGCGCCCGCGCAGCAGCTCGATCACGTCGCCGCCGCGCAGGACGACTACGTCACCGCCGTCGCGCATTCCCAGGTCTTCAACGGCTGCTCCCATAAGTGCGACACCTCCCCGAAGTATTTGCCCACCCAGTCGTCCGAATAGATCGTGTCGAGATAGCGTTCGCCGCGGTCGGGCAGAATCAGCGCGCACGTCGAGCCGGGCGCTATCTCGCCCTTCACCCGTTCGAGCGCGGACATCACCGCCCCCGACGAGCCGCCCGCGAGGATGGCCTCGGTCTGCACCAGCCGCCGGCAACCCACCACGCACTCCAAGTCCGTGATGTGGATGCAGCGGTCGGCCAGCCCCTCCTGGTAGAGCAGCGGGCGGAGCGCGGCCCCGTGGCCGGGGACGAGCCGCTTGGCGCGCTCGCCGCCGAAGATGACGCTGCCCACCGCGTCCACGGCGATGATTTTCGTCCGCAACCCGTGCCGGCGGATGTAGCTGTGGCACCCGCGCAGCGTGCCGCACGTGCTGGCCGCGCAGAAGAGGTAATCGACCTCGTCGCCGAGCGCCTCGGCAATCTCGCGCATCGTCTGGTAGTGCGCGAGCGCGTTGTCGAGGTTCGAGTACTGGTCGGGCCAGAAGCCGTGTTCGGTGCCGGCGATCAGTTGGCTCACGCGGTCGAGACGCGCCTGGAGGAACTCGCCCGTCACCGCGTCCGGCTCCACCACCATGTCAACCTCCGCGCCGTAGATTTCGAGCAGGCGGATGTTCTGCGCCGTCGTCTTCGGGTCGACGACACAGATGAAGCGTAGCCCGTAATAGGCGCACACCTGCGCCAGCCCGATCCCCATGTTCCCCGAACTCGACTCGACGACGACCGTGTCGGAGCGGACGCGCCCGGCCGCGATGGCGTTTTTCATGAGGATGAAGGCGGCCCTATCCTTGATGCTGCCGCCGGGGTTGAGCGCCTCCAGCTTCGCGTAGACGGCGAGGTCGCAGCCCCGGCTGACGTGATTCAGCCTGACCAGCGGCGTGTTACCGATGCTCGATAAGACTCCTTCGTTCATCACACTCCCCTTCGGATGGATTGCGAAACATCACGCGGCCACGGGCGACGCGGCTCGTCTTGCTTGCGGGTGGAAAAGGGTCGGCCGGCGCCCTCGGGTCTCGGGCGCCAGGGCGGGTCGGGTGCGGGCGGCTCAACCTCGGGCGTGCGGCCCCGCGGGCTCTTCGCTCTCCCAGACCTTCTTGAGCGCCAGGCCCGCGCCGCCGCGCTCGCGCGGGTAGCGCAGGGCGTTCTGTACGTACCTCACGCCGTCGATCACGAGGTCGCGGTTGATGTGGCTGTGGCCGAAGACGTGGACGGCCGAGCCGAGCCGTCTGATCTGAGCGTCGAGGCCCGCGCACCCGTCACCGACCGTGCGGGCTCAGCCCTCCGCGGACTCTTCCATCTTCTTGCGGAGGCTCAAGGGGCGCATGTCCGTCCAGACCTCCTCGATGTAGGCGAGGCACTCCGCCTTCGACCCCGACTTGCCGGCGTCGTTCCAGCCGAGCGCGTTCTCGCGGTCCGCCGGCCAGATCGAGTACTGCTCCTCGTGGTTCACCACCACCTTGTATGTCGTGTTGTCTTCTCTCTCTTCGTTCATCTCGTCCTCTCTACTGGTTGGCTGTTCCACATAAGTCGGGTCGGCCCGACGCGCGTCCGTCGGCCTTCTCGCGCCCCGCTCCGTCGCAACACCTGCCGCGCGCAGTATTCGGGCGAGAGGCCGATGCCCCGTCAACGTATTCGTCATGGCTGGTGAGAAACGCCGAATGAAAAGGCGTGCCGGGTGCGGGAGATACGAGGAGTAGCCGGGCGACAGTCTCTTGACCGTCCCAATTCCTGAGAGGCGGGATGCTACCGGGGATGGCTTAGCCGGGGTACAGAACCCTGAAGATCAAGCTAACGCAAGATTTCCTCTAGGCGACCAGTTCTTCGCGCACAAGGTCGTCAACGAGTGAGCTGGTCGCGCGGCTGACGACTCCTGCGAGTCGTGTGAATTTAACTTACAAAAGCGTGCTGTGTGAGAGAAGTGCCGGGGTTTCCGACGCCGGGCAGAGCTACCGCACTCTACGCCGAAGGGCATGAGCTGAAATTTGATAAACATGTTGGAGCCGACGCGTCGGTCATTACTTCCCGGTAGGCTAAGGCGGCGGCCTGTGCCCCGCTTCGGCTAATAAAATCAATACGGGCGCCGGCGACGTGTTCGCGGCAGACCGACCGCACGATTTTAATTATGACCCCTACCTGACGCGTTCTTGCGCTGCCGGATTGACTTCGCCCCTCGCGGTGCGAAGCGACCAGCCGCGCGTCCCGAACTTGAATGTTCGGTGGTACCACTCTTACGGAGAAACTTTTTACGACCCCGTACTAGGTCACGAGTTCGCCGGCCCTTGTTACTAAATCTCGCTCAACGATGATGCGGTTTTGGAAGCTCACGGTTGTCAGTAAGATTGATACGCGTTCGTTATCATTGAGCGACGAATCGAAGATGCCGACTAAGTCTTTAAAAGGCCCACTCTTGATGAGGACCTTGTCGCCGTGACGCAGGGCGTCCATCCTGACGTACCCCTGCTCGTCAACCTGCGATTTGATCAGCTCGATGATTTGATCGTCGGTTGCGGCCGGACGACCGCCGAAGCTGACGATATTCTGAACCCCCCTCGTGAACGTAACTTTATGCATGAGACCGCTGAGACTGAACCTCGCGAAGGTGTACCGCGGGAAGAGCGGCCTCGTCACATAGACGGGTTTGCCGGTGAATTGGTTATCGTGCCGCACTTTGATTTTGGGCGCGAATGTTTCCAGCCGCCACGCCCGGAGATTGCTCTCGACCCTACTCTCGGCCATCGGTTTCGTATAAATGGCGTACCAGGCAGGCTGCTCTTCGGGATACTCTTCAGACATCTTTACACCCCCGTCCGAACGTAAAGTTCCGCCGGCCCTACGTGCGGCCGGACGAACTAAGTTGAAGCTTTAGCCTACGGGGAGGGTGTGGCCGCCGAGACGACCGCCGCGGAGGGCAGATTTTGACGAGAAGTTGTCGAGTTGGATGGATTGACTGGCGTGGAAAGTGGCTCCGACCAGTGAACTCCTATCATACACAAAGCAACCCTCCTTAAAAAGGTGAAGTGCTTGTTTAAATCGCTGCTTTTACTGTATGATGCGAGCTACCCAGGCGATGCATCACCAGCTTTAGCAGCGGTGCGTTGTCTGAAAGGCTCCGCCACTACTGGCAGGTAGTGGCGGGGTCTTTTTTTCGCTACATCCAATAAAGAGAACGTCGGTTCACCTTTTGTAGCGCCAATAGGGTAATGTTAAGAGGCCGCTCGGGGAAGAATCTGATCAGGCTCTTAAAGTGAATGAATAAGTGTATGTGAAGTTAGAGACAGGCTCCCGAGTCCGGCCAAAATATTTGGCCGAGGGCGACTGACCAACAACTCCCCTTATTGGCTGATTATGCTTCTTTAGCGCGAATGAGGGATAGGGGCAAGGGGGCACCAACTCTGAAAGTTCTAAAGAGGCAGCCGTTCAAGTTAATGTAATAAACACACTTACAACGTACACGTTTTGGGTCAACTTGTCAAGGAGACTGTTCCGGGGAGTGTCTAAGTCAAAGCCGTAAGATGACGGCCGGCAGCGTCAGCACCGTCAGGAGAAAGACGCTGATCTTGCGGCGTCTCGCGCTCAGAGAGAGCGTCGGCGCGTCGGCCTCTGGGCCCCCTCCGCCGTGCGCCCCTCTTTCACGCGGACAGTTCCGGTCGGGGTTGATTGTGTTGCTCGCTCCCTTGCTTCGCTTCCAGGCCAAAACACCCGCGCTTATAAAGGTCGATGCGTCCCGTGCTGCTCGTGCCGTCGCCGTGGTGGGAAGTGACTGACTTTTCAAAAACGTAAACGTTCTCGTCCTCGTCCGGTCTCGTCGTTTCGGGCCGTGGCCCACCGAGCACGTCACAAAGCTCGGAGAGGAAGATTTGATAGTTGGCTCTTTCGGCGGCGCCCGACGAGGCCCAACGCCCTATGAAGTTGACGATGTCGGAATGAGAGGTCGTGTCAGTAACAAACCCCGTCCGTCGGTTGCCCTTAAACCACGAGCTTCGAGTGTTTGCACTTGGCGACTCCCTTCGCTTCGCCCCCTGGATACCAGTAACTGGTTCCGTGACAGTCGGG
>DASWNR010000560.1:0-7889 GCA_036399155.1 Pyrinomonadaceae bacterium
CAGCGGCCAGGCGCTCACGGTCGACGCGTGGCACGAGATCATCGGGCGGATACAGGAGGCGGCCGGGCGTACCCGACTCAAGATTCCGGTCATCTACGGCATCGACACCATACACGGCGCGAACTACGTGCGCGGCGCGACGCTCTTCCCGCAGGAGATCGGCATGGCCGCGACGTGGAACCCCGAGCTGATGCAGCGCTCGCAGGAATTCGCGGCCGCGGAGACGCGCGCCGCGGGCATCCCCTGGTCATTCTCGCCCGTGCTCGACATCGGCCGCCAGCCACTCTGGCCGCGCTTCTACGAGACGTTCGGCGAAGACCCGTACCTCGCGACCGTGCTGGGCGTCGCCTTCGTGCGCGGCCTCGAAGGTCAGGATCTCGCGGCGAACACGAGCGTCGCTTCGAGCCTCAAGCACTACGTGGGCTACAGCCACCCCTTGAACGGCCGCGACCGCACGCCCGCGTGGATTCCGGAGAACTACCTGCGCGAATTCTTCCTGCCGACCTTCGCGGCGGCCGTCCGCGCGGGCGCGCGCACGGTGATGGTCAACTCGGCCGAGATAAACGGCACGCCCGGCCACGTCAACAAACAACTCCTGACCGACATCCTGCGCGGCGAGCTTGGCTTCAAGGGCTTCGTCGTCTCCGACTGGGAGGACATCAAGAAGCTTGTCACGCAGTGGAAGGTCGCGGCCGACGAGAAGGAGGCGACGCGGATGTCCGTCATGGCCGGCGTGGACATGAGCATGGTTCCGTCGGACTACAGCTTCGCCGACCACCTCGTCGCGCTGGTCAAAGAGGGCTCGGTGCCGATGTCGCGCATCGACGAGGCGGTGCGGAGGATTCTGCTGGTGAAGTTCGAGCTGGGGCTTTTCGAGAGGCCCGGGCCGGACGCTTCGCTCAAGGGCGTCGTCGGCCAGAACTCTTCGCGCGACGTGGCGCTGCAAGCGGCGCGCGAATCACTCGTGCTGCTCAAGAACGAGGGGGACTTGCTCCCGCTCGCGCGGGGCCGCAAGGTGCTCGTGACGGGGCCGACGGCCAACTCGCTCGTCTCGCTCAACAACGGCTGGACGTACGTCTGGCAGGGCTCGGAGGAGTCGCTCTACCCGAAAGACCGGCCGACGATACTCCGCGCGCTCGAAGGCAAGTTCGGCGCTAACCTCCGCTACGAGCCGGGGACGCGCATCACGCGCCCCGCCGGCTCGAACGCGAACGGCACGCCGACCGACCGCGACGAGGAGGTCGACATCCCGGCCGCCGTGCGCGCCGCGCGTGACGCGGACGTGGTCGTGCTCTGCCTCGGCGAAGGCTCGTACACGGAGACGCCCGGCAACATCACCGACCTCAACCTGCCCGACCCGCAGCTCAAACTCGCCGAGGCCATACAGGCGACCGGCAAGCCCGTCGTGCTCGTCCTGGTCGAAGGACGGCCCCGGGTCATCAACCGCATCGCGGAGAAGTCCGCGGCCATCCTGTTGGCCCTCAACCCCGGCAACGAGGGCGGCGTCGCCGTGGCCGACGTGCTGACGGGCGACTACAACCCCGGCGGCCGGCTCCCCTTCACGTACCCGCGCACGCCAAACGGCCTCGTCACGTACGACCACAAGCTCTTCGAGACCGAGGCGACGAGCTTCGGCAACATGGCCTTCAACCCGCAGTTCGCCTTCGGCCACGGGCTGAGCTACACGAGCTACGCCTACGGCGACCTGCGCCTGAGCCGCAGACAGGTGCCGTGGAACGGCACGGTGGGCGTGAGCGTGACGGTGCGCAACACGGGGCGGCGCGACGGCAAGGAGACGGTCATCCTCTACGTGCGCGACGTGGTGGCGTCTCTGGCGCCCCCGGGCAGGCGCGTCCGCCGCTTCGCCAAGGTTCACCTTGAGCCGGGCGAGAGCCGCACGCTCACGTTCACGCTCCGCCCCGAAGACCTCTCCTTCGTCGGCGCGGACAACCGCACCGTGGTCGAGCCGGGTGAGTTCGACGTGATGGTCGGCGACCTCACCGAACGCTTCACGCTCCAGCCCGGCGCGGCGCCCGCACGCCGCGCTCCGAGGCCGGGCAGAAGGTAGGGGAGGTCGCGCGCGGCCTCCGCCGTGTGTATCGTCGCGCCGCGAAAGTTTTTTGTAAGGAGTAGAGCCGTGAAGAACTTCGTCACACACTTCGCCACACGCTTCCGGACGGCCGTGCGGCACGCGTGCGCGGCCGTCTTCGTCCTGTTGGCCGCCGCCGCCGCGCAGGGACAGGGCGCGCCGCCGGGGCCGCTCGGCCCGGATTCAGGCAGGCCGGGGGTCATAAACCCGAAGGGCGACACGGACGCGCGTACGAACCGCGAGGCCCGGCTCCGCAGCGCCGAGATAGGCACGTCGGCCGGGCGCATGACGCCGCGGCAGCTCGCCGCCGCCATCGAGCAGACGAGGAACGACTTCAAACGCATACAGCTCGTGCGCAACGACCTCGTAGACCTGCTCGTCTCGAAGAAGCCTTTCGACTACAAACAGCTCGCCGGGCAGGTCGAGGAGATCAACAAGCGCGCGCACCGCCTGAAGTCGTTCCTGATGAAGCCGCCGGCCGAGGGCGAAGAGCTGACCGGGGAGAAGAAGGCGGGCGGCGCGGCGCCCGTCTACGACGAGGCGGCGATGCGCGTCGCGCTCGTCAAGCTCTGCAACACCATCCACAGCTTCACCGGCAACCCGATGTTCAAGAACCCGGAGGTGGTCGACGCGCAGCAGCCCGCAAGGGCCGGGGGCGAACTCCTCAACATCATCTCGCTCAGCGAGAGCGTCAAGCTCAACGCCGGGCGCATGTCCAAAGAGAAGTAACTCGGCCGGGGAAAGATTAAACGCGTGGGCGCGGGGTCGCGGCGGCGCGATTAAAATCCCTCTGCTCGACGAGCCCCTGCCCTTCTTTGATTGTCAGGATTTTGTTGGCGGGCGCGCCGCTTATCTTCTCGACCGCGCCGCCGGGCCAGCGCACTTCAATCGAATCTATCTTCGTCCGCGCGCCCACTCCGAAGTGGAGCCGCAGGTCGCTGTGCGAGATGTAGCTCGCGCCGCTCCGCACCTCGTCCATCTGCACGAGGTCGCCGGCCGAAATCTTGACGCGCGCCCCGACGGCGTCGCGATTGGCACGCGTGCCGACGAGGCGTATGAGGACGGCGCCGCCGGCCGCGTTGCCGCCGTCGTTGCGTAAGACTTGCGGCGGGCCGTCGAGGTCGCCCACGACCACGTCAACGTCGCCGTCGTTGTCCATGTCGCCGAAGGCCGTGCCGCGCGCCGCGCGCTTCTCC
This sequence comes from Pyrinomonadaceae bacterium, assembly GCA_036399155.1. Lineage (GTDB taxonomy): Bacteria > Acidobacteriota > Blastocatellia > Pyrinomonadales > Pyrinomonadaceae > QHXN01. The sequence goes on from DASWNR010000560.1 coordinate 3,286, forward strand.
AAGAGGGGCGCGCCCGCCTGCACGGCCGTCTCGGTGAACGTGCCGTCGCGGTTGTTGCGGTGTAGGAGCTTGCGCTGCTTGTAGTTCTCAAGCTGCGGGTAGACGTGGCCGTTGGCGACGAAGAGGTCTACCCAGCCGTCGTTGTCGTAGTCGAAAAACTCCGTCCCCCAGCCGACTAGGGGGAGCGCGACCTCCGCGAGCTTGGCCGCGTACGAAACGTCCGAGAAGTTGAGCCGCTCGCCGCCCTTGTAGAGCGTGTTGTACTCGTCGGCGAAGTTTGTGACGAAGACGTCGAACTTGCCGTCGTGGTCGTAGTCGCCGACGGTGACGCCCATGCTCCCCTGCTCGCTCCCGTTCTCGTTGACGGCGGTGCCCGAGACGAAGCCCACGTCCTTGAAGGTGCCGTCGCCGTTGTTCTTGTAAAGAAAGTTGGGCGTCGAGTCGTTGGCGACGAAGATGTCGGTGAGCCCGTCCTCGTCGAAGTCGGAGCAGACGACGCCGAGGCCGTAGAAGCCCTGCGGGTCGGCGACGCCGGCCTTCTTGGAAACGTCTGTGAAGGTGCCGTCGCCGTTGTTGCGGAAGAGCGAGTCGCCCGCGCCGGGCAGGCCGCGCGGGCCGCACTGCACGGCGACGCCCTTGTACTGGCAGGTCTTCCCCTTGCCGAACTCGGGCAGGCGGTCGAGCTGGAAGTCGACGTAGTTGGCGACGAAGAGGTCGAGCCGGCCGTCGTTGTCGTAATCGACGAAGGCCGCGCCCGTAGACCAGCGCGGGTCGGAGACGCCCGCCCGCAGGGTCACGTCCGCGAAGGTGCCGTCGCCGTTGTTGCGGTAGAGGCGGTTGGGGCCGAGGCACGTCACGTAGAGGTCGGTGCGGCCGTCGTTGTCGAAGTCGCCGGCCGCGACGCCCATGCCCCAGCCCACGTCGGCGAGCCCCGAGCGGTCGGTCACGTCCTTGAAGGTGCCGTCGCCCTGGTTGCGGTAGAGCGCGCTGCGGGTCTTGCCCCCCGACCTGACGAGCTCGACCGTGAGCGAGTTGACGAGGAAGAGGTCGAGCCAGCCGTCGGCGTCGTAGTCGAAGAGCGCGACGCCGCCGCTCATCGACTCGACGATGTACCTCTTATCGGGCGACGCGACGTGGCGGAAGGTGACGCCGGCCGCCTCGGTCACGTCGGTCAGACGAACCTGCGCGGCGGCCGTTAAGTTGAAGTTCAAAAGCAGCGCGACCGTTAACGCCGCGGGTAAAGCAATCTTCGTGGGCAAGCCTGTCAACCTCGCGCGCGTCTACGGGGTCGTCTGCGCGCGCTCCTTCTCTTTGAGCCGGCGGTAGAGTTCGAGCTGCGCGTCGCCGTCGGCCTTGCGCCCGGAGGCCGTGAGCGCGCGGCCGAGCTGGTAGCGGACGTGCGACTTCTCGGGCGCGAGCCGGGCGGCGGCCTCAAGGTTTTCGACGGCCTCCCCGGCGTTGTTCTGCTGGAGCAGGGCCTTGCCCAGCTCGTAGCGCGCGTCTGCAAAGTCGGGGCGCGCGGCGACGACCTCGCGCATCAGCCTGACGCCGCGCGCGCCGTCCTGACGCGCGAGGAGCACGAAGGCGAGGTGGTACTTGGCCTGCAAGTCCGAAGGGTTCAAGGCCAGCTCACCCTCGAACTCGCGCGCGGCCTCGTCGAACTTGCCGCCCTTGAGGTGGATGAGCCCCGAGTAGTAGTGCGCCATCGGCGTGCGCGGGTCGAGCGCGAGCGCCGCCTGTAGCTCTTCGAGCGCCTTCGCCGTGTCGCCCTGCTCGTAGTGCGCCTGGCCCAGGACGATGTGGAGCTGCGGGCTGTTGCCGCCCGTCGCCACCATCCGCTCCATCACCTTCTGCGCCTCGTCCTTGCGACCCTGCTTGACGAGCGAGAGCGCGAGCGTGTAGTTGACGCCGACGTTCTCGGGGCGCTCGGCCGCGACCCGCGTCAGCAGCTCGGAGGCGCGCGCGTAGTTCTCCGTCACGAAGTGGCTCATGCCGAGGAGCTGCCGCGCCTGAACGTTGGCGGGGCGCGCGGCCAGCTCGCGTTCGAGCGGCGCGACCGCGTCCCTGTAGCTTTCGGCCCTGTAGGCGGCCAGGCCCCAGTTGTAATCGACGCCGTCGAGCTTCGGGTCCCACTTCGAGGCGAGCGCGAAGTGCGCGGCCGCGCCGCGGTAGTCCTGGCGCTCGGCGCGCAGCAGCCCCGTCTCGTTGTGCGCGACGGCGACGACCTGCGCGTAGTAGCTCTCGCCGCCGGCCAGCTCGTTGCGCGCGCGCTCGCCGGGCGCGGCCGCGTCGGCCACGAGCCCGACGGACAGCTCGGGGAACTTGCCCCGATCCTCTTTCAGACTGTTTTCCGACAGGTAAGCCTCGGCCTTCTCCTTGTCGCGCGCGAGCGATTTGGACTTCAACTCGGCCGCGAGCTGAAGCTCGCGCTCGCCCTCTTCCTGACGGCCGAGCTTGAGTAGCGACTGGGCGAGCCGGTAGTGCGCCGTCGTCACCTGATAGTCGTTGTGGCTCAGCTCCTTCGTGAGCGCGACGGACTTCTTCAAAACTTCGGCGGCCTCGGCGTGACGGTTGAGCCCCTGTAGAGCCTGCCCGAGGTGGAAGTATGGGTCGGGGTTGTCGGGCTCGCGCGCGGCGGCCTTGCGCAGGAGCGCGGCGCCCTCGTCCCACTTGCGCTGGATGACGTAGATGACGCCGAGGTAGTAGTTGGCGAAATACTCTTCGGGGTTCGACGCCAGCTCCATGCGGAACTCGGACGCCGCGTCGTCGAGCCGCTCCGCGCCGTCCTTGAGCAGGTAGGTGAGCCCGAGGTAGTAGTGCGCGCGCGGGAAGCGCGGGTCGAGCGCGACGGCGCGCTTGAACTCCTCGACCGCCTCGGGCAGAAAGCCCGTCTCGCGGTAGGCGCGGCCGAAGATGATGCGGAGCTGCGGGCGGTCGCCGAGCTGCGCGAGCATCCGCTCGTAAATCTCTCTGGCGGGCGCGAAACGCTTCCGCTTGAGGTGCGCCAGCCCCAGCGTGTAGGCCACGTCGTAGTCCTTCGGCGCGAGTTTGAGCGCCTCCTCCAGCTCGGCCGCCGCCGGGTCGAACTCGCCGAGCATGAAGCGCGACTTGCCGAGCATGTGGCGCGCGCCGACCGAGCGCGCGTCAACCGCGGCGGCGCGCGCGGCCGCGTCGCGCGCCTTCGCGTACTGGCCCGAGTCGAAGTAGGCGATGGAGAGGTCTACGAAGAGTTCCGCCGATTCGGGGGCGTGGCGCGCGGCCGACTCGAAGGCCGCGACCGCGTCGGCGTAGCGCCTGCCGCGCGTGTAAATCTTGCCGAGCTTGCCGTAGCCCTCGGCGAGGATGGCGGCGAACTCTACTTCGGCGCCGGCGAGGTCTCCGGCGCGACGGCGAGCCTCGGCCGCCTCGTAGTGCTGGCGGATGGTCTTCGGCTGCGGCGAAGACTGTGGCGCGGCTGGGAGCAGAAGCAGCAGGAGGGGGACGAGGGTCGAACGTAGACGCATCGCTAAAGCTTCCGGCCGTGTGGTTATAAGAGAAAGGGACGGGGGGCCTCAAGTTAGAACGTCTCGGGCCCCCCGTCCGTCTTGTCGGCCTCTGGCCGCGTACTATATCAGAAGAGCAGCTTGAGGCCGAACTGGATGTTGCGCGGCCCGCGGTCGCTGTTGAGCACGCCGAAGCCCCCGCGCGGCGTGGCGACCTGCCCGACCCCGGAGGCGGGGCGGGCGATGTCGAACGCCGTGTTGGAGAACCCGTTGAACTGCGCGTGGTTGAGCAGGTTGAAGAACTCGGCGCGGAACTGGAGCCGCGCGCGCTCGCTGAGCGCGAAGTTCTTGTTGAGCGAGAAGTCCACGTTCGTCAGACTCGGCTGACGGACGAGGCCGCGGCTCAGGTTGCCGAACGTGCCGAACGCGGGCAGCGAGAACGCCGCCGGGTTCAGGTACTGCGTCGGGTCGTCCGTGTCGAGGTAGATGGGCTGCCCCGACACGAGGTTCGGGCGGAAGCCGCCGTTGGCGGGCGTCGCCCTCAGCCCGAGCCAGTTCGGGTTCGAGCCCGAGAAGACGTCGAGCGGGGTGCCGCCGTAGTGCGAGATGATGGTGTTGAGCTGCCACCCGCCGAGGAAGGCGTTGGCCGCCGCGCCCCAGTCCTTGAGCGAAGGCATCTGGTAGACGGCGTTGAAGACGAACGTGTGGCGGCGGTCGAGGTCGGCGTCGCCGTAGTCGAGGTGGTAGTTGTACGGGTCGCTCGTCGCGGTCGTGAACGAGGTCAGCGGAACGTCCGAGAGCGCGTGCGACCAGGTGTAGGCGACCGAGTAGGACAGGTTTCTGACGAAGCGCCGGTTGAGCCAGACCTGTAGGCCGTTGTAGTTCGAGTTCCCCGTGGACTCGCTCTTCGTGATCGGCCCGACGCGCGGGAACCTGACGCTATTAGCGATGAGCGCGTTCAGGTTCGGGTCGTTGTTGTTAAAGGCCGTGGCGATGGCGGCGCGGTGCTGCGGCAGCACGTCGTTGAAGTTGACACCGCGCCGCCAGATGTGGTGACCCTGGTTGCCGATGTAGGAGACTTCGAGCACCGTGTCCTTCAACACCTCGCGCGCGACCGTCAGG
>DASWNR010000561.1:0-2574 GCA_036399155.1 Pyrinomonadaceae bacterium
CCTCCTGGTCGTACCCTTGAATCTGCGGGGTCTCCTCCGTGAGGAGCTTGCGGAGGCGTACGGCGCTGTTCATCTCGCTGTCGGCGAGGTGCTGGACTATCTCGCGCGCGCTCCATTTGCCGGGCAGCGGGCGCTCCGAGAGCGCGGCCTCGGGGAAGCCTTCGAGGCTGCGCGCGACCTCTCCGTAGCCGGCCTTGTACTGCGCGACGAGCGCCTGTCGTTCCTCGTGTGTCATCGGGTCTCCTTCTTCGACGGGGGTTCGGGCGGGTCGGGTGCCGCGCCGCGGCGTAGTCGTAAATATCACATGCGCGTCCGTGTTGAAAGGGCGGGGGCTTTCGGTCGGGATTCCCCGGCCTGTGTCCCTTGCCGGACAGAGCCAGCGCGGCCGAAGATTATTTACTGCTTGAGTTTAGTCGGCCGGTTCGCTATAGTTCTTAATGTCCCCCGGGGGCGACACGTGAGGCGACGGCCGACACGGCAACCCGGACGGACTCGCCGTCAGACCTTAACCGTTCCACGATGACCACAAAATCTGCCGCCGCCATTTCCGACGTGAAGGATACAGGTGAAGAGAAGATCGAGGCGGGCGAGCGCAAGCTCAACCTCCTCGTCATCGAGGATGACGATAAAATCCTCGAAGCAATCACCGAGTATTTTTCGCGCACGGGCTACACGGTGCAGACGGCCGAAGACGGCCTCTCGGGCGTCCAGGCGGCTCTGAACGACCGCCCCGACGCCATCGTCCTTGACCTCATGCTACCCAAGATGGACGGTCTGGCCGTCTGCCGCGAGCTGCGGGAGAAGGCGCCCTACATCCCCATCCTGATGCTGACGGCCAAGGACGACGTGGTTGACAAGGTGCTCGGGCTTGAGATGGGCGCGGACGATTACATCACCAAGCCCTTCTCCTTGCGCGAGCTTGAGGCGCGCATCAAGAGCGTGATGCGCCGCGTCCGCGCGGCCTCCCGCGCCGAGACGAGCGAAGACGCCCCCATCCTCCGGGGACGGCTCCGCATCGACCCGGCCAAGCGCGAGGTGACCGTCGGCGACCGTCAGGTCGAGCTCACTCCCAAGGAGTTCGAGCTGCTCCGGCTCTTCGCCTCCAACCCCGGCCGCGTCTTCCCGCGCAAGTACCTCCTGGAGAAGATTTGGGACTACTCCTACGAGGGCTACGACCGCACGATTGACTCGCACATCAACCGGCTGCGGGCCAAGATCGAAGACAACCCAGAGAACCCGCAGATGGTTCTGACCGTCTGGGGCATCGGTTACAAGTTCAGCGACGAACAGCGCTGAAGGGCTCACCTTAAGAAGGCCGCCAGAGCCTTCGCACGGGGGCGACGAGCATCTACCACGCTCGCGACCCTCCGCGACTCCAAAAACAATCCCGTAAGTCTCACCCGCCAGAGGGCCGCCGCGCGCCCGCCCGAGTGAATACCATGAAGAAGGAATCGACCGGACACGACTTCGCCGTGCAGAAGAACGCCGCCGCAGGCCGCCGCAGGCTGGCCCCGCTGGGTGTCAGGCTGGGACTCGCCGCCGCCGCGGGCGCGTCGCTCTTCGCGCTGATGCCCGACCGCCAGCACGCGCAGCAGCGCTTCAAGGAGCCGGCCGTGAGGGTGACGGGCGTCAGCACGTCGGGCAACACCGTCTCCATCGCGGCCGACGGCCCGCTGGGCCGCGCGCAGACGTGGCAGGACGACGAGGGCTTCCACGTCGTGCTCGTCAACGGCGAGGCCGCACCCGGCCCGGGCGGCGGCACGAAGGTGCGGCGCATCGGCAACTCCGTGGAACTGGTCGTGCCCGTCAGGCGCGGCGCGAGCGTGACGGTGCAGCCGCGCGGCAACCGCCTCGACCTCGTCGTCTCGGGCGGCGGCGGCGCGCTCAGCGTCGAGAACTTCCCCGTCGAACAGCAGCAGCGGCAGCGGCAGGGCCGTCGTGAGCGCGCGCAGGCGCGCGAGTCGGCCGCCGCGCAAGGGGAGTCGGCCGATGCTGTGCTCGGTCGCGTCGAGCAGCCGCGCGCGGAATCGAAGCGCCGCGCGGCCGAGTCGCGCGATTCGGCCCAAGCCGCTTCGGCCCAACCCGCGCCCGCGCAGCAGCAGACCGCGCCGCCGCCCGCGTCGGCGCCCGCCGAGGCTGGTAACGCCTCGGCCGCCGCGCCCGCCGAACAATCTCCGACGCAGGAGGAGCCCAAGCCCGTCGTCGCGCAGCCCGCCGCCGTGACGGTTGATCAGGCGAATGGCTTCGACCTGCTCTCGCTCGTCACGTCGCTGCCGTCGCTCATCATCCTGGTCGGCGTCGCGCTCGGGGGCGCGGCCGTCATGCTCTTCCGCCGAAAGCGCGAGGGCGCGGGCGAGGCCGACTCCGAGCCGGCCGTCAAGCGCGCCGCCTCCGGGGCGCACGCCGAAGAGAGTGCCGGCAAGCCCTTCGAGCAGGCCAAGGGCGACCGACGCCAGTCCGACATCACCGTCCCGTTCGAGCGCCGCACTTCGGGTCGCGGGGCCGAGGACGAGGCCACACGCCGCGCGCGCGAGCTGGCGGCCGGGGGCAGCTCCGAGGCGCAGGCCGCGCGCC
>DASWNR010000562.1:0-2598 GCA_036399155.1 Pyrinomonadaceae bacterium
CTCGGCGATGTCCCTGGTGCCGGACTCGAAGAGGGAGACGATCTGCTCCTTCTTCGTCTTCTGCTCGCCGGGCTCGACCCCGGTCGTATCCGCCCGCCCGCCCTCGCGAACCTCCGCCTCGTCGGCGTAGTCGAGTTCGAGCGTGAGCGGCTTCATCTCTTCAATCAACTCTTCTGTAGTCATCTCTCTTCACCCCCTTGCCGTTGAGCAGTTGTTTAGATGTCCGAGGCGGCGGGCGGTTCGCTTCACGCGCCTGACGCCCGCCGCCCGGCCGCCCAACTAGCTCGCGCGGCGCACCTCGAAGTTCTGCTGCTGGTTCTGCAACCCCTTGAGGTGGTCGATGAAGCTCGAAGCGGCGCGCTTCGACAGCTCCTCGGTGCGGACGCGCATCGCCGACTGGCACTCCTCGTCCATGTCGACGCCCGCCTCGCGCGCGAGAGCGCGGATCATGCCGAGCTGCTTCGGCGTGACGAGGTCGGCCATCGACTTGGCGAGCGGGTCGCGCGGGAATTCGCCGGGCTGCGGGCCCGAGCCCTCGCGCTCGATGACCTCGGACTCGCGCTGGTAAAGCTCGCGCGCGATGCCGAACTTGATGGCGGCGCGCTTCAGCGCGTCGTGCTCGGCCTTCTTGATGCCCGTCTCGTTGTCGGCGTTACCCGTGCCGACGCCCTCGCGCGTGACGCCGTCGATGGAGATGGCGCAGGTGACGGCGACCATGTCTCCGATCTGGACGATGCCACGCACGGCGTGCGACCAGGTCGGGGCGACGCGGTCGAGGATGTCTGCGACGGCGTGCCACTCGACGTACTCGACCATGTGCTGGTTGCCGTTGCGGTCGCGCCAGCCCTCGCGCGTCTTGATGAGGCGCGGGTCGACCGGCTGCTTGAGCGTGCTCAAAGTCTTTGCGAACGAGAGCGGCACGACCGGCGCCGACGCGTGCTGCTCGTACTCTTCGGCGGTGATGAAGTCCTGCTCATCGCCCGCCTTCTGAACGTGTGCGGTTGCTTTCTTCGTCATCTCTGGCTCCTCTGTCTCTTCGTGTTCCGCGAGCGAACGCTGAGGAGTCTCGGCGGCGGCGACGATTTCGACCTCCGTCCGAGCTTCCGGCTGCTCGTTCTGCTCCCGTACGAAGCGCGGCGCTTTGCGCGGTGCTCTGAGTTGAGCCTCCGCGGCAGCCTCGCCGAGCTTCTCGGATGCGGGTTGCGTCAATGTGTTGGGCGTCTCCGCCGCAACAACGTTCTCGGGAGTCGCGCCCTGCGCCTGCGGGGCGGAAACCTTCTGGGCCGCCTGCTGGATGGCGGCGGCCTCCGTGTTCTTGGCGAGGACGGCGTGCTTGACCGCGAGGATGTGCTCGCAGCGGTAGCGCGGGTCTTCCGTCGACTGCTCCTCGAACTCAAGACAGGTGCAGCGCACCCGCCCCGCCTCGTCGCGCCAGACCTCGTAGGAGGCGCGACGGCCCCGCAGGGTCGGCGTGGTGACGCGGAAGCGGTCGCCCTCGCGGCTCACCAGACCCATCGCGGCGATGCCCTGCGCGCGCTTGTCGCGCATCAAAGCTTTCTTGTCGAGTACGGCAGTCATGACTTAAATCCTCCGTCCGAACCTCTCGGAAACTCTCAGGCGGCGCGCTCGGCGGGCATCTGCGTGACCCGCTCGGCCGCCTCGGGCTGCGCCGTAAAGCCGGCGCGCTCCTGCAAGCGGCGCTCAAGCTCGACGACCCTTCGTTCCAACTCCTCGACCCGGCGACCCTGCCGGTGCAGGGTCTTGAACAGGCCGTCGAACGTCTCCCAAACCGTGTCGCTCACCTTCTGTTTCACTCCTTGAATCTCAGGACGCCGCGTGTTTGCTGCAACGCTCTGTTTCATACGTGAAACAGTGTACCGCAGTTCTCGGTTTGTTGCAAGCATAAAACAAGGTCTTGCGCAGGAAATTTTCTTGTGCTATGTTGAGGGTCGAAAGGGTGGCGGCGGAGTCCGTGTGGACGCCCCGCGCGCCGCCGAAGGAGGCCGAAAATGGCAGATCAATCGAAGAGTTTAGTCAACACGGTGGAGTTGGGGCGCGCAATCCGGCGCAAGCGCGAGGAGATGGGGCTTTCGCTGAGGGACGTGGCCGACGAGACGAAAGTCTCGGCCTCGACGCTCTCGCGCATCGAGAACGGCACGGGTAAGCCCGACGCCGACAACATCGCGCGCCTGACCTCTTGGCTCGACGTGCCGATGGAGCGGATCATGTCGGGCCGCAACACGGAGAGCGGCGACGCCGAGGCGGTCGTCTACTTCCCGCAGGAGCCGACGCCCTCCATCGTCGAGGCGCACCTTCGCGCCGACCGCAACCTCACGCCCGAGACCGCGCAGGCGCTCTCCGAACTCTTCCGCGTCGCCTACGCCCAGTTCTCCCACCCCGGCGCGACCGACCGCGAGCGCAACAAGCGGAAGTAGGCTACTCGACAAGTTCGGGTTGAAGTTTAAGTAGGCGCTCGATCCCATTGGGTTGAGTGCCTACTTTAGTGTTTACGGCGAGATGAAGAACGCCGAGCGAGCAGAGGGAAGTGTAGTGTTGAAGTTTCGGACGATTTACGGCGTCGATTTCAGCGGGGCGCGG
>DASWNR010000563.1:0-5087 GCA_036399155.1 Pyrinomonadaceae bacterium
CGTTTAAGGGGGGCGTGATGATTCTCAGGCAGGCGACGGGCGTAGCTTCCGCGTGGGGGTTCGCCGCGCTCATATTCGCGGCGTGGACGGCCGCGGCGTCGGGGCCGGGGTCGCCCGCGATCCTGCAATACGGCTTCTACGCGACGGCCGGCTTCGCCTATGTCTTGACGGCCTATACCGTGCGCCAGAGTCACCGCGAATACGTCGCGTCGGGCGACGGCACGGCCTACATCGTCGTGCGGGTCTTTCAGGCCATCAGCTACGCGCTGCTGATCGGGACGGCGCTCGCGGTCGCCTTCAATCCGGGCTGGTTCTTCCCGCGACAGTGAGTTAGGAGACGGGGCTTTTCGGAGCCGATTTCACGCGCGCCAAGTGTATGAGAAAGGTTAATCACATACACCCCCTCGCCGCCGGGGGGGACTTCCCCGCCCCGCCGCCCATCCTGCGCGTCGTCTCCGTGCGCGCGGTCCCGGCGTGCGTCCCGGCCGGGGAGTCGAGCGCGAGGCTGCGTCCGGGCGCGGAGGTCAACGCGGCCGACGACTACCTTTCGCGGCTGCGCGAGAACGGCCGGCGCAGTATGCGCCAGCGCCTCGACCGGGCGGCCGGGCTGCTCCTGCCCGGCTCCGACTGTCTGACCTTCCCCTGGGGCGAGGTTCGTTACGAGCACGTCGCCTACCTGCGCTCCCGGCTCCTCTTCGACGGCGCATCGCCCTCGACCTTGAACATGGTGCTCTGCGGGGTCAGGCAGGTCGCGCGCTGCGCCCGCCGCCGACACCAGATGAGCGCCGACGAACTGGCCGACCTCCTCGACGTGGAGGGCGTCAGGCTTGAGCGCCTGCCCCGCGGGCGTATGCTCTCCGAAGAGGAGTGCGACCGGCTGGTTGGGGTCTGCGCGGCCGACCGCACGGCGAGGGGGAGGCGCGACGCCTGCCTGCTCGCGCTCGCGCTCGGCGCTGGCCTGCGGCGCGAGGAGATCGCCCGGCTCCCGGTCAAAGCCTTCGACCCGGAGGCGAGCGCCGTTCGGCTCATAGGCAAGGGCGGGCGGGAGGCGCGTCTGCCTCTGACGGAAGGCTACGCGCGTGCGGTCGCCGAGTGGCTGAGAGTGCGCGGCCGTCGCGCAGGCCCCATGCTCTCGCCCTTCGACCTTGAGGGGCGGGTGCAGGCGGGCGAGGAGATTTCGCACCAGGCCGTCTACCGCGCCGTGCTCCGGCGCGCTCGCGCGGCGGGGATCGAGCGATGCACGCCCCACGACCTGCGCCGCACCTACATCTCAAACCTGCTCGACGCGACGGACGGCGAGACGGCGCGGGAACTGGCGCGGCACGCGAGCTTCGACACGACGGGGCGCTACAGCCGCCGCGGGGAGCGCGCCAAGCGCGAGGCCGTCGAACGGCTCCACGACCCCTTCATCACGCCCATCACGAGGCGCACGCGCCGCAAGCTCGGCCGGAGGCGGAAGGCGCGGCGGGCGCGGCCCGTAAACTTAATGAGGAAGAACAAGACCGAACTGCTCAGTCTCGCGGCGGCGCACGAGGCCGAGTTCGACGCGGAGATGAGCAAGGAGGAGTTGGTTGCCGCCATCAACGAGGCGGTCAGGCGGAACGGGCAGGCCGGGGACTGACCAAGCCCCCTTTATTCGGAGGACGAAATGGCAGCTGATAAAGAACCGGATGCGGTAGCGAAAGCGGCGGGCAAGGCCGTTGAGGAATGGCTGAACGTGTCCGACGACATACGTAATGACGTTGCGGCCGACAACATAGAATTCGTGGTGGCGATGATCGGCCTTATGGCAATCGTCAACCCCGAAGCTTACGAACGATACTCAAAGCTGCTTGAGACGCCCGCCAAATAGCGGGGCGGGGCAAGGCTAGTGATTAACTAGGCTTAAATTTGAAAGGCTGAGAGGCGCATGGAAAGCAACAACATGGACGATTACTTGGGGAAGTTCCGCACTTCCCTACACGAGACGTTCGCCGAGTTGAGCGGAAGCCCCGTCGAGTCGCAGAGCGTCGCACTCGGCACGATGCGGCTGGAAGACGGCCGGCGCGCTCAGGTGCAGCTGGTAGTCACGACGGCCGAGGAGGATTTCATCGAGGAGGCCGGTTAATCACCGGGCATGGTGCGAACTATGAAACGCCTACTGCTCGCGTTGTTAGTGGCGGCCGTCGCCGTCATCGCGTTATCCCGCGGGAACCAGGACAGGGACATAACTATCGGCCTGTCGAAAGACGGCTGTGAAGTGCTCGACGTGATGAAGGTCCCGGCGACGGCCACCGGGGACGAGGCCGCGCCCTGCCGGTTAGAGCACGCAGACATAACCTCCACGTCGGCGCTCGGCGGGTATATGTACCACATCGAATACGGCGGCTTCGAGTTCGACATATCGAAGGGGCTTGTCGTCTGGACGGAAAAGAACGAAGTCAAAAGGTACAACTTGCCGAGGTAGGAATATGCTCTTAACCACACTCACGCTCATCTACGCGCTGCTACAGAGTAAGGGCGAGACGGGGGCCGTCATTACGCCTTTGATGTTAGAAGCTTGGGGCATTAGGAGGGAATTACTCAGTGAGCCACAATCCTGACACTACGAACAAAAGGGAAGAAGCTCCGGCAACCATTGGCGAGGTACTTGCGGGACTGACCTTCCTTCTCGACATTATTTACGTCGCGCTGCTCTTGATCGTCTATTACGTCGAGGGGGCGGTAGGGGGGCGGGAATGGCTGGATTACATGCTTTGGAAACTCCTTCCCGTTGTCGCGCTCATCAACGCCATGTGCATCGCCAGCCGACTCATCGAACGACGAAACGCGAGGGAAGAGTCGAATAAGCGTAGTTATTAACTAGGCTTGAGCGGGATGGACCTTACCAACACCCAAGATGTGAAGTGCGGCACGACCCCATGCCCTACTTGCCCGTGGCGGAAGTCCTCTAAGGTCGGGGGCGGCGACATACCGGGCTTCAACATCAAGAAGATGCGGAGGCTCAGGAACACGGTCGGCCGGGGCGACGCCTTCCGTCCCGTCATGGCCTGCCACTACTCGACAGAGGACGAGGAGACGCCTTGCGTCGGCTACGTGGCCGTGGAAGGTTACTCAAACATCAGCGTCCGCGTACTCACGTCGAGGGGGGTAGTTGACCAGCGGGCGATTGACGAGGCGTGCGCAGGAATCGAGATGTGGGAATCGTTCGAGGCCATGTTAGCCGCATACGAGGCCGCGCTTGCCGGGAAAGCTAAGGCTACTTAATCACCAGGCTTAGACCGAGGGAGTTTTGAGGCATGAATACATCTAGGGATGCTGTTATCAGGAGTCTCCCCGAAGCGCAAAGGGTAATGCTTCTGTCTGCCCTTATGACGTGGACGGCCTTCGCGCTCGCGTCGTTGAAGGACGACACATCGGCGGGATACGTTCTCGTTTGGAGACTCCTGCTCGCCCTTGCGATCATCTTCACGGTCGGCACCTTCGGCTCCGGCTATGTCGGACAGCTGCTCACGTACCTTCAAGACAAGGAGCTTGAGGGGGCGATAAAGAGGCGGGGCGGGGAAGCAAACTGCCACACGCTCGCCGAGCAATACGTGAGGGAGTATCAGAACGCCAGGATGCACCCTTTCACCAGGGAGGAGGAGGGGGAGCTTATCAACTACCTTATGGCACGGTTCGGCGTGTTCGAGGAGACGGCGGCCGAGATCGTCGCGGCGAACTGGCCGCTACATCGTTCGCCGCTTCCGTACAGGGAGGCCGTGGAATAAGCCTAATGATTCACCGGGCTTGGGGCGCGGAGGGTTGAAGGACGTGGGGAGGCTCTTACTTTTCAGAGTGCCGGCGAAGATGCTCAGACGTGCCGACACGCTAACGGCATTAGGCTTCACCGCGTTCAGCGTCGCCATGCTCGCCGTAGTTATCTTTGCGGAGCAAGGCTTTGGCATCCACGTTAAATACATCCCACCGGCCGGCGAAAGCGCCATCATCGCCACCTTCCTGCTCGCGGCGTTGGCGGCAAATGTCAGGGCGCTTTCCTTGCGCGGTAAATACGAAGATTACAGCCGCGAACCGTGGAATGACCTGAGCTTAGTAATCATCAACTGCGGCATCGGTCTAACCAGCGCAATAGCCCTTGTCACGGTTTTTGCTCTCTTAATTCGTAACCTAAAATAGTTGTCGAACTTCGCCGCCGCTCGACTGTATTTAGGGCAGGAGGCGAATGACCATGATTACCCGTTCAAGAATAAGCTGTTCACACTGTCACGAGTTGAATGAGGTAGGGACGCCGTTCTGTGCGAACTGCGGCCATTGCGCAGACCGGCCGAGGATAGCTTGCGTCTGCTCACAATGTACGGGCCGTTCACCAGCTGCGCCGGCACGCCGCCCGGCAGACGCGCGGGGGACACAAGACCCCGGCGCGGAACAAGGCTAGTGAATCACTAGGCTTAATTTAGAGGGAGTTTGAATGTCCAATCTAATCTTTATTCTGCTCGTGCTGGCCGCGTTCGCGGTCACTATAGGGGCGTTCATTTGGGCCGTGCGCTGGTTATACTTCGGCTTCAAAGCCCAGCAGTTCATCAAGGAGGCCGACGACCGCCACCACCTCGTCTACACCATCAAGACCGTTTCGGGGCGGGGGCAGGCGCGGCGGGACTTCGAGGCGCTGGTAGATGAAGCGGTCAGGAGCAAGAACGGCTACATCAACAACCGGGACACGGCGGAAACGCTGTTGGGGTACGTCGAGTTCGCGGTGCAGATGGCCGTCGCCGACGAGCAGCCGGACGCGGAGGCGGCGACCAGCTGGGGCGAGGGGGTGAAGGAGAAGCTACAGCCAATGCTCTCCAAGCCGAGGATTAACGAAAAGAGACGCAAGGCGCTCGCCGAGTGAAGGCGTATGCCAGCGGATTCGCCGACCGTAATTAGGCGGGGAGGGGGAGGGGCGGTCATGGCTTCGAGCAGGGCAGAAGAATTCTTATCCAAGATAAGAAACCTTATGGCCGAGTACGGCGCGGCGCTGGACGAGGGCGAGGATTACGACGGGGCAGAGGAGTACAGGGGCACCAGGAAGTATGTCATTGTGGACGGCGAACGCTACGAGCTAGAAG
>DASWNR010000564.1:0-26738 GCA_036399155.1 Pyrinomonadaceae bacterium
AATCGGGCGCGGGCCGCAGTGGCCGCAGTGCCTCTCGGACGGCCCGCCGCGAACAAAAGTCGCGGCGGCCGCCACGAGCATTATGCTAACCAATCACATTGTCGAATGTGTCCCGCAATCATAACCTTGGCCTCGTGAGACGGCAGTTCGGAAGCGTACCCTGCCGCACGCAGACTATCCGTAGAGGGACAGACCGCGTGGACGCGCGACGCCTACAGTGGCCTCGCAATTCACTCCCGAAAACATGCCGACAGGAGACCGGGCGATGGCCGAAGGCGATAGAACCAACGACGACGCGGCCGACGCCGGGGCGGCGGGCAGCGGGCAGACGGACGGCGGCGGAGAGCTTTACTAAAACTTCACTGCGGCTTTAAAGCGACGCCGGGACGAGCTTCATAAAAAACAGGCGGGCGGGGCGCAGCCCTCCTAACGGCCTTTGGCCTCCGCGGCCCCCTCTCTGAGCCGCCCGGTGATCGAGCCGAGCTGCCCGACGATGACCTTCAAATTTTCAGACCGCTCGTCTTCGTCTACCCTTTCCAGACAGTCCTTGAGGTCGTTGAGCGCCCTCAGGGTCGATTCGTAGACGGAGGCTTTCGGCTTTAGCTCCTCGAATTCGGCGTAAGCCTGCTCCACCTTCCGCGCGCCGTCGCGCGGGTCTCGCGGGGCGAGGAGCAGTTTGACGGTGAGCATGTCGGCCGCCGCCCAGGGGTCGTTGCGCCTGCTGCCTTCGAGCTGCCGTTGAATTTCGCGGCCGGCCTCTTCGAGCTCCCGCCACATGTCTTTTGAAAGCACCTCCCATTCGGCCGCGCCCGCCACGCCCGGCGCCGCGAGCACGCGGTTGGTCAAGCCCTGGACGAGGTTGTAGGAGCTGTCGACTCTCCGCGCCGGGTGCCGCTCGAAGTCGAGCCCCTTGTCGTAAGCGCGGACGGCGTTCTCGGGGTCTCCGCTCGACCTCAGGATGCCGCCCTTCACGCCGTAGGTCTCCGCGAGCGCCGCGACCAGGTCGCGCTCGTCCGGGCTCGCGCCGGCGCCGGCGGCGTCGATGGCCTCGCCCTTCTGAGCCCACAACTCTTCGAGCGGCTCAATCGCCTCGTCGATTAACGTGAGGGCCTCGCCCAAATCGCGGGCGTCGCGCTCGTCCACCGCGAGGTCTTTGACGGAGAGCGCCTTTTCAATCTGTACCTTCATCGTGTGCCCCCGCGACTGGCCTTTGCGTTCGCCTTAACCGTGTTGAGAAGTTTTTCGACCTCGTCCCGCATCCGCGAGTAATCGACGTCGGCCTCCTTGTCCTTGAGCAGCCGCCTTATCAACCTCCCCGTGTCGAGCCAGGACTTCCAGGGCTCCGCGTCCTCGTCGAGCGGCGCGCCGCCGTCCAACAGCTTTCCGATGCCGTGCCTGCGCTCAAGGAAGTACCAGGCGGCGAAGAGGCGGTCGAGCCCGCTCCAGCCGGCCCGGGTTTTGAGTTCGTAGTCGTCGCCGAACAGAATGGGCGGGTCGGGGTATTGGATGGGCTGCGAGCCCAGGATCAAGTCGGCCTTCTTCCGAAGCTCCCGCCAGACGGGGGTGTTCCAGTCCTCCTCCTCGGCCGGGACGGCTGCCCTGACCTGCTCGTAGACGAAGCTCGGCGACATGGTGGCGGCGTCCTCCAGCGGCCACGCGGCGGCGGGGTCTTTCTGGCCCAGAGCCCACTTCCGATTTTGTATCTCTCCCTCGACCCGCTCCCGTTCCTCGAACGTCCCCGGGTTGTCGTAGACGATCGGCCGGAACAGATTGAATATCCCGCCCACCTTCTCGCCCTTCGCCGACTTCTTCGCCAACTCTTCGTCCTTCGCCGACTTCTTCGCCCACTCTTCGCCCTTGTGAATCACGCAGACGGGCGGCATCGGGCTGGCGGCGAGCCGGACGCCCAGCTCGAAGAAGACGTTCGGCCGCCGCTGCGTCCAATCCACGACGCAGAACTGAGTCCTGCGTATGGCGTTGTAGAGCTTGATGCTCGTCCGCTCGGGCGAAGGCGATTCGACGATGTACCTCCCCGTGTCCTCCGCGCCGGCGCGCGCCTTGAGCCACGAGCCATTCTTTTCCCGGTACGTCTGGTCGAGCGGGCAGAGGAAGAGCACCGCCTCGTCGGGCGGCAGGACTCTGTAGTCTTCCGGCCTCGGGCCGAGCTGGCGCACCTCCTCGTAGGCCGGCAGGTCGCGGTAGATGAGCCCCAGCCTGTCGGCGCGGGCGCGCCCCTCCTCAATCGCCCTCCTCAACCGCGTGACGAAGGCGTCCTCTTTTTTACCCCACCCGCAGAAGTTGATGTCCTGGAGCAGGAACGGCAACTCGGGCACCGAGAACGGGGCGTCCGATTCTTCGGGCTCGGGCGGGAGTTCGACGACTTCGGGCTCGGGCGAGCCGTCGGTGGCCGTGACCGCGGACGAAGGATTCTTGAAGCGCGTCGTGACGATGGTGATTCCCCTGCGTGCGACCGAGCGGATGCCGAGCAGGACGTAAGCCTCGGGGCATCTTTTCTCTTCACTCAGGTCGAAGACCACCACGTCCGCGCGGCAGAGCGCGCGCACCGCGCGGCCGAACCGGTGCGGATTCTCGAACTCTTCGTCGAGGTTCAGGGGGATGAGGGTCGGCGCGGGGGCGTCGGCGTCGTCATTTTCGTGCAGCCGGCGGATGACCCTCGCGAGCGTGCTACGCACGATGCCTTCCGTCTTCGGGTGTTCGACCACGAGGTACGTGCGCCCCTTGACGGCCGGCGGGTCGAGCGGCGGCGGCTCTGCGAAGTCGTTCGCCCCCCAGACGGGACGCCTCGTCCAGTCGTCCCAGTGGGGCATCTCCTTCCAGTAGCTCAGATTCTCCTGACTCTTCTCCCAGAAGGCCGGGAAGCACGCCTCAAGGGGACTTACTCTGCGGGGGCCGGCGCCGGCCTGCCCCGGCCCGTGCCGCACGATGACCGCGTCATACTTGTGCGGTGCGGGGTCGTCCTCACGCTTGAAGGGGTCGTCCGGTATGTTCTGAAAGGTCAGGGCGGGCGGGGCGGGCTCGGGGTCGTCGCCGCCCCAACGCGCGAACTCCACGCTCCCGTCGCTTCCCGGCCCGGGCGGGACGCGCAGCCTCGCGTCCACGATCCTGAAGCGCCCCTTGTAGAACAGCCAGGCCACGATCAGCCGGTTGAGGATGGACGCCCTCGACCCGGCTCCGAAAAGCTGCGCGGGCGATGAGGCGAGGTAGACATCCGTCTTCCGCGGGGCCAGATAGTTATTCAGGTCTTCGTCGGAGACCTCCACATTCGCGGCCTCGCGTATGAAATACTTTTCGAGTTCGGGCCGGCCCTCTCTGACGGCCTTTTTGAGCCTCTCGCCGATGGCCCCCGTGCCCTTGAACTTGTCCAGCACCGTGCGGTGCTTGAAGTCTGCGATGCACAGGCGCATCACGTCGGTGAGGCCGCCGTCGCCCGCGCCCGACACGAGGTAGGATTTGTCGTTCGCCCGCCTGCTCCCGAGCCCGTCGTTCTCCCAATAGCTGGTCTTGGCGGGCTCGTCCTCCACGCCGAACCCCACTGCAAGAATCAGCGCGTCAACGGCGACGGGCGGCGAGGCTTTATCTACTTCGATTAACTTCTGCCACCGGCCGTCGCCGTCGCACACGAGGTTGTCTTTCGTGACCTTCGCCCGGTGGAAGCTGATGCAATCCGGGCCGCGCTTCGCCTTCGCCCTCTCCCCGGCGACGATGTCCTTGAACTTGTCGAGAACCTGCCTGCGTATGTCGCTCGGCGACGCCGACTCCCAGTCAAGAAGGGGCAGGCCGGCGGCGACGTTCTCGGCGGCCGACTCCTCGCCCGCGGCCTCCGAACGGAGCGGCCAGTCGTAGATGAACGGGTCAACCCAACGCTCGTCCGAGTTCATCTGTAGGGGCATTCTTCCGGGGTCGTTCTGCGGGTCGTCGTCCTCCTGGAAGAGGTGGACGGTGAGGCCGCGACGCAGGGCGGCGGCCGCCGCGGTCAGCCCCGCGAGCCCCGCGCCCACCACGCCGACCGAGCCGCCGTCGGCGACCGCTCCGGTCTTGCACAGCGCGTCTATCAGGTTCAGGGCGCGCACCTGCTGCGAGTAGAAGGTGACGTGGCGTGCGAAGCACCCGAGGACGTAGACGCCCGCATGCCCGGGCACGGCCATCAGCCTGAGCAGCTCTTTCCAACGCTCGTCGTCCGTCCTGGGCGCTTTGCGGAGGTCTACTTTTTTGGAGCCGTTCCCCATCTTCGACCACGGATTGCGCGGGCCAAACCACAATCAGACGCTACGGGAGCCGTCTTCCGGAAGGATGTGAAGGGGGGACGCGTCCGCGCGCCCCCGCGGTCTCGACTTCGGGCGAAGTGTAGCGCCGCCGCAAGCTCTCAGCCGCCGGCGGCCTGACCCGCGGCCGCGCCGTCGCGCCTGGCCATCGGGACGTAGTCGCGCGTGCGCGCGCCCAGGTAAATCTGGCGAGGCCGCGCGATCTTCTGTTCGGGGTCGTTGAGGAGTTCGACCCACTGCGCGAGCCAGCCCGACGTGCGCGGGATGGCGAAGAGCACGGGGAACATGTCCACGGGGAAGCGCATCGCGCGGTAGATGATCCCCGAGTAGAAGTCCACGTTCGGGTAGAGGCGGCGCTTGACGAAGTACTCGTCTTCGAGCGCGATGCGTTCGAGTTCGAGCGCGAGGTCGAGCAAGGGGTCTCGGCCCGTTACCTCGAAGACCTCGTAGGCGATGTCCTTGATGATGCGCGCGCGCGGGTCGTAGTTCTTGTAGACGCGGTGGCCGAAGCCCATCAGGCGGAACTCGCCGGCCTTGACCCGCTTGATGTACTCGGGGACGCGGGAGACCGTGCCGATCTCGTTGAGCATCCTTAGAACGGCCTCGTTCGCCCCGCCGTGGAGCGGCCCGTAGAGCGCGGCCGCGGCGCCGGCGAGCGCCGAGTACGGGTCGGTCTCGGCCGAGCCGATGGAGCGCATCGCGTTGGTCGAGCAGTTCTGCTCGTGGTCGGCGTGGAGGATGAAGAGGACGGAGAGCGCGCGCTCAAGCACCGGGTTCGGCTTGTACTTCAGCTCCGTCGTCTTGAACATCATGTTGAGGAAGTTGCCCTCGTACGAGAGGTCGTTGTCGGGGTACGAGATGGGGAGGCCGACGCGGTGGCGGTAGGCGAAGGCGGCGATGGTCGGCACCTTGGCGATGAGCCGGTGAATCTGCTTGCGGCGGCACGCCTCGTCGCGGATGTTCTTCGATTCGGGGTAGAAGGTCGAGAGCGCGGCGACCATCGCCTCGAACATGCCCATCGGGTGCGCGCTGTGGTGGAAGCCGTCGAGCACCTTGCGGATGTTCTCGTTGATGAAGGTGTGGTGCGTGACGTTGTGAATCCAGCCGCCCAGCTCCTCCTCGGTCGGCAGCTCGCCGTGGAGGAGGAGGTAGGCGACTTCGAGGTAGCTGCTCTGCTCGGCGAGCTGCTCGATGGGGTAGCCGCGGTATTCGAGGACGCCGCGGTCGCCGTCGATGTAGGTGATGGTGCTCTTGCACGACGCGGTGTTCATGAACGCCGGGTCGTAGGTCATCAGCCCGAAGTCCTCGGCGTCCTCGGTCTTGATCTGACGCAAGTCCATCGCGCGGATGGTGCCGTCCTTAATCGGCAGCTCGTACTGCTTGCCCGTGCGGTTGTCCGTGATGGTCAGGGTCTCTTTGCTGCTGCTGTCGCTGGTCGCGCTCATGGCAAATCCTTCCCCTCCGTGGGTGGTCTCTCGAACGAATTGTGTCAGGGTCTCAGGGCTACCATAGTAGTTTGTTTCCCGGTTTTGCTCAAAGCCCGTGCGCGGGTCTCCGCGCGCGCGAAGGCCGGCATGAGGGTCGAGACGGCTGCGCCCTCATCCGTCCGCGAGACTCTATAAACGGGGTCGGATTGTGAGTTCTGGTCGCCGGTAAGCGCCGTAAATTTTGCAGGAAAAGATAACCCCAACAGATTCGCTCTGCGCCCGGCAACGCGCGCGGATATTTTTGTTGCCTCGGCGTGTAGACGGGCTTACTCTTTGCCGCTGAGCGCCTCCTCGTCGGCTTTCTCGCAATCCCCGACTATCCGGCGCCCGACTAAAGAAGTTCCAAACACACGAATACTATCCCGCCGGAGAACGCTTTCCGGCGGCGGCAGCCCGGCACGTTTTAAACGCAGAGGCGGGCACCCGGCCCCCGCCCCCGCACCCTTCCGCGGAGACCATCGCCCGTCTGCTCGCGCGCAAGCCGAAGCAGGGTTGAAGGTGGCGGGGGAAGAGTTGTGTGTCGGCGGGAGCGCGTGACTCGAAGTGAAGACTTGAAGTGAAAAGTTTGATAACCGGGGGGCCGTCAGGCGACGGAGCGCCCCGGCGCGCGCGGCCCCGCTGTGTCGGGTGCGGGCCGCGGCGCGGGGACGCCGGTACTGGCGGGTACGCGGCGTCCCATTTTTTTTTGCGCGGGACGGGCGGCGCTCTATTTCACGTTGGCCGGCGGGAGAAGCCAGGGCCCGCGCAGGCGCGCGTACTCGCCGTCGGGGAGCTGGACGAGCAGCGGGCGCTTCGCGGGGTCGAGCCAGCGGAGGAGCCTTCCGAGCTGCTCCTCGTCCATCGCGGTGCATCCGGCCGTGCCCTTCCCGGGGCCGGCCCAGACGTGTAGGAAGATGCAGGAGCCGCGCCCGGGCGTGGGCGGCGCGGCGTTGTAAGCGACGACGAGCCCCCAGCGGTAGCCCTCGACCTCGCGCATGCGCTCCGAGCTACGCCAGTCCGCCGCGCCGGCCGTGTCCCTGTCCACGATCAGGTTGTAGCGGGCGGAGGCCGGGTCGTCCACGCATTCGGTCGAGGGCGTCAGCGGCGTGTAACTCATACGCAGCCACGAGACCTCGCTCGTGGGCGCGAAGCCGAACGCGGGGCCCAGCTGGAACACGCCGGCGGGCGCCCTGCCGTCGCCCTCCTTCTTCAAAGGCACGCCCGCGGGCGCGTCTTTAAAACCCGGGTCCCGGCCCAGCCCGTTTCGCCCGACGACCACCGGCACCTCCGCGCCGACCTGCGCCCACGCCCCGCGCGTCCCCTTCCGCTCGAAGCGACGCAAGACTCCGCCGACCGCGTCCCAGTCGCCCGTCGTCACCACGACGAGCTGGCGCGAGCGCGCGAGCGGCGGCGTCTCTTTACCGGCCGGGGTGCCCGCGCCCGCGCCGGCGAACGCGAGTAACGAAAGGACGAGTGCGAGAAGAGTCTTGTCGGGCATCCGCGTGTCAGCCCCCCTCTAAGTCGTGCGCTTCAGGTGCGCGTCGAGCCAGTCGAGGACGTTCGTGTACCAGAAGAGCGAGTTGGCGGGCTTCAGAATCCAGTGACCCTCGTCGGGGAAGACGACGAGCTTCGACTCGACGCCCTGCCGCTGTAGGTACGTGAAGAGCTGTAGCCCCTGGTCGATGGGGACGCGGTAGTCGATCTCGCCGTGCGTGACGAGCGTCGGCGTCTTGAAGCGCGCGGCGAAGCGGTGCGGCGACCAGCGCTCGTAGAGCGCGGGGTTAGCCCAGGGCGTCCCCTTGAACTCCCACTCGACGAACCAAAGCTCCTCGGTCGCGCCGTACATGCTCGTCAGGTTGAAGACGCCGGCGTGCGAGACGAAGGTCTTGAAGCGCACCTGCGGGTGGTCGTTGTGCCCGAGCATCCAGTTGACCATGTAGCCGCCGTAAGACGCGCCGGCCGCGGCGACGTTGCCGCGGTCTACGAACGGCATCGCGGCGACCTTGACGACGCCGTTCATGATGTCCGTGTAAGCCTTGCCCGCCCAGTCGCCGGAGATTTCGTTGGTGAACTGCTGGCCGAAGCCGATCGAGCCGCGCGGGTTCGGCATGAAGACGACGTAGCCGCGCGCCGCGTAAACCTGCGGGTTCCAGCGGTAGCCCCAGTTGTTGTTCCAGACGCTCTGCGGCCCGCCGTGGACGAGCACGACGAGCGGGTACTTCTTCGACGCGTCGAAGTCGGGCGGGCGGAAGAGCCAGCCCGCGATTTTCGCGCCGCCCGCGCCCGCCCACGTCAACTCCTCCGCCGGGCGCAGCCCGTAGCGCGCCATCTGCGCGTCGTTGTGGTGCGTGAGCGCGGCGGCTTGGTTGCCGGCGCGCCCCAGCGGCACGACGCCGTCCATGCGCGCCGTGTAAATCTCGGCCGGCACGGCGGCCGTCGAGCGCGTGAAGACGAGGAGGCGGCCGTCCGCGGAGATGTTCACGTCGTCGTTAAAGCCGTCGATGAGTTTGGCGGGGGGTGCCGCGCCTTCGAGCCCGGCGTTGAAGATGGGATGCTCGCCGCGCTGCCCCGAGACGAAGAAGACCGAGCGCGAGTCGGGCGCGAACACGAAGCCCTCGACGTTGGCGTCGAAGCGCGGCAGGAGCTCGCGCACGCGGCGCGTCTGCCGGTCGTAGAGCATCAGGCGCCAGCGGTCGGCCTCGAACGTCGGCGTCGCCTGCGAGCGGTAGGCGAGGTAGCGTCCGTCGGGCGAGTAGACGGGCGTCGAGTCCGCCCCCTTGTTGTCGCCCGTGATTCTTCGCGGCTCGCCGCCCGCGACGGCGACGACGAAGATGTCGCCGTTGGTCGAGGTCGCCTCCATCCGGTCGGTGTTGCGCGCGAAGGCGAGCTCCTTCGAGTCGGGCGAGAAGGCGTAGTCGGGCGGGCCGCCCAGGGAGAACGGCGGGGAGTCCCAGTCGCCGGGCGTCAGGTCGCGCTCCTGCCCGCCGCCCGAGGGGACGACGAAGACGTGCGTGCGCTTGCCGCCCTTCCACTCCGTCCAGTGCCGGTAGAGCAGGCGCTCGGCGACCTGCGCCTTGACGGGGTTGCGCGCGGCCTCCTCTTCGCGCCGCTTGTTGCAGGCGTCGTCGCGGCACTCGGGGTAGACGTTCGAGACGAAGGCGATGAGCCTCCCGTCGGGCGACCAGACGGGGTCGGCCGCGCCGGTCGAGATGTCCGTCACCTGCTCGCGGTCTGAGCCGTCGGGCTTCATCGTCCAGATTTGCCCGCCGGTCGTGAAGGCGATGCGGCGGCCGTCGGGCGACCAGCGCGGCGCGGTGGCAGAGGAGGCGCCGTCGGTCAGGCGGCGCGGCTCGCCGCCCGACGCCGGGACGACGTAGATTTGCGTGCGGCTGCGGTTGGCGGCCACCTCGGGGACGCCGACCTGGTAGGCCACCCAGCGGCCGTCCGGCGAGAGCTGCGGGTCTGCGACGCGCTGGAGCTTGAGCATCTCCTCGACGGTGAAGCGCACGCCCTGCGCCTGCGCGTAAGGCAGAGCCGTGAGCGCGAGGGCCAGTGCGCACGCGCGTGTGAAGAGAAGTTTCATCGGTTCCCTCCTGCGGAAAGTCTCGGCTTGAAAAAGTTGGGAGGTTCGCCCCGAATTTAGCACAGCGACTTTAAAGATTTGAAATCAACCGCCCCGCGGCAGGCTGCGGGGCGCGCACCCCGGTGGAGATTGACGCGCCCCGGGAAGGGGCGTATGTTGCTCGCGTTCGCGGCAACACACCGTCTTTAGAAGTCTAACGCTTTCGCCGCTTCATCCCGCGGCGTCAGTCTCACGCGGCATTCCGAGCGCCCGGCTCCCTCGCGCCGGCCGCCCTCCGCCTCTAACTCTGACTGTCAAAGCGCCCCCTGCGCCCGCGTCCGGGCGAGCGCGCCGGCGCCTGCGGTTTCACCGCTTCACCCAACAGGAGGTTAAGATGCCCGACCTGTCCCGTTCCCGTCTTCTCTTCGCGTCACTCTTAATCGTCGCGGCGCTGCTCGCCACCGGGGCGGCGCAGGCGCCCGCGCGGATCGAATACCAGTACGCGGCGAAGTTCGTCTGCGGCCGCGCGCCCGCCGTCGCGCCGCAGGGTTACGGCCTCGTCGCGCCCGGCCGTTATTTCACCGCCATCAACGTCCACAACCCCGCGCGCGCGGGACGACTCGCCTTTAAGAAGAAGTTCGCCATCGCGCTGCCGCGCGAGCGCGCCGGGCGCGTCACGCGCTTCTTCGACGCGGAGCTGGCCGCCGACGAGGCGTTCAACGTCGACTGCGCCGACATCTACGCGCACACGGGGACGCCGCCGGGGCAGTTCCTCGAAGGCTTCGCGGTCTTCGAGAGCAGGGCGGAGTTGGACGTGGTCGCGGTCTACACGGCCGGGGCGCTGGCCGGACAGGTCGAGACGATGCACTCCGAGCGCGTCCCCGGCAGGACGTTCGCCTCACGCTGCGGCGACCTCGACCTGGACGTGGGCACGGGGCGCGCGCCGTGGGTTGTTACCCCGCCCGGCGCGTCCGCCCCCGGCCCCGTCTTCGACTTCACCGGCGCGACGGCCCCTCTGCCGCTCCCTTGGGACAACACGCTGCCGGGGACGAACTGGGTCGGCCCGGCCGCCAACGCCTACGACACCGCCGGGGGCGGCCGCTATGAATACAAGCTCTGCTTCTGCCTGTGCGAGAGCTACAGCTCGCCGAGCCTGACGCTGGAGGTGCTGTCGGACAATGAGGCCTCGGTCTACCTCAACGGCGTCCAGCTCTTCAACGTCCCGAACTCAAGCTGGTCGAGCCCCTGGAAGGCGCGCTTCTTCAACGACCCGAAGCTCTTCCGGCAGGGCGAGAACTGTCTGACCGTGACCGTCAGGAACCAGCCGGACACGCCCACGGGGCTCGACGTGCGCGGGCAGGTGACGGCACCCGGCGGCGGCTGCCCCGTGGAGGAGCGTCCCGCGCGCAGGTGAGGCGCTCGGCGCGGCACAGTGTCGGCGTAGAAAGGAGGGGACGAGGGCTTTATGACAAACGTGACGCCGGCGGCTAAGGCCGAACCTCGCCCGCGCGTGACACGGACAGACCCGCCCCGGCTGTGCAGAGTCTACGGTCTACCGCGTGACGACGCCGCGCGCGGACTCGACGGCGCGGCGAAGGAGTTCGGCGGAGGCGCGGAGGCCGGCGCGCTCTTCTTCGTCGAGCGGGATTTCGATGACGCGCTCGACGCCGGCGCGGCCGACGACGCAGGGCAGGCTCAGGTAGACGCCCTCGATGCCGTACTGACCCGAGAGGCGCGTCGAGACGGGCAGCACCGAGTGCTCGTCGCGCAGCACGGCCTCGCAGATGCGCGCCACGCACGAGGCGATGGCGTATGACGTGTAGCCCTTGCGCTCGATGATGTCGGGCGCGGCGCGGCGCACGCGCGCGAGCAGCTCGTCGAAGTCCGGGCACTCAAGCCCCGCCCCCTCGCAGAACTCGCGGACGGGCACGCCCGCCACGCGCGCCGAAGACCACGCGGCTATCTCCGAGTCGCCGTGCTCGCCGACGACGTGCGCGTGAACCGAGCGCGGCTCGACGCCGAGCCGGCGGCCGAGCATCGCGCGCAGCCGCGCCGAATCCAGCACCGTCCCCGAGCCGATGACGCGCCCGACGGGGAGCCCCGAGAACTCCTGCGCGAGCTGCGCCAGCACGTCCACGGGGTTCGTCGTCATCAGGACGATGCCGCCGAAGTCGCGGCTCAGGAGGTTCTCCATCACGTCGCGGACGACGACGGCGTTGCGCCCGAGCAGGTCGAGGCGCGACTCGCCGGGGCGTCCGCCGGCGCCGGCCGCGACGACGACCACGGACGCCCCGGCCGCGTCCGACCAGTCGCCGGCGCGCACCTCGACGGGGCGCGCGAGCGCCGCCGCCTGCTGCAAGTCCATCGCCTCGCCCTCGGCGCGGCGCGCGTCTGCGTCTACGAGCACGACCTCGCGCGCCACGCCGCGCGTCAGAAGCGCGTAGGCGCTCGTCGCGCCGACGTGCCCGCAGCCGACCACGCACACGCGCCCGCGGTTCGAGTCGCCCGAATCAATCGTCAAGAGAAGCCTCCGCGCCGGCCGAGTGAGTTTTACCGGCTGCCGTCTACCGCCTGCCGTTTTGCGCGAGCGTGGCCAGCTCGACGATGCGCGCGCGGACGGCGCGCGTGAGCAGGCGCGTCTCGGCGGGCGTGTAGTTGGCGGCGCGGAAGATGGCCGCCAGTTGGCCGTCGGTCAGCCGCGAGAGGCGCTGGCCGATCCAGCGCGCGTGCTCGACCTTGACCTTCTCGAAGAGCCGCTCGTTCTTCCCCGTGAAGTCGAAATCGACGTAGCCGTCCTTGACCCCGTCGATGAACTTCGCGTTGGCGTAGTCCTCGGGCTCGTTGCGGCTGCGCCTGATGCGCCAGAAGAAGCCGGGGCCGCCCGCCCTGCCGAAGGTCGCGCCGAGGTCGCTGATGGCGTAGCGCACCTCGCGCGAGCCCGCCGCGTGCAGGATGACGTTGTTCTCGTCCTTGAGGTCCCAGTTGTTGATGAGCACCATCAGGACTTTGAGCCCGTCCAGCTCGCGCGTCCCCGAGAAGGGGTTGCGCTCCCAGCCCCACTCGCCGTGGCGCGTGACATTGCCCGGCCGCGCCTCGAAGCGCACGTTGGTAAACCACCCCTTGGTCGGGATGTGGACGCGCGGGACGAGGTACGTGACCTCCGTCTCGTAGCCCGCGGCCCAGATGAGGCGCGCGGCCGCGGCCTCCGACTGCGCCTCCTTGCTCACCTTCGCCACCCACTCGCGCCCGCGCGCGTCGCGCACGCGGTACTTCGTCGAGAAGCCGCCCTTCTCCTCCTCAAGGAAGCGTAGACGCCGCGTCGCGGGGCGCATCGAAGAGCCGCCCGGCCCCGCCGAGAGGTCGAGCGACGCGGGGTCGCGGTCGCGCCACAGCACGGGCGTCCCGCGCGGCGGCGCCTTCTTCTTCAAATCCTGCGCGGCGGCGTGCGGGGCGAGCGCGGTCGCCAACGACAGTATCAGGACGGCGAGCGCGACGGCCTTACGGGTCTTTCCGTTTTTTAAATGCATCTCTTCCGACGGGCAGGGCGGTCGCGCCTCGCGTCGCGCGCGTGGGCTGCGACCGGGCACGCTGACCTGGGGCCCTGCGCCTGTCCTCCTTGTCTAATGATGCGGGGAAAGTCGGGAGAGATACTACCAAAGGCAACTAGACAGTAGCCAGTAGACAGTAGTCATTAGCGCCCCGCGTCGCGGCCGTTGACGCCAACTCACGAACGATTCGCTAAAGAAGATTTTTCCACTGTCTGCCGTCTACTGACTTCTGTCTACTGTTTTAGCCCCGGCTTGACGGCGCGCTCCTTTTGCGCCGCCTGCTCGTCGGGCGGGAGCAGCGACCAGAGCCAGCGGACGGCCGCTTCGAGCTTCGCGCGCTCGCCCGACCGCAAAGCCTCTTCGCCGCGCGCGACCCAGCGCGCAGCCTCCTCCTGGTTGACGAACTGCCGGCCGGGGCGCGCGAGGTGGTTGAACCAGTCGTCCCAGAACCACGCCTGCGCGTAAAGCACCTCTGTGCGCAGCGAGCGCAGCGCGGCGACGGCCTTCTTGACGCCGCGCACGTCGCCGCGCGCCGACGACTCCGAAAGCTCGCGCCTGAGCGCCGCCAGACGCGCGCGCTGCGTGTCTGTGCCGTACGCCTCGACGGTCACGGCGACCGAGGCGGCGAACTGCTCGGCGTCCTCCGCGGCCGAGCCGGACGGGGCGAGCCCCGCGCGACGCTCAAGCTCCGAGACGCGCGCGCGCGCCTCGCGGACGCGCGTGACGACACGTGCGGCGTGGTCGTGGTCTTCCATGTCGCCGGTCGCCTGGTACGCGCCCATCTCGATGTCGAAGTCTTCGAGCTCGCGCCGCAGGCGCTCGGCCTCCGCGCGCCGCGGGTCGGGCGCGTGCGACGCCGCGTGTCGGAGGTCGTCCACGTAGTCTTCGTCGTAGACGACCTCGGGGAAGTCGAAGTCGTCTTCGGCCTCGCGCGCGGAGGTCAGGATGAGATGCTCTTCGACGCGCGAGAGGCGCGAGAGACAGTTCTCGATTTCGAGGTGTGCGCCGGCGAGCAGTTCGAGGTAGTCGGGCTCCTCCTCCTTGGGCATGTAGACGCGCTCGGTGAAGTGCTCGTTGAGGTGCGGGATGAAGACCTCGACCGTGATGAGGCGCGAGGCGTCCACCTTGATGTGTAGCTGCACCTCGGAGCCTTCGGGCACGGGGCGTCGGACGGCGTCGCTGCGTATGTGCAGGTTGCCGACCCAGTTGTTGGCCTGCGGGTCCGTGAACGCCTCGCCCTCCCAGAGCTTGACGGCGAGCGAGGTGTCCGGCTCGCTCGGGCGGAGCGTGTGCGCGGCGCGGTACGTGACGGTGCGCTCGGCCGGCAGCAACGTCCGCCGCGGGAAGACCGGGCTCAGCTCGGCGCGTCCGTCCGTCTGCGCGACCTCGACCGAGAGGGTGTGCGGCAGCGGCGGCGCGTCGAGCGCGAGCCCGTGGCGTATCTGGAACTCGGCGGGCTCAACGGGAAGCGCGCGCCCCTTCGCGTCGCGCACGCTGAGGGTGAAGCGGTTGAGCCGCCCCTCCTGCAAGACGAGTCGCATCTCGAAGAAGCCCTCGCGCGCCGCGTGCCAGCCGCTCGTCCAAAGTCCGCCCTCGGCGTCAATCTTCACTTCGAGCGTCGCGTTCGATGCGGGTCGCCCCGAGAGCTGCCCGGCGACGCGCGCGCTCGCCTCCGCGCTCAGCGGGTCGAAGGCGAGTCGGACGCTCAAGGCCCCCGGAGCGGCGTCGGCCTTCGCGTCTTTCCCGACGGCGGGCGCGCCCGCGCGGCGCTCGACGGTCGAGGCGTAGACGGCCGCGCCGCGCGCGACCACCGTCATCGGGTCGAGCGAGAAGTCGACGCGCGCGCCGAGGTGCGCGGCCAGCGCCTCGCGCACGCGCGGCGTCTGCGTGGGCCCGCCGACGAGCAGCACGCGGTCGAGGTCGGCGCCTTTGACGCGCGCGCCTTCGAGCGCCTCGTCCGTCAGCCGCAGGCAGCGCGCGACGAGCGGCGCAATCTCCTCTTCGAGACGCGCGCGCGTCAGAGGCATCTCCGCCTCGATGAGCCGCCCCTCGCGGTCTTCGCCGAGGTCGAGCAGGCCGACGAGCGTCTCTTCCGCGCTCGTCAGCTCTATCTTCGCGTACTCGGCGGCGAGCGTCAGCTTGCGCAGCAGACGCGCCAGCTCGCGCGGCTCGTCTTCCGCGCGCGGCAGCGCGAATTGTTCGGAGAGGAAGGGCAGGAGGACGTTCTGCACGAGCGCGCGGTCGATGTCCTTGCCGCCGAGGTGGTTGTCGCCCCTGTGTTCGAGGACGCCGAGGCGGCCGTCGCGCGTCGAGACCACGGCCACGTCGAGCGTGCCGCCGCCGAGGTCGAAGACGAGCCAGCGCTGGTCGCGCACGCCGGGCGCCGCGCCGTAGGCGACGGCCGCCGCGATGGGCTCCTGTAGCAGCGGGCACTCTTCGAGGCCGGCGAGTTCCGCCGCGCGCGCCGTCGCCTCGCACTGCAAGGCCGTGAACGCGGCCGGCACCGTGACGACGCCCGCGCGCACCTCCTCGCCCGTCCTGCGGCGCGCGTCCGCCGCGAGCGACTTCAAGACCTCGGCCGAAATCTCTTCGGGCGTCATCACGCGCCCCGACGCGGGGAAGGTCTTCGCGTAGCGCTGCCCCATCAGGCGCTTGACCTCGTGCGCGACGTTGTCCGGGTCTTCCGCCAGCGCGTTGTAGGCGCGCCGGCCGACAAGGAGACTCCCCGACTTCAGCACGCGGACGACCGAGGGCGTCACGTTCATCTGGTCGTTGTTCTGTATGACGAGCGTCTCGCCTTCGAGCGCGCGCGCGATGCACGAGTTGGTCGTGCCGAGGTCGATGCCGAAGTCTATGAAGGTCATAGCTGTTAGCTATTGGCTGTTGGCTTTTAGCTTTCTTTGATGGCGACCCGGCTGACGAGCAGAGGCTTATAGCTAACATCTAAAAGCCAATAGCTAACAGCCCTTCCTCACGATGACCTGCCCGTGGCGGACGACCGCGCCGCGGAAGAGGACGACGGGCGCGACCGTCTCGTCGATGACCTGCGAGCCGGCGGGCAGCCGCTCGTCCTCGAAGGCGTCGAGCACTTCGACGGCGAGCCCGGGCTCGTACGCGCGCCCCGTCGCGTCGAGCACTTCCAGCCCGAGGTCGCTTAAGAATTTTCCGAGCCGGCGCGCGGCGTGACGCGCCTGCGGCGAACTCTCTTCCGAGTCTGCGCGGCGGCCGAGCCGCCACCACTCGACCGCCAGCTCGGCCAGCGACGAGAGCGACACCGGTAATGTCTGCGGTAGTTCGTCCGTCATCAATTCTTCCCTCCGCCGATTCAACATACAAGAATCCGCGCCGCGGGTGAAGGCGCTTCACTCGCGCGGCGGCGCGTTCGCCGGCGGCGCGCGCTCGACGGTCGTCGGGGGCGGGACGGGAAACTCCTCGCGCGGTTGACGCTTCTTTCTGCCGCCCGGCCGGCGCGTGCCCTTCGGGGGCGGGTCTGTGTAGATGCGCAGGTTGAGCGGCGGCGGGATGTTGTAGTTATTCAGGTTGTAGTTGAAATTCAGGTTCGGCCTGATGTTCATCGGCGGCAGCGAGTCGATGGGCCTGCGCGTCGGACGCGTGTTGATGACGCCGCACCATTGCAGGCCGAAGAATGCGGCGGCCAACACCGCGTAGACGGCCGCGGTCGTCAGGCACCCGTGCGTGTCTTTCGCGTCCGCGACCGCCGAGAATGTCTTGTCGCCCTTCGGGTCGTCCCTGAACAGCTTCTTCGGCGCGGCCCACTCGCCCGCGAGCGCACCGGCGTACCCGCCCCACTTCGGCGCGCGCGCCTCTTCGCCCGCGCCGAGCGCGAGCAGCCTCGCCTCCGCGGCGTCCGCCTCCTCCGAGCCGGGCGGCGCGAGCACGCGCGCCCCGCGGCACACGAAGAGCGCCTCGGGTCTGCGCCCCGCCTCCTCGAACGAGCCGGCGAGGCGGAGGAGCTTTGACGCCGCGTGCTCGAAGACGCGCCGCGTGGCGTAAAAGTCCTCGCCCGCAAGCTCGACGAACTCCGCGAGCCGGGGCCGCAGCCTGTCGAACTTGCGCCACGCCTCGTTGCAGTAGTTCCGCCGCGTGGCGTCCGACTTGGCGCCGAAGCCCAGCCCCCCGGCCCACGCGAACGCCTGCTCCAACTCTTCCGTGACCAAATCCTCGGCCGGCCCGACCAACTCGTTCTCGTACTCTTGCAGCAGCGACGCGGGCAGCCCCGCGCCGCGCAGCAGGCTCAGGGCGCGCGCCGCAACCGGCAGCCTGCCGCGCCGCGCGGCCTCGCCCCCGAACGCGGCGACGTGCTCTGCGACGACGCGCGGCGCGCCCCGCCGAAGCTCCTCGACCTCGCCGAAGGCCACGGGCTGTTCGTAGTCGCCCTTCAGGTCGGCCGCGACCAGAAGCGTCCAGAACTCCTCGCCCTCGAACACGCGCCGCCACAGCCCGAGAGCGCGCCGCCACGCCTCCGGGTCGCGCAGCGTCGGGTCGAGCCGCACCAGCCCGCACAGCGCGAGCAGCGCCGCGTCGTGCAGCGCCTCGGGTGTCTCGCCCGCGAGCAGCGCCTCGACCGCGTGCGAGAGTTCGGCGACGTTCGCGGCCGAAGCGTGCGGCGCGCTCGCGTGGAACCAGAAGAGACGCTCGCGCGCCCGCTGCGCCGGCTCCGAGAGGCGGCCGACCGCGTCGCGCACGTCCGTCTCCTCGCGCGCCGCCGGCCCGAAGAGCCACGCCGCGTCCCCCCCGAACGTCTTGCGCACGCCGAGCTTCAGCGCGAGCCGCACCGACGAGGCCGCGTCGAAGACCTCGCCCCGCGCGGCGTTCGCCGCGAGCCCCAGCGCGCGGAACGCGCTCCGCGCCGCCGGCTTAAAGACGCCCGGCGCCGGCTTCGCCTCCACGCGCTCCCTGAAGATTTTGAGTAGCGCCACAGCCCTTCGGAGAGTAGACAGTAGTCAGTGGTCAAGTAGGGAACCCTTCGTCAGTCGATTCATTCGCGCGTCACCGCCAACGGCCGTGACGCGGAGCCTACTGACTACCGTCTACTGTCTACTGCCTCACAGTCCCGCCATGTCCCACTTGCGCACGACCTCGTTGACGAGGGCGGCGACCTTGTCGTTGACCTTGCGGAAATACTCGTCGGCCT
The DNA here is from genome assembly GCA_036399155.1 of Pyrinomonadaceae bacterium. Lineage (GTDB taxonomy): Bacteria > Acidobacteriota > Blastocatellia > Pyrinomonadales > Pyrinomonadaceae > QHXN01. The sequence continues at coordinate 18,015 of DASWNR010000564.1, forward strand.
TCTTCTGGTCGAACTTCGGGTAGCCCTGCCCCGGCTGGTAGAGCCCGATGGAGGACGGGAAGGGCGCGGCCGACCACGTGCCCGGCGCGGGGTAGGCGGTGGCGAGTTCGTCCCTGTAACGCCCGGGGTGGACGAGCGTGGGGTCGGCGGCCTGCACGTAGGCGGTCTCGTTCCAGCCGGCGTGGCCGCCGTCCTCGCCGAAGACCTCTTTGGTCACGTCGGAGGCGAACGACCACCAGTTGACGACGAGCGTCCGCACCTTGCGCTCGGCCGAGACTTCGGCCGCGACCGAGTTGAGCACGGCGGTCTGCGGCCCGCCGTGGCCGTTGAGGATGATGATGTTGCGGAAGCCGTTCTTCGCCAGGCCTTCGAGAATCTGCTTGACGAAGGGGCGGTAGGCCGACTCGGTTATCTGGAACGCGCCGGGGTACGCCTCCATGCTCCCCGTGATGCCGTAGGGGAGCGCGGGCGCGATCATCGCGTTGACGCGCGGCGCTATCTGGCGCGCCATCGCCAGCGGCGCGGTGATGTCCGCGCCGTTGTTGGCGACGCCGTGCGGCTCCAAAGTCCCCGTCGGCAGCAGCACCGTCTGAACCTTCGACGGGACGACCTCTCGGAACTCCATCCAGTTGATGCGCTCCATCTCCCGCGTCGAGACGGCGTCGCGCTGCGCGCCGGCAGCGCGCGTCTGCGCGTGGGCGTCGCGCGCGGGCGCGAGCAACGCGAGGAGCGCGAGCGCGACGGCTGACACGAAAACTCTCATCACTCTTTCCCTCCACGAGTTTATGAAACCGAAACCGCGGGCGGCGCGATTGACTTTGGCTTGCTGTAAAGTGTAGAAGCGTTGACGGCCGGGCCGCAAAAGCATACTTCATCAGAACGCAAAAAAAGAACCGCCGCCGGGCGGGGGGCGAGGGGGAAGACCCGATGCAGACGGAAGCGCAGCCGCAGGCGCAGGCGCAGTGGGGCAAGGTACTCGACCAGACGCGCTGCATCGGCTGTCACGCCTGCACGACCGCCTGCAAGTCCGAGAACCTCGTGCCGCTGGGCGTGACGCGCACCTACGTCAAGCACGTGGACGTGGGGCGCTGGCCGCAGGCGCGGCGCGCGCACCAGGTGACGCGCTGCAACCAGTGCGCGCACGCGCCGTGCGTGGCGGCCTGCCCGACCTCGGCGATGTTCAAGCGCCCGGACGGCATCGTCGATTTCGACAAGCGCATCTGCATCGGCTGCAAGGCGTGCATGGCCGCCTGCCCCTACGACGCCATCTTCATCAACCCTGAAGACCACTCGGCCGAGAAGTGCAACTTCTGCGCGCACCGCATCGACGCGGGGCTTGAGCCGGCCTGCGTCGTCGTCTGCCCCACCGAGGCCATCCTCGTCGGCGACATGAACGACCCCGACTCGCGCGTCGCGCGCTACGTGGGGCGCGAGGCGCTCGACGTGCGGCGGCCCGAGAAGGAGACGCTGCCCAAAGTCTTCTACAAGGGCGCGCACCAGGCGACGCTCGACCCGCTCGCCGCCCGCCGCCCCGGCGGCGACCTCTTCATGTGGAGCGAGCAGAAGACGGGCCCCGACACGGTCAACTCCGGCAACCCCGCGTTTCAGAACACGTCGGCCGCCGCGCTCCTCGCCTACGACGTGCCGCACTCGCTCCCGTGGGACTGGCGCGTCAGCCTCTACACCTGGACGAAGGGCATCGCGGCGGGCGCGTACCTCGCCGCGGCGCTGCTCGCCCTGCTCGGCTTCCTTCGCCCTTCGGGCTCTTCGGACGTTATCAACGCTTCGCCCTTCATCGGCTTCGGCGCTTCGGCCTTGTGGCTGTGGGTCGCGCCCGTTCTCTCAGGAGTCTTTCTGGCGATAACGGGCGCGCTGCTCATCTGGGACTTGGAACACCCGGAACGCTTCTACATGATCTTCACACGCCCGCAGTGGCGGAGCTGGCTCGTGAAGGGCGCGTTCATCATCGCGGGCTACTCGCTCGTCCTCGCGCTGCACTTCTTGGCGAGCTGGCTCGGGAGAGAGCGGGAGCAGTTGTGGCTCGTCGCGGCGGGCATCCCGCTCGGCGTGTTGACCGCCGTCTACACCGCTTATCTTTTCGCGCAGGCGAAGGCGCGCGACCTGTGGCAGAACCCTCTGCTGCCGCCGCACCTGCTCGTCCAGTCTTTGCTGCTCGGCTCGGCGGCGCTGATGCCCTTCGCGCTGTGGCTTGAGACAAACGCGGTCGGCCCGCTCGCGTGGGTGCTCGGCGCGACGAGTCTTGTGCACCTCTTGATGGTCTGGGGCGAGGTGACCTTGACGCACCCGACGGCGCACGCTCGGCTCGCCGTTTGGGAGATGACGAAGGGTCGCTACGCGGCGTTCTTCTGGGCGGGCGTCGCGCTCGTGCTGCTCGCGGTCTCCGCGCCGTGGCTGGGGGTGGCGGCCGTGCCGGCCGCGCTCGTCGGCCTCGCGCTCCACGAGCACGCGTACGTACAGGCGGGCCAGGCCGTCCCGCTCGCGTAAGCTCGGGCGCACCGCTTGAGAGGGGACGCATGGCGACGAAGAAGGCAGCCGCTAAGAAGATCGGGACGGGGGCGGCGAAGTCTCCGGTCAAGCGCTTCCGCGCGCTCGTCGAGCGCGGCGAGAGCAGCGCGGTCTGCGCCATCCACTTCCCCTTCGACGTGGAGCAGACCTTCGGCTCGCGCGGCCACGTCCCCGTGCGCGGCACGCTCAACGGCGCGCCCTTCCGCTCCTCCATCTTCAAGATGGGCGGGCGGCACTTCATGGTCGTCAACCGCAAGCTCCGCGAGGCGGCGGGCGTCAGCGGCGGCGAGACCGTCCCCGTCAGCCTGGAGCGCGACACGGAGCCGCGCGTCGTCACGCCGCCCGCGGACTTCTCGCGCGCCCTCAAAGCGAACGCGGAGGCGCGGGCCGCCTGGGACAAGCTCAGCTACACGCACAGGCGCGAGCACGTCGAACACATCGAAGACGCGAAGAAGCCCGAGACGCGCCGGCGCCGCGTCGAAAAATCGGTCGCCCAACTCGCCGCCGGAAGGAAGGAGCCGCGTTGACAGCCCGCACAAAACTGAAGCATCGGAGAGGCGCGCGGCGCACGACGACCGCCGCGTTTCTCGCCGCCGCCGCCGCGCTCGCCTGCGCCGCCCTCGCCGGAGCCCGCGCGGCCGCACCCGCGCCCGCGAAAAGGACGGCCGCGCACGGCGGCGTGAGTCTCGCCTACGACACCGCGCTCGCCTCCGCGGTGAGGGGCGAGGTCGCGGCCGGGGGCCAGTGCGGCAAGCCCGGCGACGTGCTGCCCGCGCACCTCGCCTTCACGCTCGAAGGCTACCCGAAGCCGCACCCCGCGCCCTTCATGCGGCCGCCCGAGATACAGGTCTTCCCCGTCGCCGCCTACCGGCGCGCGCTCGCCGCCTGCGAGAAGGAGATGGCCCGCAACATCATCCGAAGCTCCGCCCCGCTCTCCTACGTCTCCGACTTCGACGCACACGTCCGCACGCTCCGCGCGCTCGGCGCCGACCGCCCGTCGCCGCGGCGGCTCGACGCGTGGCTCAGGCGGCGGCGCGTGCGCGAATACTTAAAGCGGCGCATGCCCTTCCTCCCCATGTACGACGTCTCCGAGGCGCTGCGCGCGAAGGTCGCCTACTTCGACTTCGGCGGCGGCCAGGGCGTCCGCTTCGTCACGCAGTACGACATGGAGGACACGCTCGTCAGCAACCAGGCGCTCGCGTACGTCTTCCAGGGCATCACCGACGACGGCGCCTACTACGTCTCGGCGGCCTTCCCCATCGCCGCGCCCTTCCTGCCCGCCGAATACAGCGAGGAGGAGGCGAGGCGGCGCGGCCTCGAAAGTCCCGCCATGCCGGGCGCCGCGCTGCGCCGCTACAGAAAATACCTGGCGGAGAACGCGCGCCTGCTCGAAGCGCTCGCACCCGGCAAGTATCGGCCCGGCCTCGGGCTCCTCGACGACCTCGTCCGCTCGCTCGCCGTTGACCGCGCGGCGATGCGGGCCTCCCTCAGCACTAAGTGAACGAAATGAACCTCAAAGAGCTGAACGAGCGCGTGAGCGCGGCGCGGAGGGAGACCGAGGCGCGCGGGGAGACTTTTTACCCGGGGCCGAGCCGCGTGCACCTGGCGGCGTTCCCGCCGAAGGAGCGCTGGGACGACTGGGTCGAGTTGGAGTCGAGGGCGTGGCCCGAGAGGAAAGAGCGCCGGTACATGCTCGTGCCGACGACGTGCTTCAACTGCGAGTCGGCGTGCGGGCTTCTGGCCTACGTCGATAAAGAGACGCTGGGCGTGCGGAAGTTCGAGGGGAACCCGGAGCACCCGGGCTCCCGAGGCCGCAACTGCGCGAAGGGGCCGGCCACGCTCAACCAGGTGACAGACCCCGACAGGATTCTCTACCCGCTCAAGCGCGCGGGGGGGCGCGGCGAGGGCAAGTGGGTGCAGGTCGGCTGGGACGAAGTCCTCGAAGACCTCGCCGCGCGCATACGCAAGGCCATCGTCGAGAACCGTCATAACGAGGTGATGTACCACGTCGGGCGCCCCGGCGAGGACGGCTTTACCGAGCGCATCCTCGCCGCGTGGGGCGTGGACGGTCACAACTCGCACACGAACATCTGCTCCTCTTCTGCGCGCGCCGGCTATCAGTTCTGGATGGGGCTCGACCGCCCTTCGCCGGACCACGCGAACGCCGACGTGATCCTGCTCATCAGCGCGCACCTCGAATCCGGGCACTACTTCAACCCGCACGCGCAGCGCGTCATCGAGGCCAAGCAGCGCGGCGCGAAGCTCATCGTCTTCGACACGCGCCTGTCGCACACGGCGACGCACGCCGACGTGTGGGTCTCGCCCTACCCCGGCTCCGAGGCGGCCATCATGCTCGCGGTCGCGAACCACCTCATCCGGAACGAGCTGTACGACCGCGAGTTCGTCCGCCGCTGGTGGAACTGGGAGGAGTACATGGCGGTCGAGCACCCGGAGCTTGAGACGAGCTTCGACGGCTTCGAGGAGGTGCTGAAAAATCTCTACGCCGAGTTCACCTTCGAGTACGCGGCGCGCGAGTCGGGCGTCGCGGCGGGCCAGATAGAGGAGGTCGCCGCGATTGTCGCGACCGCCGGCAAGAAGTTTTCGAGTCACAACTGGCGCTCGGCCGCGTCGGGCAACAGCGGCGGCTGGCAGGTGGCGCGCACGCTCTTCTTCGTCAACGCGCTGCTCGGCGCGGTCGCCACGGAGGGCGGCGTCTTCCCGAACGCGTGGAACAAGTTCGTCCCCAAACCCGTCTACACGCCGCCGCACCCGCCGCGCTGGAACGAGCTGACGTGGCCGCGCGAGTACCCGCTGGCGATGAACGAGCTGTCGTTCCTGCTCCCGCACTTTTTGAAGGACGGGCGCGGCCGCGTGGACACGTACTTCACGCGCGTCTACAACCCGGTCTGGACGAACCCCGACGGCTTCTCGTGGATTGAGGTCTTGCGGGACGAAAGTCTCATCGGCTGCTACGTCGCGCTCACGCCGACGTGGAACGAGACCGCCTACTTCGCCGACTACGTCCTGCCGATGGGGCACGGCTCGGAGCGCCACGACATACACTCCTACGAGACGCACGACGCGCAGTGGCTCGGTTTCCGCCAACCCGTCCTGCGCGCCGCGCGCGAGCGCATGGGCGAGACCGTCAGGGACACGCGCGAGGTCAACCCCGGCGAGGTCTGGGAGGAGAACGAGTTCTGGCTCGAACTGACGTGGCGCATCGACCCCGACGGCTCGCTCGGGATACGCAAGTTCGCGGAGTCGCCCGCGCGCCCGGGCGAGCGCCTGAGCGTCGACGAGTACTACGGCTACATCTTCCAGCACTCCGTGCCGGGGCTCCCCGCCCGCGCGGCCGAAGAGGGGATGACGCCGCTCCAGTTCATGCGCCGCTACGGCGCGTTCGAGATCGGCCGCAAGACCGGCGCGCTCCACGAGCAGGAGGTGCCCGCGGACGAGTTGGAGGACGAGCGCACAGACCGCTTCGGCCGCGTCTACACGCGCACGGCGAAGCCCGCCTCGCCCAACATCGTCCCCATCCCTTCGCCCGACGCCGACGCCGAGGGGCGGCGCTTCGTCGGCGTTAAGGTCGACGACAAAACCCTGCGCGGCTTCCCCACGCCGAGCGGGCGTCTGGAGTTCTACTCGAAGACCCTGGCCGACTGGGGCTGGCACGAGTACGCCGTCCCGGCGTACATCAAGAGCCACGTCCACCCGGACAAGCTCAACCCCGACCAGACCGTGCTCATCTCGACCTTCCGCCTGCCCGTGCAGATTCACACGCGCTCCGCGAACGCCAAGTGGCTCGACGAGATAGCACACACGAACCCGCTCTGGATTCACCCGCGCCACGCCGCACGGCTCGACATCAAAACGGGAGACGACGTGCGCGTCGAGACCGAGACCGGCCACTTCGTCGTCCGCGCGTGGGTCACGGAAGGCATCAGGCCCGACGTGGTCGCGTGCAGCCACCACATGGGGCGCTGGAAGCTCGCGCACGACGGCGAGGGGCAGCGCCAGTTGATGCAGACGGTCGCGCTCGAACACGCGGGGAGCGAGTGGGCGCTCAGGCGCGAGCGCGGCGTCGAGCCCTACGCCTCCTCCGACCCCGACACGACGCGCATCTGGTGGGCGGACGTGGGCGTCCACCAGAACCTCACGTTCCCGGTTCACCCAGACCCCGTCTCGGGGATGCACTGCTGGCACCAGGCCGTCCGCGTCCGCAAGGCCGAAGCATCCGACCGCCCCGGCGACATCCACGTCGACACGGAGAAGTCGCGCGCCGTCTACCGCACGTGGCTCCAGTTCACGCGCCCCGCCGACGCGCACTCGCCCGACGGCACGCGCCGCCCCTACTGGCTCCTCAGACCCTTAAAGCCCGCGCGCGAGTTCTACCGCCTGCCGGAGGAAAGAACAGTAGACAGTAGTCAGTAGCCAGTAGTCGGTAGACTCCGCTTCATGGGTGTTGACGCTGACACCCGGACGATTCACTACCGACAACTTTTCTACTGACTACTGTCTACTTCATTCTCATGGAGCTATTTCGCGCGCTCGCGGTGTTGGCCGAGCCGCCCGGGCGGCCGGGGGCGGCGCGCGTGGCGGAGGCTTTGGGGTTGGGCGAGGTGCCGTCGGAGGCGGAGTACGCGGGCGTGTTCGTGTTCAGGCTCTACCCTTACGCGTCCGTTTACCTCGGGGCGGAGGGGATGTTGGGCGGCGAGGCGCGCGACCGCGTGGCGGGTTTTCTGGCGGCGCTCGGGCAGGCCGTGCCGGCGGAGCCCGACCACCTCGCGCTGATGCTCGGGGCGTACGCTTCGCTCGCGGAGGCCGAAGCCGCGGCGGGCGGGGGGCGTCGTCGAGAGTCCGTGCGCGGCGCGCGGCGCGCGTTTCTCTGGGAGCACCTTTTGAGCTGGCTCCCCGTCTACCTCGACAAGCTCGAACAGGTCGCGCCGCCGTTCTACGGCGCGTGGGGGCGGACACTCCGGGCGGCGCTCGACGCGGAGGCGCAGGAGTTGGGGCGGCAAGACTCGCTCCCGCTGCACCTGCGCGAGGCCGCCGCGCTCGCCGACCCGCGCGAGTCGTCGGCGGACGAGTTTCTGAAGACGCTGCTCGCGCCCGCGCGCACGGGGATGATTCTCCTGCGCGACGACATCGCGCGCGCCGCGCGCGGCCTCGGCAGGGGCGTCCGCGCGGGCGAGCGCCTCTACGCGCTGCGCTCGCTCATGGGTCAGGACGCGGCGGCCGCGCTCTCGTGTCTCGCCGCGGAGGCCGACGCGTGGGCCGCGCTCCACCGTCGGCGACTCGCCGCGCACGGCCACGTCGCCGAATGGTGGGCCGAGCGCGCCGCCTCGACGGCCGCGCTTTTGCGCGAACTGGCGGCAGGGGCGGAAGGGCATGACGCATGAGCGCGGCCGAAAGTGACGGCCGCCCGCCACGTCGCGGGAGGCGTGGCGGGCCGTGCCGCAGCGCCGTGTTGTTTGTTGTCGAGGGGAAGGGGCACGCCTTATGGCTTGCCCTTGTTGCTGTCGTGGTAAAAAATCGTGATGCTCACCCCCCGGCCCGTGGGGAAGTGGGCGCTGTAGTCAATGCCGTCGCCCTTGATGGTGATGCTCTTCAGGGACTTGTCCGGGTTGCTGTGTTTGCCCCGGCTGAGCGGCTGCAACACGGTGTCGTCGAACTTGATTGTGACAGAGCCGCCGGAGATGACGATGGGCTGCTCCTCCGCACCTTCACCTGCGACGCCGGTACCCGGAGTGCCTACGAAGCGATGGACTTCACAGTACGGCTCATCCGGTAGCGCGTTAAATTTGCAATTCTTTTTGCGGCATTTCGGATTGCTGCTCATCTTGATAACCCCCGGCGCGGCGCTCTCACGAGAAGATTTTCAGCATGACGAGCGCCGCGGCCGAAAAGATGGCTAGGAGGAGCGAGCCCTGCGACACTAGGAGACACTCCCCCTTAACCTTATTCGCGTCGGACAGTTTTTCGCTGGCCGAGTTCCACAGGCCGGCGTGCAGGTTATAGAACCTGGGCGTGTAGATTCGGAGTTCCTCTTCCGTCGCCCCTTCGAGATCTTTGACCATCTCCCTCATGAACGCGCCTAGGTAGTGTGGCGGCATGTCCCTAATGAGCAGGGCAATCACCGAGAGGATGACGCAGATGACGAGGAAGACGACGCTGAAAAGGAGAAAGACCTTCTCGCCG
>DASWNR010000565.1:0-27706 GCA_036399155.1 Pyrinomonadaceae bacterium
CTCCTTGAGCGCGGTCGCGCCCGGCGCGGAGGCCCCGAAGCGGTCGAGACAGAGCAGGTCGCCCGAGTCGCCGACCCAGCGGTGCCAGCCGAGGCTCGCGCCGGCCTCGACGCCGAGCCGCGCGCCGATTGTCGGAGGGATGACGCTCTCGCGGTAGTCGCGCTCCTGCTCGGCGAACAGTTCCCAGCACGGCATCGAGACGACGCGCACGGGGATACCCTCCGACTGCAAAGTCTCGCGCGCTTCGAGGCAGAGCCCGACCTCCGAGCCGGTCGAGAGCAGGATGAGTTTGGGCGTCACGGCCTTGCCCCCGGCGTCCGTCGCGTCGGCGAGGACGTAAGCGCCGCGACGCGTGCCTTCGGCCGAGGCGTAGGCGCCCGCGCGGTCGATGAGCGCGACCTTCTGGCGCGTGAGGATGAGCGCCGTCGGCGCGTGGCGGCGTAGGATGGCGAGCCGCCACGCCTCGCGCACCTCGTGCACGTCGGCCGGGCGTATCGAGTAGAGGTTGGGGATGGCGCGCAGGCCCGCCAACTGCTCGATGGGCTGGTGCGTCGGGCCGTCTTCCCCCAACCCGACCGAGTCGTGCGTGAAGACGTAGACGACCTGCACGTGCGAGAGCGCGGCGAGGCGTATGGCGGGCTTCATGTAGTCGGAGAAGCACATGAAGGTCGCGCCGTAGGGGATGAGGCCGCCGTTGAGGCTCATGCCCGTCAGCGCCGCGCCCATCCCGTGCTCGCGCACGCCGAAGTGGATGGTGCGCCCCTCATAACTCTCAAACTGGAAACTGCCGCCGCCCTTGATGTCGGTGTTGGTCGAGGGCCCGAGGTCTGCCGAGCCGCCGACGAGCGTCGGCAGGTGCGGCGCGAGCGCGTTGATGACTTCGCCGCTCGCCTGACGCGTCGCCATCGGCTTCGCGTCGGCGAACGCGGGCAGGTGCGACTCCCAGTCTTCGGGCAGGTCGCCGCTCATCGTCACGCGCCACGCATCGCCCTGCTCCGAGAACTGCGACGCGTACTTCTCGACCAGCGCGTTCCACTCTCGCTCCTGCCCCTCGCCGCGCTCGACGCAGCGGCGGAACTCGGCGAGCGCCTCCCCGGGGATGAAGAAGTCCTGTTCTTCGGGCCAGCCCAGCGCTCGCTTGGTCTCCTTGACCGCGTCCGCGCCGGGGGCGTCGGAGTGCGCCTTGCGCGTGCCGGCGGTCGGCATCCCGAAGCCGATGACGGTCTTGACAGAGATGAGCGACGGCCGGTCGGTCACGCCCTGCGCTTCCCCGATAGCCTTCTCAAGCGCGTCGAGGTCGTTGCCGTCTTCGACCGTCGAGGTGTGCCAGCCGTAGGACTCGAAGCGTTTGGGCACGTCCTCCGAGAAGGCGAGCGAGGTGAAGCCCTCGATGGTCACGCGGTTGTCGTCGTAGAGGTAGATGAGCTTGCCGAGTTTCAGGTGCCCCGCGAGCGACGCGGCCTCCGACGCCACGCCCTCCATCAGGTCGCCGTCCGAGACGATGGCGTAGACGTAGTTGTCGACCAGCGGGAAGCCCTCGCGGTTGAACTTCGCCGCGAGGTGCGCGGCGCCCATCGCCATCCCGACGCCGTTGGCGAAGCCCTGGCCGAGCGGGCCGGTCGTGATCTCGACGCCCGGCGTCAGAATGTTCTCGGGGTGACCCGGCGTCTTCGAGTCCCACTGGCGGAAGTTCTTCAGCTCTTCGAGCGGCAGGTCGTAGCCGGTCAGGTGCAAGAGCGAGTAGAGCAGCATCGAGCCGTGCCCGGCCGAGAGCAGGAAGCGGTCGCGCCCCTGCCAGCGCGGGTTGCGCGGGTTGTGGCGCATGAAGCGCGTCCAGACGACGTAGGCCATCGGCGCCGCGCCCAGCGGGAGACCCGGGTGGCCCGACTCCGCGCGCTGCACGGCGTCGATGGAGAGTGCGCGGATGGTGTTGACGCAAAGCTGGTCGAGTTCGGCGCTGCTGTCTCTGATCGGCGTTGACGCGCTCATCTTTCGGTCTCCCTGACTTTTGAGTTTTTTGGAACTGCGGTGCGGGACATCATACAGAAAGCGGGCGCGTGTGACGAGTCACACGCGCCCGCTCTTTCGTCACCCGGGGCGACGACGCCGCCCTACTTAATCTGCACGGCGCCGACGGCGCGCGCGGCGTTGACGCGCCCGCCGGTGACGATCTTGCCCCGCAGCGCGTCGAGTTTGTCCACGGTGCCGAACAGCCGCTCGCGCAGTTCCGCGACCGAGAGGTTCTGGTCGACCGAGAGCACGAGGCCGGCGACGCCCGCGACGAACGGCGTCGCCATCGAGGTGCCGGAGTGCTCCTCGTATGCGCCGTTCAGCCACGTCGAGAGAATCTCCTTGCCCGGCGCGGCGAGGTGGACGCCCTTCGCCCCGTAGTTCGAGAACGAGGCGAGCTGATCCTTGCGGTCGAGCGCGGCCACCGAGATGACGTTCGGCAGCTTGTAGCCCGAGGGGTAGTGCGGCCGGCGGTCGGCGTCCGCGCCGTCGTTGCCGGCGGCGGCGACGAAGAGGATGTCGGCCTCGCCCGCCTTGCGTATCACGTCTTCGAGCGCGCGCGAGCGCGACTGCGAGCCCCAGCTCGCGCTGATGACGCGGACGTTGACGCCGTCCTTCTTGCGCGCGATGACGTAGTTGATCGCCTCGATGGCGTCCTTGGTCGAGCCGAAGCCGCCGCGCCCCATGAACTTCAGCGGCATGATCTCGACCTTCCAGTTGACGCCCGCGACGCCGAGGTTGTTGTCGCCCTCGGCCCCGACGATGCCGGCGCAGTGCGTGCCGTGGCCGTTCTCGTCCATCGGGTCGCGCACCTCGCCGAGGGCGCTGAAGCCGTCGTAGTCGTCGACGATGCCGAGTTGCTCGTCGAAGTACATCTCAAGGTCGGCCGGGCGGTGCCACATGTTGCCGGCGAGGTCCGGGTGCCTGTAATCGATGCCGCTGTCGAGGACGGCGACGACGACCTTCTTGCTCCCCTGCGTCTTCTGCCACGCGGCGAGCGCGCTGATGTCGGCCTCGGCGCGGCCCTCGCGCTGACCCGTGTTGACGAGCCCCCACTGTTCGGCGAAGAGCGGGTCGTTCGGCGCGCCCAGCGGGAGGCGCGAGACGAAGCGCTCGCGGATGCTGTGCGATTCGAGCGGGCCGACGCTGACGCGGAAGTTCGGCTCGGCGTACTCGACCTCCGGGAGCGCGGCGTACTCGGCTGCGACCTCCGCGGCCTCCTCGTCGTCGAGGTCGTCGATGGAGGCCAGCCCCTCGACCGACTCTATCTCGTCCTCGACGCGGTCGCCGAGGCTCGCGGCGATCTCGGCCATGCGCTCGTCCGAGACGCCGGGCTTGAAGCGCACCAGCACCTCGGCCTCGCTGTCGAAGCCCTCCTCGGACTCTTCCGCGGCGCGCGGCGCGGCGGGCGCTTCGGTCGTGCTGACGACCACGCGTCCGACACCGCCGCCGGGCGCGTCGGCGCCGCGCTTCCACTCCCAGCGCTCGATGCGCCCGGCGGCGGCGGCCAGCACGACGAGCGCCGCGGCCAGCGTCAGGTGAAGGGTGTAATTTCTACGGTGCATTGCTCACTCCCTCTCAAATCTTGTGGTTCGCCCCTTTGTAGTCGCACAGGCGGAGCTGGTTGCGGTCGGCGCGGTACTCGTAGGTCTTGCCGCCGGCGGCGAGGCGTATACGCCAGCCGGAGCTGATCATCATCCCGCTCATCTCGTCGCGCACGGGCGCGCCGAGCGCGGTGTTGGGGAAGTCCGTCTCCTCGACCGACTCCTCCGCGACCTCCGCCCCGGTGACGCCGAGCCGACCCGCGAGGTCTTCGCGCGCCCGCCCGACCGCCTCTTCCTTCGTGTAAGCCATTCGTTTCCGCTGGGCCCCCGCCAAAGATTTTCACGCCGGAACTTTATACGCCCGCCGCCCGTGCGGCGTTTGGGTATTCTGCGCCCGGCGGGGGAAAAAAGAAAGTAGACAATAGGGAGTAGACAGAAGTCAGTAGACAGTAGATTGAAAGGCGGCGCGCCCGACCCGAATGGTTAGGCGCGCCGCCTGTTTTTTTTCGACCGTCTACTGATACCGACTTGAGGAACGGGTTAGGGCAGCCCATGCGGCCGGGCCCCGGTGGTGGCTCGTCAGCGCCGCGGCCGGCGTAGCCGTGCCCCTTTGGCAACGCCCCCCGACCGCCCCGCCGTGCCGGCGGGCAAGACGTACTCCGAGCGGGTTCGCACTAATGTTTGACCAGACGAGGAACTGTGCCCTAATCTTTTCCTGCTTCTCGGGGGTGCGGGGCGCAGGCCGATAAGCACTAAGGTGGCAGGCTTCACACCATGCCCGCGTATCTCTCTTGTCCTTCCTGACCCTGTTATCGCGGGCGGCACACGTCGGAACAAGGTTCGGGCCGCGACGGTGACCTCACGTTCTATCCGCGGACTCACGAAAGGTAGACACCTCATGAGCATGGAAAGCGCGTGCGAGCGCCTTCTGCCGCGTTCTTCGCTTCTCGCCACAATGCCTTCGCTGGCGGAAGTCAGGGCGAGAAGTATCTACTCCCGGCGATTAGAGCGACTCTGGATATTTGTTGAAGAGTATTACTTCGACCCCGACATCCGCCTCAACGACGCCGCCAAACATAGTGGCGTCAGCCCGGATCATTTGAACTGCCTCCTTCACCGTTTCGCCGGCACGACTTTCCACGACCTCCTGTCCCGCTACCGTGTCGAGAAATGCCTGGAATTGCTCCACGAGAAGAACTACACGTTAACCGAAATTTACAACCGCTGCGGGTTTAACAGCCCGACCACCTTTGACCGGCAGTTCAAAAAATGGGCCGGGTGCTTGCCGAGCGGGTATAAGAGGCGGGTCAAATCTCTCTGGGAACCCGGGGCGGCAAAATCGCCGACCCCGATTTTTGAATAAACATTCCCGGTTTTTGAACAGACTTTATCCGGCGGGAGTTTTAACTTGGGCTCCGATCCAAAGCCGGCGAAGCGGTATTTGACTCGCCCCGCGACCGTTGAATCTCTCCGACAAATAACGCAGTGAGGAGTTACCTATGACGGGACCCTTGCGCTCTCGCACTGCCTCCTGGCTCACGCCGCTGACGAGAATTATTTTAGTCGGCCTGTTCGCCTTTGCGGCCGCCGACAAGCTCGCACACTTCAGCGGCTTCGTCGAGGCCGTCGGGAGTTACGGCCTCCTGCCCGGCGGGGCGGTGCGGTTCGCCGCGATTTTCATCATCATGGCCGAGGCCGGAATCGCCATCGGACTGCTGACGAAGCAGGGGCGGCAGGCGGCGTGCCTCGCGGCGGTACTCCTATTAGGGACATTCACCGCAGTCTATCTCGCGGCTCACCCGGAGGGCGGGTGCGGGGGCTGGTACACGCTGACGCTGAACACGGGCGAGCCCGTCCACATACTCCGAAACATCATCTTCATGGGTCTCGCCGTCCTTACGTGGCTGGACAACCAGACCTCATCTTCCACGCCGGACGTTTCCTCCGACTCATACCCCGAAAGCCATTCAACCGCGCCACGAGAATCCGACGACGGAAGACTCAGCCATGTCTGACGAGGGCTCTTCGACGACCTTTTTAATCGAGAGGAAAGGAGATAGTGCACCATGAGAAGGCTAATCTTGAGGGTCATGCTGCTAAGCCTGGCGCTCTTCCTGACGTTCGCCGGCTCACTGAACTTGAACAGCGCCGGCGCTCAGTATGACTGTTACTCCTGCTTAGGCGGCCCGTACCGCTGTCGCCACGCGCCGGTCGGCCAGCGTTGCTGGCACTACGACCCGTACTAGTAGGAAGGTGAAGAGTAGGCGATTGAATGGGAACGCAGGTCTTCCGTCGTCGGTTCACATCAAGGCAGACGAATTACGGAGTGGCGCCGCCATGTTCGACTTTCTGCGTAAGGACTTAATCCTGGTGGTGCTGGTCGCCGCCGTCTTTCTATCCCTGAGCTTTGCGATAGCCTCCCTGTCGGGACGCTCCCCGTCGACCGTCGAATCCCAATCCGCTTTTCTCGGCGGAGAACGCGCGCCCGGAAACCAGCCCGCCGCGGGCAGAGTCTGGCGAGAGCACGCCTTTGAAAAAGTGCACGCACTGAGCCCGACCGCCGTGACCAGACCGACACTGATGCGGTCGGACGATGCCGGCAACATCTATGTCCTGGATTGGGCCGACCTGCGTATCAAAAAGTTTTCGCCCGACGGGAACCTCTTGAAGGTGTTCGGGGAAGGAAAAGGAACCGGCGCGGGCGCCTTTGCCAACCCGACCGGCTTCTCCGTCGGCGCGGGCGGAGAGGTGTGGGTCTGCGACCCACGGCAACGAAGAATCACGCGCTTCGATTCGGAAGGGGGGGCGCGGACAATCGCGCCGCAGAGCGCGGTGGATCGCATCGCGGCCGTGGGCGACGTGCTGGTTACGATGTCACCCCCGAGAAAGGACGCGTTCATCGAGGTCTACAACTTATCCGGGGAGCGTCTGAAGTCTTTCGGAGAGATGATCGAAGACCAGTATGAGATGGGCGCCGTGCTTGACGGGACGGTCGTCAGCGCCGGCGAAAATCAAGAGTTTATTTACGGCAGCATGTATACGGGCGCCCTCGCGAGGTACGGCGCGGGCGGCGAGCGGCGGTTTGTCGTCCGAACGATTGACGGCGTCCCCCCGCCCAAAATATTAACCACCGGCGCGACCCAGGAGATCCAGCCGAACAGCCCTTTGGCGGTGATGAGCTTGAGCGTACTGGGCGATGAACTGTACGTCTTGAGCGGGGTTCGTGCCGACGGCACGTCGGGCGCGGGCGCACAGGTGCTCGACGTCTATGACAAACGCGATGGTAATTACCTCTTCTCGTTGAAGCTCCCCGTAGATTGTATGGAGGCCATCGTGCGCGCGGGTTACGTCTACACACTGGGCAGGGACGGGGTGACGGTGTGGCGTTTCAGGCAAAGCACATCATGAGGAAGTTGAACGAGCCGCGGCCGTGCGCCATTAACGACCGTGTTGCAAATATTGATTAGAGGCACACCAAGGCTTCTTGGTGCTCTTCGGTGACGCGGCGATGCCAAAGAGGCCCGCGACGAACTTAGCCCGCGCCACCGCGTCCCTCCCGTCTACCCTTTCGACCTCTCTCTCCCTCAAACTACCTTTCACTTGAGGTCGCCGAAAAGATGCTGAAGGAGGGCGCAGACGGCGAGGGCGGCGGTCTCCGCGCGGAGCGTGCGTCCGCCGAGCGTGACGATTGTCCAGCCGCGCGCGCGCGCGAGTTCCAACTCCTCTTCGTCCCAGCCGCCCTCGGGGCCGACGAGCGCGGTGACGTTTGTCGGGCGCGGCTGCGCGGCGGCGAGAGCGTCGAGGCCGAAGCCTCCGCGCTCCGCGAACAGCACGCGCGTCGAGCCCGCGTCTTCACCCACGAACGTCTCGAAGGCGCGCGGCTCGGCGACGGCGGGGAAGCGCGCGCGCCCCGACTGCTTCGCGGCTTCGAGCGCGAGGCGTCGCCAGCGCTCGACGCGCTTGGCGGCGTCGCGCTCGTCGCGCAGGCGCACGTCCGACCTCTTCGTCGAAACGGGGATGATGAGAGTGACGCCCAACTCCGTCGCCTTCTGGACGACGAGGTCGAACTTCTCGCCCTTCAGGAGCGCGACCGCGAGCGTCAACGCGAGCGGCGACTCGGGGCTCGGCGGCTCGACGCGGTCGCGCACTCCGAGCCGAGCCGCGCCCTTTCGCCCTCCCGCCTCCGCCACCACGCAGGCGTACTCGCGCCCCTCGCCGTCGAAGACGTAAGCCTCGTCGCCCGCGCGCAGACGCAGCACGTCGCGCAGGTGCCGCGACTCCTCGTCCGAGAGCGCGACCGCCCCGCCCCCTTCGGCGAACGCGCCCGGCGGCGCATAGAACCTTCTCCGCGTCATTAAGAGCTTTTAGCCGTTGGCCGTCGGCCGTTGGCTTTAATTTAGTTGCCCGATGAACGGTCTGTCCCTGTCCGGCTGAAGGCTAAGAGCTAACAGCCGACGGCTCCCCTCACACCGTTATCGCCACCCACTCGCCGTCGCGCGTGATTTCGTAGCCGGCCGCGCCGAGTTCGATTAGTCGCGCGCAGACCTGCTCGGCCTGCGTCGCGAGGACGCCGGAGAGGACGAGGCGGCCGCACGTCGCGCCGAGCAGCGCGGGCAGGAGCGGCAGGATTACGTCCGCCGTCAGGTTGGCGCAGACGAGGTCGGCCGACGCCGTCGTCTCTTCGACCGTGCCGACGCGGAAGGCTATCCGCCCGGCGACGCCGTTGAGGCGCGCGTTCTCCTCCGCGACCGAGACGGCCAGCGGGTCTGTGTCGCACGCCTCGACGCGCGCCGAAGGCGAGAGCATGGCGGCGGCGATGGCGAGCACGCCCGTCCCCGTCCCCACGTCGAGAAAGCTCCCGCCGCCGAAGTGTCTCTCGATCGCGGCGAGGCACAGCCGCGTCGTCTCGTGCGTCCCCGTCCCGAAGGCCATGCCCGGCTCGACGCGTATCACGACGCGGGCCGAGTCTTCGGGCACCTCGCTCCACGGCGGCGCGACGACGAAGCGCCCGACCTCGGACGGCTTCCAGTTCTGTTTCCACTCCGCGAGCCAGTCGCGCCCCTCCACCTCGCGCAGTGCCAGGCCGCGCACGCCCGACGAGGCCAGCCCGTAAATCGTCAGCGCTTCGAGCAGCGCCGCGCGCACCGCTTCGACGCCCGGCTCGGTCTCGAAGTAGCCGGCGACGGCGACCAGCCCGTCGCCTTCGACCGCGCCGCGCTCCTCCGTCCCCAGCGCGCCCGCCTCCATCAGCGCGTACTCCACGGCCTCGCGCGCCGCGCCCTCCGCCGTCACGTCTACCGCGTACCAGTTCATAAAAAGTACTGAGGACTGAGGACTGAGGACTGAGTGGAAAGAACGGGCTTGTCTTCCACTCAGTCCTCAGTCCTCAGCACTCATCACTGTTCCTCGATTCCCATCCCGCTCAGCGCGCGCGGCGAGTCGCGCCAGCCCTCCTCGACCTTGACGAAGAGTTCGAGGTAGACCTTGTGGCCGACGAGGTGTTCGATGTCGCGGCGCGCCTCGGTGCCGATCTGCTTGAGCCGCGCGCCGCCCTTGCCGATGATGATGCTCTTCTGCGACGAACGCTCGACGTAGACGGCGCAATAGATGCGCGCGAACTCCTCCGACACCTCCTCGTACCGCTCGGTGACGACCGCCGTCACGTAAGGTATCTCCTCGCCCGTGACGTGCAGAATCTTCTCGCGCACCATCTCGGCGACGAGCGTTCGCATCGGCTGGTCGGTCAGCTCGTCCTCTTCAAAGATGGGCTCGCCTTCGGGGAGGTTCGAGACGAACTCGCGCACGAGGTCTTCCAACTGGTCGCCCGTGCGCGCCGAGAGCGGGACGACGCCGCGCCACTCGTGCTCGCGCGAGTACAGCTCGATGAGCGGCAGAAGCTTCCGCTTGTCTTCCAGCTTGTCGGTCTTGTTGAGGAGCAGGATGGAGGGCTTGCCCGCGCGCTTCACGAGGTCGAGGACGAAGCGGTCGCCGTTGCCCGTCGGGGCCGAGGCGTCGCGGATCAGGCAGACGAGGTCAACGCCTTCGAGCGCGTCGTGGACGGCGGCCATCATGCGCCGGTTGAGCAGGTAGCCCGGCTGGTGCACGCCCGGCGTGTCCACCAGAACTATCTGCCCCTCTGGGCGCGTGATGACGCCGCGAATCTGGTGGCGCGTCGTCTGCGGCTTGTTCGAGACGGCCGCGATCTTCTCGCCCACCATCCGGTTCAGCAGCGTCGACTTCCCCGCGTTCGGCCGCCCCACCAGCGCCACGTACCCGCTCCGATACCCTTCGCGGCCCGATGACTTACTTACCTCTTCCGCCATAGACTCCCGCGCCGTTTCCCGGCAGTGGAAAACTTCTAACTCCCGGGCCGTTGCGCCAGCAGACGCTCCAAGTTGCCGAGTATCTCTGGCGACTCAAGCGCCGACGCGAACTCGCCGGCCCAAAATCTAACCCTGTTCAGGTTCAAGTCCCCGTGGGCGCGGAGAAGTGTTTCGATGTCGTCGAGGTCCTTAGCCCTCTGTGCCACGGCCTTCATCACAATTAGGTCTTCGGGGGTCGGTACCTTAACTCTCACGCCGCCGGCTTCCAACGTCCGTGCGCGCTCTATCATCTCCAACTCGAACGGCAGCGCGCCGCACGAAATGTCCACGCTGATACCGCTCGCGGCGTGCCGCAACAGAATGACGCGGGCGCGCGCGGCAAAGTCAAGCACGTCAGCGATGCGCCCTTCAAACCCGTGCCGCTCGCCCGCACGGACGAAAGACTCCCAGGGACGCTCGCCGAGCCAGACGACCACGTCTATGTCTTGCGTGGCGCGGGGCCGGCCGAGCAGTGAGACCGCCAGCCCGCCGACCGTCGTATACGGCACCGCGTCTGACTCGAACCAACGCGCCAGAGCGCGCAACGTTTCCTCGAATGAGTGCGGCAAGCCGGGCATCTCAGACGCGGTAAATCTCCTTCAGCCTCCGCCAGCGCTCTTGAACGTCTTCCTCACCCTCGCGGAGTTCGTCCGCCCAGCCGAAGGTCTGCGCCGCCTCGTAAAGGAGCGCCGTCTGGCGGAGCCTGACCTCGGGTGGGGTGCGACGTGCCTCTTCGTCCGTGAAGTCGTTGACGAGCTTCCACCTGGCCTTGAACTGCCGCGCTTCGTCCGCCGTCATCATGCGGCTATTTTATCACCTCGAAGGAAGCTTCCAACGTCTCGGGGTCGGCGGAGCTGCGGCCGGCCGTGACTTTGAAGGCACCGGGCTCGACGACGAAGCGCATCGAGTCGTCGTAGAAGCCCAGCTCGGCCGTGCCGAGCCTGAAGGTCAGCGTGCGGCGCTCGCCCGGCCGGAGCGTGACGCGGCGGAAGCCCTTCAGCTCCCTGACGGGGCGGACGCGCGAGGCGGCCACGTCGCGGGTGTAGATTTGCACGACCTCGTCGCCCTCGCGCCGGCCCGTGTTCTCGACATCGACGCTCACCTCGACGCCCCCCGTCGCCGGGACGCGCGTCGCGCCGAGGCGCAGGTTCGAGAGGCGGAAGGTCGTGTACGAGAGCCCGTGGCCGAACGGGTAGAGCGGCGGGACGGGCACGTCCAGATACTTCGAGGTGTACTTCTCGTTCGAGGGCGGGCGCCCCGTCGCGGTCTGGTTGTAGTAGAAGGGCTGCTGCCCGGCGGCGCGCGGGAAGGTGACGGGGAGCTTGCCGCCCGGGTTGTAGTCTCCGAAGAGCGCGTCGGCGATGGCCTCGCCGCCGCGCGTGCCCGCGAACCACGTCTCAAGTATCGCGGGTGAGTTCTCGGCCGCCCAGCCTATCGAGAGCGGCCGCCCGTTCATGAGGACGACGACGTAGGGCTTGCCCGTCTGGTGTATGGCCTGAAGGAGGTCGAGCTGGCGTCCGGGCAGATCGAGCGTGGTGCGCGAGGCGGCCTCGCCGCTCATGTCGGCCGTCTCGCCGACGGCCACGACCACCGCGTCGGCGTCGCGCGCGGCGCGCACCGCCTGCGCAATCGAATCGACGCCGGTCGGCGTCGTGGCGAGGCGCGCGGGCTCTATCTCGCCCGCGGCGGCGACGTTCGTCCCGCCGGCCGCGCTCGGCTGCGGCGGCGGCGCGTCGTAGTTACCCAGCACGCCGCGCCCCTCAATCGCCACGCCCTTCTCGTGGACGACGCGCGTGCGCGGCGAGACTTTGGCCCTCACGGCTTGCAGCAGCGTCACGGAGTCCTGCGGACGCCCGTCGCCCGACCACGAGCCGATGATGGCGCGCGGGTCGTCCGCGAGCGGGCCGACGACCGCCAGCGTGCGCAGGTCTTTCCTGAGCGGCAGCGTCTCGCGCTCGTTCTTCAGAAGCACGAGCGAGCGAGCGGCCACTTCGCGCGCGGCGCGCAGATTTTCCGCGCTGAGGAGGACGGACGACTCGCGCGCCTCTTCGACGTAGGGTCGCTCGAAGAGGCCCGCGCGGAACTTGATGCGGAGGATGCGGCGGACGGCCTCGTCAACCTCTGACATGCGGAGCCTGTTCTGCCGGAGCAGCGCCGCGCCGTGCTCGTTGTAGAGCCGGCCGACCATCTCCATGTCCACGCCCGACGAAAGGCCCAGCCGCGCCGCGTCGGCGCCGTCGGCCGCGTAGCCGTGCGCGATCATCTCCTGCACGGAGGTGTAGTCGCTGACGACGAAGCCGTCGAAGCCCCACTCGCCGCGCAGCACCTTCGTCAGAAGGAAGCGGTTGCCCGTGGCGGGCACGCCGTTCACGTCGTTAAAGGCGCTCATCAGCGTCGCCACGCCCGCGTCCACCGCCGCCTTGAACGGCGGGAAGTAGACCTCGCGCAAGCGCTGCTCGCTCATGTCGGTTGTGTTGTAGTCGCGCCCGCCCTCGGCCGCGCCGTAGGCCGCGAAGTGCTTGGCGCAGGCGACCAGCCGGTCGTGCGCAGAGTAGTCCGGCCCCTGAAAGCCGCGCACGCGCGCTCGCGCGAACGCCGCCCCGAGGTAAGGGTCTTCGCCCGCGCCTTCGGCGACGCGCCCCCAGCGCGCGTCGCGCGCCACGTCGACCATCGGCGCGAACGTCCAGTGGAGTCCCGCCGCGCGCGCCTCCGCCGCGGCGACGTAGGCCGAGCGCTCCGCCGCGGCCGGATCCCACGACGCCGCCTCGCCGAGCGGGATGGGGAAGATGGTCCGGTAGCCGTGAATCACGTCGAAGCCGAAGATGAGCGGAATCTTCAGCCGCGTCCCCTCGACGGCCGCGCGCTGCAACTCGTTCGCGTTCCGCGCGCCGCGCACGCCTAAGGTCGAGCCCAGACGCCCCGCCCGCGCCGCCTCGAACAACGGCGGCTGCGCCTTCCCCGCGATGTCGCCGCCCGACTGCTGCAACTGCCCCAGCTTCTCTTCGAGCGTCATCCGCGCCAGAAGCGCCTCCACCCTCCGCTCGACATCGTTCCGCGCGCCGCGAGCCTCCCGCCGCTCCGCGCGCCTCGCCGGCCCGCGCCCCGCCCCCCGCTGCGCGCCCGCCGACGACGGCAGCGCCGACGCCGCGACCGCCACTACGAGCAAACACCCCACGTGCTGCGCGAATTTCATTCCCTGCCTCCCCGAAAATTTTGCGCGCGGCCAGCTCGCGCGTCAGTCGCGGCGCACGCCGACGCGCTTCTCTATCTGCTCCCGCACCGACTCCAACTGCCGCCGCGGGTCCGCGTCCGCCGACGCGTCGAGCTTGCGAATCAGGTTCAGAGACTCTTCCCGACCCGCCCTCAGACCGTCCAGCGCGGCCTCCGCTACCAGCTTCCGGCCGACGTCACCCGACAGCTCGGGGAACTGCGCCAGCAGCCCGTCGAGCAGCGGCGGCTCGGCGTCAATCCTCAACTCGGCGACGCGGGACTTTAGCGCGTCGAGCGCGGCGGGCGCGTCCCCGCCGCGCGCGTCCGCCGCGCTCAACAGCAGGCGGAGGACGCGCGCGAACTGCGACAGCCGCCCCTTCTGCCGTGCCGCCATCCGCGCGGCTACCTTCACGTCGCCCTCGTAAGAGCCGTCGTCGAAGATGACCGTCCCGACGACCAGCGTCGCGGGCGGCGGGTCTGGCACGAAGCCTTCGGGCGTCTCGCGCCCGCTGCTGCCGAGCGTGATTTCGGTCTGAAAGGTGCCGCCCGGCTGCATGAGCGCACGCCCGGACGCGGCCAGCGCCGTCTGGCTGATGCCATAGTCGGGCACGTTCACCTCGACGGCGCTGACGTTCTTCTGAGAGACGTTGAGAAGCGTCAGCAGCCCGCGTTCGAGCCGCGCCCCTGCGGCGGCGAAGCTGATTACTTCGACTGCCTTGAGTCGGCTGAGGGCGCGCGTCGGCGCGGGCGTCGGCGGCGGCTCGGGCGCCGGCTCGGCGCGCACCACCTTGAGCACGAGCGGCTCGAAACCGAAACGCTTCAGCCCTTCGACCGTCACGGTCTCGCCCTCGTGCGCGAGGCGGCTGTCGAGTTCCTGCTCGCGCGCGCCGTACTTCGGGCCGGGCGCTTCGGCCGGGTACGAGTCGTCAAAGACGGCCGCGGTCCTGAGCCTGACGGCGTCGCCTTCGTACGACGCGCGCAGCCGGATGTGCGTCAGGGGCGGCCGCCCCTTCGGCGGTACGCCTACGGTTGCGCGGCGCGGCAGGCCGAACTCCGCGTAGCCGTCCGGGGACACGCGCTCGGGCACCTCGAACCGGCGGCCGCGGCCACCGCCCTGGGGCCCTTCGACGACCTCGACCGACAGCCTCTTCGACTCGGGGCGCGCCCCCTGCGCGCGTGCGGCCTGCGCCGCCGCCAGGAGGGCCGCCGACAACACGGCCGAAAACGTTTGGCGAAGTGAAGTCATGACTCATCCCTTCCACGGCGGCGGCCGGCGGGCTGCCGCGGCGTCAACTGCCCACGGTGCGGAGTGCGGCTTCGCCGTTGAGGCGCATAATTTCGAGGGTCATGTTGGCGGAGGCGTACATGTCTTTGACGTCGAGCCACTCTTTGACGGTGTGGATGGCGCGCATGCCGGTGCCGAGGTTGGCGCACTCGATGCCGCGCTTGTTGAAGATGTTGGCGTCGCAGCCGCCGCCCGAGGCCATCGTCTCGACCTTGAGCCCCATCCGCGTGGCGGCCTCCTTGACGAGTCGCACCACGCGCGAGTCGTCGGAAACGTCCATCGAGTAATACTCGCGGGTGACTTCCGACTCGACGCGCGCCCGGGTCGTCACGCCGTCCACCGTCACCTCGTATCTGGCCGCCGCGTCTTCGAGGCACTTGAGCATGTGCGCGGTCTGCGCTTCGAGCTTGGCGTCGTCGAGCGAGCGCGCCTCGCCCTTGAGCGTGACGAGGTTGGTGATGATGTTGGTCGCCTCGCCGCCGCGGATGACGCCGATGTTGGCGGTCGTCTCGTCGTCGATGCGGAAGAGCTTCATCGCGCTGATGGCCTCGGCCGCGATGCGTATGGCGGAGATGCCCTGCTCGGGCGCGACGCCCGCGTGCGATTCGAGCCCGTGAATCTTGAACTCGAAGTGGTTGGCCGAAGGCCCCCTGGTGAAGAGGAACCCGGGGTCGTCCGAGTCGAAGACGATGCCGTACCTGGCCCTCACCTTCGACATGTCGAGGTGCTTGGCGCCGAGCAGTCCGACCTCCTCGCAGATGGAGAAGACGGCGTCGATGGGTGCGTGCGGGATGTTCTGCTCTTGCAGGCTGCGGACGGTCTCGATGATGACGGCGCAGCCCGACTTGTCGTCGCCGCCCAGCACCGTCGTGCCGTCGGTGCGGATGATGTCGCCCTCGACGACGGGCTTGACGCCGCGGCCCGGGACGACGGTGTCCATGTGCGCGCTCATCATGATGGGCTCGGCGCGGGGCAGCGTGCCGGGGAAGCGCGCGATGACGTTGCCGGTGTTGCCGCCCACCTTCTCGCCGGCGTCGTCGATGAAGACCTCGGCGCCCATCCCCTCGCAGAGCGTACGGATGTGCTCGGCCACGTCGCGCTCCTCGCGCGAGACGGAGTCGATCTGGACGAGTTCGAGCAGAAGGTTCTTGATGCGCTCCTGGTTAATCATGCGGTTCTCCTCGGTGGAGAGAGAGTAATCTCTCTGGATCAAATAATGCCTTAAGTGACTCGCGGGGTGTGCCGCCAATCCTACTACACGCCCGGCGCGCCGCGCCACGTGAACTTTAAACGGAGAGTCCGTCGAGCGCGCTTTGCAGCTCGCCGCGCAGTGATTCGAGTTGCGCGTCGTCGGCGTCGGCCGCGACGCGGATGGGGGGCGCGAGGCGGACGACCGCCGGCGTGAAGGGTCTCGGAATCTGTAGGCGATCCCAGCTCCCGAGCCGCCAGCAGCGTTCGGCCACGACGGCGAAGGGGAGGACGGGGCGGCCTGTCTTCTTGGCGAGCAGGAGCGCGCCGGTCTTGGCGACGCGGCGCGGCCCGCGCGGGCCGTCCACGGTGAAGCCGGCGGGGCAGCCCGCGCGCACGAGCCGCGCCATCTCGACGAGCGCGCCGACGCCGCCCCGCGTCGAGGAGCCGCGCGCCGCGCCGTAGCCGAAGCGCTGGATGAAGCGCGCGATGTACTCGCCGTCGAAGCTCCGCGAGGTCATGACGACGATGCGGCGACGTCGGAAGTAGTAGGTCGTCAGGAATATCTGCTCGTGCCAGAAGGCCATCACGGGCGGGCCGCCGCGGTTGGCCTCCTCCCAGTGCTCCCAGCCCTCGACGCGGAAGCGCGCGGTGGAGCCTATCGCGCGGATGGCCAGGTAGAAGACGAGGCCGGCGGCGCGGACGGCGAGGCGCTTGCCCGTCGCGTAGCCCGAGAGGTCTGCGAAGCGGTAGGCGCGCGCGACGCGCTCGTCCTCTTGTGTCGCGGGGGGGTGCATGGGTCTCGCCGGGCGAGTCTAGCAGATTTGCGGATTTGAAATTTCAAATTTCAAAGTTGAAATTTCGAGTCACACGGCGGCCGCGAAGTTTTCGCCGCGCGGGCGTAAAAGGTGGTATAAAAAACGGCGTCTCGGCCCATCCCGTCCCGCAAGAGTTTGAAACATGCGTCTGCGCCCTAAGTTCGCAATCGTGTTGCTGCTGGCCGCCGTCTGCGGCCTCGCCGCCTTCGCCGCGCCCGGCAGCGGAGCCCGTGGGCAAGGGCCGCGACGCGCCGTCGGCCTCGTGCTCACCAACGGCAAGGTCTTCACATCCGACCCGCGAGACCACATAGCCGAGGCCGTCGCCGTCGAAGGCAGCCGCATCGTCGCGGTCGGCACGTCGCGCGAGATTGCGGCGCGCTTCTCGAGCGCGCGCACGATAGATTTGAAGGGGCGGCTCGTCACGCCCGGCTTCCACGACGCGCACATACACTTCCTCGGCGGCGGGCTCTCGCTGCTGCGCGTCAACCTCGTCGGCGCGAAGACACTGGCCGAGGCGAAGCGGCGCGTGGCCGAGCGCGTGCGCGAGGTGCAGCCGGGCGCGTGGATAACGGGGCGCGGCTGGGATCACACGCTCTGGGGCGGCGAGTGGCCGACGAAGAAAGACCTTGACGAAGTCGCCCCCGACAATCCCGTCATCCTCCAGCGCGTTGACGGCCACGTCAGTTGGGCCAACACGCTCGCCTTGCAGAAGGGCGGCGTGACGCGCTCGACCGAAGCGCCGCAGGGCGGCGAAATCCTGCACGACGCCGCGGGCGAGCCGACGGGGATTCTCAAGGAGACGGCCGGGGGTCTGGTCACGCGCGTCGTCCCCGCGCCGACGCGCGAGGAGAACATGGAGGCGCTTAACCGCGCGCTCGCCGAGGCGCGCCGCTACGGCATCACCTCCGTCTCGGCCAACGACGTGCCTTCGTCGTCGGCCACGCCGCTCTACCGCGAGTTGCTCAAGGCGGGCAAGCTCACGGTGCGCGTGGCAGAGTGGCAGCAGTTCGAGCGCACGGTCGAGGAGTTGAAGCGCGAGCGCGCCGAGTTCGAGTCGCACAAGGACGACCCGCTGCGTCTGCGGCTGACGGCGCTGAAAGGTTACGTGGACGGCACGCTCGGCTCGCGCACGTCGGCGATGCTCGCGCCCTTCGCGGACGACCCGCACAACAGCGGCATCCCGCGCATGCCGCCCGAACAGCTCACGCAGATGATCGTCGAGCGACACAAGGCGGGATTTCAAATCGCCCTACATTGCATCGGAGACAGAGCGAACCGGATGGCGCTCGACGGCTTCGCGGCGGCGGCGCGTGAACAACTAGCCGTCGCGGCCGGCGGCGAAAGACATCTCGGACGGCTTGAGGTTTCGAGTGTCACCGCGACGCTTCGTGACCCCGCCACCGGACGCATGAAGGCCGCGTCACCCTTCCGACATCGTATCGAGCACGCGCAGGTCATCTCGCCTTCGGACTTCGCGCGCTTCCGCGACCTGGGCGTCATCGCCTCGATGCAGCCGGCGCACGCCATCTCGGACAAGCGCTGGGCGCAGGAGCGTTTGGGCGAATACCGCGTGCTCGGCGCGTACAGTTGGCACACGTTCATGGCGCACGCCGTCCACGTCCCCTTCGGCACGGACTGGCCGGTCGAGCCCATCAGCCCCTACCTCGGGCTCTACGCGGCGCTCACGCGCCAGAGCACGGAGGGCGACCCGGCGGGCGGATGGTGGCCCGAGCAGCGTCTCTCCATCGAGGACGCCATACGCAACTACACGGCCGAGCCCGCCTACGCGACCTTCGAGGAGGCGCAGAAGGGGCGGATAGCGCCGGGGATGCTCGCCGACCTCGTCGTCCACTCCAAAGACCTTCTCTCGATAGCGCCCGCCGAGATTCTGAACACGCAACCCGACCTGACCGTCTTCGACGGCCGCGTGGTCTATGAAAGGAAGTAGACAGTAGTGGGTAGTCGGTAGCGCTCCGCGTCGCGGGCGTTGACTTTGACACACGGACGATTCACTGACGAAGGTTTTCCCTACTGACTGCTGTCCACTCTTCGGAGGAGTTCTGATGCCGACCTGGTTAAAAATTCTGATTGCCGTCGGGGGGTTGATGTTGGTGCTGCTCATCGCGGCGGTCGTCGTCGGCTACGTCGTCGTGCGCAAGTACGGGCCGGGGTTCGTCGAGTCCACCAGCAAGAGCTTCGAGGAGGGCTCGGAGTACGGGCGGCAGACCGACCAGGAGGGCTGTCTGAACGAGGCGGCCGCGAGGCAGGCGCGCGTCTCGGGGATGATGGACATGATTCGCAACGGCGTCTTCATGGAGACCTGCCTCAGCGCGAGCCGGCCGACGCCCGGCTTCTGCGACGGCGTCCCGCGCCAGTTGGAGTTCATGAAGGCCGCCTCGTGGCAGCAACAGCAGTGCAGGCGCTTCGGGCTCAAGCCCGAGCAGCAGTGCGGCCAACTCTTCCAGGGCGTTCAGCGCTTCTGCGAGAAACACGCCGGCAACGCGAACCCGGCCGGCGGAGTCGTCATCGAAGACGGCGACGCCCCTCCGCCCCCGCCGCCGGCACCCGCGCCCGCGCACACGCCGTAAAGCCGCCGACCAATGAACATGAGCCGAAACCATCTTCGCGCCGCGCGCCTCCGTTTAGCCGCCGCGGTCTTCTGCCTGCTCATGCTGCCCGCGTCGGCGGGCGCGGCGTGGCGCGCCGCGGGGGACGTGCGCTCGGTCGAGCGCCGGGCCGACGGCGTCGTGCTCACGCTCACCTCGGGCGCGCGCGTCGCCGTCACCTTCTCCGACATCGAGGTCGTGCGCGTCCGTCTCGCGCCGAAGGGCGCGTTCGAGCGCGACTTCTCCTACGCCGTCGAGCCGAAAGACCGCAAGACCGTCGCCGCGAAAGTCACCGAGACGCGTGACGAGATAAGCATCTCCTCTCTGAACGGCACGACCGTCGTCGTCAAACGCCGCCCCTTCCACGTCACCGTGCGTGACGCCTCGGGCCGCCTCGTCGTCGAGGACGACCCGGCGCGGCCGCACTCCTTCGACCCCGAGACGGGCGCGGTCGAGTGCTCGAAGCGGCGCGTCGAGTGGGAGACATACTACGGGCTCGGCGAGAAGGCCGGCGCGACCATCTCGCGCGACACGCAGCAGTTCGTGATGTGGAACACGGACACCTACGGCTACCCGCGCGGGCTCGACCCCATCTACCAGTCCATCGGCTTCTACGTCGCGCTGCGGCACGCGAAGCAGGTCTCGGTCGACGTGCGGCGCCCGCCCCCGCCACCGACGCCGGCCGCGCGGCCGCGCGGATACGCCTACGGCCTCTTCCTCGACAACACCGCGCGCACCTACTTCGACATGGGGAAGACAGACCCCGCGCGCGTGACCTTCGGCGCGGCCGGCGGCGAGCTGAACTACTACGTCTTCACGGGCGGCGGCGAGCGCGCGCCGAAGCAGATCGTGCGCGACTACACGGGGCTAACGGGGCGGACGCCGCTCCCGCCGCTGTGGGCGCTCGGCAACCAGCAGTCGCGCTGGTCTTACTACCCGGAGGCGCGCGTGCGCGAGGTGGCGCGCGGCTTCCGCGAGTCGCGCATCCCGGCCGACGTCATCTACCTCGACATCGACTACATGGACGGCTTCCGCGTCTTCACCTGGAACCGCGAGCGCTTCCCAGACCCCTCGAAGATGATCTCCGATTTGCGCGAGCAGGGCTTCCGCGTCGTCGTCATCATCGACCCCGGCATCAAGGTTGACGAGAACTACCACGCGTACCGGGAGGGCAAGGCGGGCGGCCACTTCGTCAGGAACGCCGACGGGAGCGAGCTGCACGCGTCGGTCTGGCCCGGCGTCTGCGCCTTCCCCGACTTCACGGACGCGCGCGCGCGCGAGTGGTTCGGCTCTTACTACAAACAGCACCTCGACGAAGGCGTCGCGGGCTTCTGGAACGACATGAACGAGCCCGGCGTCTTCCTCTCGAACGAGACGCCGAAGCCGGACGTCTACCACCACCCGATGAAGACGTTCCCCTTAGACGCGCGCCACGCGGGCGACGGCGCGGCCGGCACACACGCGCGTTACCACAACGTCTACGGGATGCAGATGGCGCGCTCGACCTTCGAGTCGCTGAAGAGGCTCGCGCCCGACAGTCGCCCCTTCGTGCTGACGCGCGCGGGCTACGCGGGCGTGCAGCGATACTCGGCCGTGTGGACGGGCGACAACGTCGCGAGCTGGGATCACCTGCGGCTCTCCATCCCGATGCTCCTGAACCTAGGCGTCTCGGGCGTGCCCTTCGTCGGCGCGGACGTGGGCGGCTTCTCCGGCAACCCGAGCGCGGAGCTTTACGCGCGCTGGCTCCAGGCGGCCGCGCTCACGCCGTTCCTGCGCTCGCACTCCGAGGCCGGCTCGAAGCCGCACGAGCCATACTCCTACGGCGAAGAGTTCACGAAGATAAACCGCGCCAGCGTCGAGCTGCGCTACCGGCTGCTCCCGTACCTCTACACGCTCTTCCGCGAGCACGCGGAGACGGGCGCGCCCGTCATGCGCCCGCTCTGGTACGAGTACCCCGACGACCAGCGCACATACACCGTCGAAGACCAGTATCTCGTCGGCCGCGACCTGCTCGTCGCGCCCGTGGTGCGGGAGGGCGCGACGAAGCGCGGCGTCTACTTCCCCGCCGGCGACGACTGGGTCGACTGGTGGACGGGCAGGCGTTACGAGGGCGGCAAGGACGCGGAGGTCGAAGCGCCGCTCGACCGCCTCCCGCTCTTCGCGCGCGTCGGCGCGGCCGTCCCCACAATCCCCGTCGTCCAGCACACGGCCGAGAGGTTCAAAGTCGGACTCACGCTCGTCGTCGTGCCGGGGAAGGACGGCGAGGCGCAAATCTTTCAGGACAGCGGCGACGACTACGTGACCGGCGACGACCGGCCGGTAAACGTGAGGCAGAGCGCGGGCGAGATTCGCGTGAGCCAGGTGCCGACGCGGGGCTTGAGAGTGGGCACCGAAGAGTGGGCCCGGGTCAAGTCGGTCGAACTGCTCGGGCTGACCGAACGGCAGCGGGAGGCGCTGCTCAAAGGGCTTCCGCCCGCCGCGCGGCCCGACTTCGACGGGGGCGCGGGGAGGCTGCGAATCGCCGTCCCGAACGACCCGTTCTACACCATCCAGCTCGCGCCCTGACGCGCGGCGAAGTTAAATCTTTTCGGAGCTTCCGACATGAACGCTCGAACCGAACACTACCCCGGCGCGCTCGACCGCCGCCGCTTCCTCTCGTCGGTCGGCAAGGGGCTCGGGCTGGCCGCGCTCTCGTCTTCGACGGTCGCCTCGCTCCTCAAGGACGTTCACGCGGCGGCGAAGCGCGTCTCGAAACTTTCGGCCGACGAGGCGGCGCGCGACGAGTCGTTCTGGTTCGACATCCAGCAGGCTTTCTCCGTGACGCGCGGGCTCATCAACCTCAACAACGGCGGCGTCTCCCCCTCGCCCCGCATCGTCACGGAGGCGCTGGTGCGTTACATCTGGCAGCAGGAGGACGCCACCGCCTACACGATGTGGCAAATCCTTGAGCCGCAGTCCGAGACGATTCGCACCGGCCTCGCAGAAGCCTTCGGCTGCGACCGCGAGGAGGTCGCCATCACGCGCAACGCCTCCGACTCGCTCGAAGCCGTCCTGTTCGGCCTCGACCTCAAGCCCGGCGACGAGGTGCTCACCACGACGCAGGACTACCCGCGCATGCTCACGACGCTCAGGCAGCGCGAGCGGCGCGACCGCATCGTCTTAAAGCTCGTGAAGATTCCCGTCCCGCCGAAAGACCCTTCGGAGATAACGGCCGCCTACGAGGCCGGGATGACGCCGCGCACGCGGGTCGTCCTCGTCTCGCACATGATTAACCTGACGGGGCAGATCACGCCCGTCCGCGACATCTGCGAGATGGCGCGGCGGCGCGGCGCGGAGACGGTCGTTGACGGCGCGCACTCGTTCGCGCAGTTCAGCTTCTGCCGCGACGACTTGGCCTGCGACTACTTCGGCACCTCGCTCCACAAGTGGCTCCACGCGCCGAAGGGGACGGGGATGCTCTACGTGAAGAAGGACAAGATTAAGAAGGTGTGGCCGCTCTTCGCCGCGGAGAAGCCGCAGGACGCCGACATACGCAAGTTCGAGGAGACGGGCACGCGCTCGGCCGCGCAGAGGCTCGCGATAGGCGAGGCGCTGCTCTTCCACCAGGGCGTCGGCCCCGAGCGCAAGGAGGCGCGCCTGCGCCTGCTCGCGCGCCACTGGATGAACCAGTTGAAGACTGAGCCGAACGTCCGATTCAACACCTCCTTCGACGACCGGCAGTCGTGCGCGCTCGCCAACGTCCAAGTCGAGGGCACGGAGCCCGGCGCGCTCTGCGACTACCTGTTCGCGCGCCACAAAATCTTCGCCACCCCCATCGCCCACGACGAGTTCAAAGGCGTCCGCATCACCCCCAGCGTCTACACGACGTTGAAGGAGCTTGACCGCTTCTGCGAAGTGATGTCGGGCGTGGCGCGCAAGGGTCTGCCGAAGGCTTGAGCGCTGTCCGGGGCGCGCGTATGACTGACGAGACGCCACAAATCTTTTCCGACCTCTCCCTGTCGCGGCGGCTTGAGCGTGCCGAGGCGCGCGGCAACGCCGAGTTCGTCGAGGCGCGCGCCAGGGTCTTCCCCGAAAGCGGCGCGTGCTGGATAGAGGCCGCGGGCGCTTACGCGATGTTCGACGGCGTCGAGTCGCCCATCACGCAGACCTTCGGCCTCGGCATGTTCGCGGAGCCGACCGCCGAAGACCTCGGCCGCATCGAGGAGTTCTTCCGCGAGCGCGGCGCGCCGGTCTTCCACGAGGTCAGCCCGCTCGCCGACGCGCCGACGCTCGCGCTCCTCAACGGGCGCGGTTACCAGCCGGTCGAGTTCACGAGCGTCATGTTTCGACCCCTGCGCCCCGGCGTGCGTTTCGCCGGGCGGAGCGGCGGGGGCGTGAGCGTCCGCGCGGTCGGCGAGGGTGAGCACGAGTTGTGGGCGCGGACTTCGGCTCGCGGTTGGAGCGAGTCCGGCTACGGCGACTTCATGCTGGGGCTGGCGCAGGTCAGCGCGAAGCGCGCGGACGCGCTCTCGTTCCTGGCCGAGATCGACGGGCTGCCCGTCGCCACGGGCGCCATGAGCATCTGCGAAGGCGTGGCGCTGCTGGCCGGCGCGAGCACCGTCCCCGAGGCGCGCAAGCGCGGCGCGCAACTGGCGCTGCTCGACGCGCGCCTGCGCCACGCCGCCGAACGGGGCTGCGACCTCGCCATGATGTGCGCGCTCCCGGGCAGCCCCTCGCAGCGCAACGCCGAGCGGCAGGGCTTCCGCATCGCCTACACGCGCGTCAAGTGGCAGCTCCCCCGCACCGCCGCCTGAACCGCGGAGGTCTGCCTCGGACTTGACCCCGCACGCGAGAGCCGGGAGCAAAGTCAAACCAATCCGCCTGTAACGACAATCTACACAGTCACCGACAAGGGCAACAGACTATGGATTGGATTGACGAGATGAAGGAGCAAAAAAGATTAGCGGAAGCCAAGCGTGCTGCTCAGGAGGAAATGGTCAGGGAGGAGAAAAAGAGAGAGGAAGCGAGAAAGAAGAAGTACTACCTGAAGCATAAGCCTAAGATTGATCTTAAAGTTCAAGCGTTGGAGGACTATGCTAAAAGGCTGAACTTGGCGTCACACCGCGCAAAAGATAACACTGAGATCAGCTTTTCAAGCGGCGACCGCAGCCTTCACTTTCGCTTCAGCGGCGATGCCGTCGAGGTTTGTTTCGGCATCGCCGGGGACTACGAAGCGCAGCTGCACGGTAAAAGCGGAAAGCTTTCGATGCCTGTAGACAGGCTTACAGTCGATAAGTTTAGTCCCTGGTTTCAATGGCTGGTAGGCTGGAAGGGGAAGAGGCCGCCCGTCTGGTTATTTGAACCTGGTGATAAAGAGGTTTTTCAGCTTTTAGGCTTAGCTATGCTGGCCCTTACCACGATTATTGTTTTATGCGTTTTATATTTCAAGTATCTATCTTAGCTGACTTTCATCAAAAACGTCCCGCGCAGTCTTCGTCTAAAAAATCCTTGCCAAACCCGCGCGCCTCGTCTATCCTTGCCCAACTCACGCCAGTGAGGTAAGGACATGAAAATGAGATTTAGCATCCGACTCGCCTAGAACCGACCGCCGTAGACGACGCCCCTGTCGTTTCTTTTCTTTCCCTTCTAAACG
Source organism: Pyrinomonadaceae bacterium (assembly GCA_036399155.1). Taxonomy (GTDB): domain Bacteria; phylum Acidobacteriota; class Blastocatellia; order Pyrinomonadales; family Pyrinomonadaceae; genus QHXN01. The sequence goes on from DASWNR010000565.1 coordinate 24,656, forward strand.
GAAAGCGGTTGCCCGACCACCCGAAGGCCGGGAAGGTGTGTGACGTGATGTCGAGTCTCGGGATAGAAGTCCGCCTCCTCTGTAAATCCTTCAGCAAGCGCAAGGGTCTGATTCGCGCGCGCCGCACGGTCTCGCACGCTCTCAAAGACGTGTCGTTCGAGGTCGCCGTGGGCGAGACCTACGGGCTGCTCGGCCCCAACGGCTCGGGCAAGTCGACGCTCATCCGCGTGCTCTCGACGCTGCTCGTGCCCGACTCGGGGAGCGTGCGCGTCTTCGGCTTCCGCCTGCCCGGCGACGAGACCGAGGTGCGCCGGCGCGTCGGGCGCGTGAGCGTGGACGCGGCCTTCTACAAGAAGCTCTCGGCGCGCGAGAACCTACTCTACTCGGCCTACCTCTACGGGATGGAGCGCGAGCCGGCCGAGCGGCGCGCGATGGAGATTCTCGAAGCGCTCGGGCTCGACGGCGAGAAGTTCACAGACCCGCTCGAAGAGATGAGCCGCGGGATGCAGCAGAAGGTCGCCATCACGCGCGCGCTTCTGGTCAACCCGCCGCTGCTGCTTTTGGACGAGCCGACCACGGGGCTCGACCCGAAGAGCAAGCGCGACGTGCAGACCTTCCTCGAAGCCCTGCGGCGCGAGCACGGGACGACCATCCTCCTGACCTCGCACGACATGGCCGAGACCGAGCGGCTCTGCGCGCGCATCGGCTTCATCGCCGGGGGCCGCCTCATCGCCGAGGGGACGGCCGACGAGCTGAAGCGCGCCGCCGGGGCCGAGACGCTCGAAGACGCCTTCATCGCGCTCGCCGGCGAGAAGCTCGAAGAGGGCGCGGCCGGAGGGAAGAAGAGGGAGGAGGGGGCGGTTGCCGGGGCCTGAGGCCCGGGGCCCGAAGGGAGGTTAGAGAGATGGAACACGTACTCAGACAGACCTGGGCGTTCTTCTTCCGCGACTACCAGTTGACGCGGCGTTACTTCTCGTGGGTGGTCGTCTTCACGTTCTACGCGGTGGTCAACTCGGCGACGGTCGTTCTGATCGGCGTGGCGGCGGGCGACCGCCGCCTGACGCTCATGCTGATGGTGGGCGTGATGCTGTGGGGGCTGCTCTCGGTCGTCTTCCAGGAGATCGCCAACTCGATCACCTACGAGCGCTGGGAGGGCACGCTCGAATACACGTTCATGGCGCCGGTCTCGCGGGTCATACACCTGGCCGGCGTGAGCCTCTGGGCCACCTTCTACGCGGTCGCGCGGGCGGTCGTCATCGTGGCGGGGATGCTGCTCTTCGTCGACCTCGATTTGTCGCGCGCCAACTGGGGCGGCATCGTCGCGGTGCTCGCCGTCTCAAGCGCGGCCTTCATCGGGCTGGGGCTGATGGCGGCGGTGCTGCCGGTCTTCAGCCCCGAGCGCGGGGCCGAGGCGACGAACATCTTTCAGGGCGTGCTGCTGCTCGTCTCGGGCGTCTACTACCCCGTAGAGGTTCTGCCGCGCTGGCTCCAGCCGCTCTCGGTCGTGAGCCCCGCGACCTACGCGCTCTCCGCGTGCCGCAAGCTGGTCGGCATCGGGGAGGGGCCGGAGATGGTCGCGGGCGCCCCGCTCTCGGCGTGCGCCTACGAGCTGACGATCCTGACGCTGATGGGCATCGTCTCGATACCGCTCGGCCTCTACGTCTTCGCGCTCGTCGAGCGCTGGGCCAAGCGGACGGGCAAGCTCAAGCGCACGGGGTGAGAGGAAGTAGACGGTAGTCAGTAGTTGAAACAAGGCGGCGCGTCCCGGCTGATTGCCGAAGACGCGCCGCCTCTTCTTTCTACCGTCTACCGTCTACTTCTTCCCTCAGTTCTCATGCGGCGGGGGCGGCGGGGGCGCGGGGCGGCGGAAGGTGCGGCGGACGCCCGGGGGTGCGCTGTTATCTTTGACCGTGTAGTCGGACGGCACCTGAAAGAGCGCGGCGGCCGGCTCGGTGCGCGAAATGTTGGTCAGGCGGTAGGTCGTCTCGCCCGCGCGCGGGTCGCTGTGGCGCGTCATGACGACGACCTGTAGCTCGGGCGAGTACCAGCGCTCGTCTACGATGTTGATGGGCTGCTCGTTGCCGAGGTCGCCGGCCGGGATGGTCGTCGTCGTCCGCGTGCCTTCGGCCGTCACGCCGTCGAACGAGCGGGCTTCGAGCTTCTCGGTCTTCGACTCGTACTTCGAGCTGTAGCGCATGAAATGTTCGCCCCCGCCGGTCTGCGTGACGATGACGGTGGGCGGTGCGGGCGGGGCCGTCGGCCCGTCGGGGCCGGGCACGCGCTGGTAGGTGCGCTCGATCTCTATCTTGTGCGTCTCGGTCTGCACGAGCTTGCGGCGCTCGCCCGCCCGGGCGGCCTCCGCCTCGGCCGCGGCCTTGTCCTCGACGCCGGACTTGACGCGAAGCTCGACGCGCGGCAGCTTGCGCGCGGTCTTCTTCGCCGCGTCGAGGATGTAGTGGACGCCCGCGACGGGGTCGTTGATGAAGACGGTCTGCGGCACGTCGCCCGAGGTGGAGTAGGGGCCGATGTGGCCGAGCGTCTGTTCCCGGCGCGTGCGCCCCTCGCCGTCGCGGTAGACCTGCGCGGTGTTCTTGCGCACGATGCGGTTGCCGTCGGCTAGCTGCTGAACTGTCTCGGTAACGGCCTGCGCCGAGTAGGGCGCGCCCTTGACGAGCTTGCCGGCGAAGCTCATCTCGGTGGCCAGGAACATCACGTTGTCGCCGCGCATCTCGACCTGCGGCGGCGGCGCGACGCCCGGCCCCTGGGCGATGAAAAACTCCTCGACCTCGCCCTGCGGCGGCGCGATGACCGTCGTGCGCTCGCGCCGCTCCTGCCCGGCGGCGACCAGGCTGTTGCCCATGAGCGCCGCCGCGACCGTGAAGACCATCAGCTTCCTCTGCATACTCTCAAACTCCTTTTCGTTTACGTTGCTAAGAAACTTTTGCGGGCCGCCGCGGCCGTCCCGACTGTTTCCGGCGGGGGACTCGGGCGCTCGCGGCGCGGCCGGGAGCCCATCCGGCCGAGGCGACGCACGCGCCCGAGTACCCCGCG
>DASWNR010000566.1:0-18179 GCA_036399155.1 Pyrinomonadaceae bacterium
GATCATCAAAGTAAGCTCAACTTGGAAGCTGGTTTATGAATGTGTCCAGACATCAGGGGTCACTCATATCTGTCCATTTGAGTCACCCATATTTGTACGAAGCGTGAAGGCTCCTGTTTAACGGGAGCCTTCACGCCTTAGCGGCCTGGCGAGTATTGTGATTTGACGAAGAGTTACCAGAAATGGACTCTCACACATGCGGGTTCTACAATCTATGTGGGCCAACTCTTCGGGGCGTCGCCGTGCGCCTTCACTCGTAGCGGAGCGCGACCATCGGGTCCACCTTCGTCGCGCGGCGCGCGGGAATCAGACAGGCCACCAGCGCCACGGCCGCCAGGATTGTCGAATACAGAGCGAACGTCGCGGGGTCGGTCGTGCTCACCCCGAACAGTAAGCCCTCCATCAATCGCGTGAGCGCGAGCGAGGCCGCGATGCCGACGGCCATGCCTGTTAAAGTCAGAACCATTCCCTGCCCCGTGACGAGCTTCAACACCCCGCCGGCCTGCGCCCCCAGCGCCATGCGGATGCCTATCTCGCGCGTGCTCTGCGCCACCGTGTAGGACATCACGCCGTAAATCCCTACGGCCGAGAGTAACAACCCGAGCGCGGCGAACGACCCGAGGAGCAACATGTTGAAGCGTTGCGAGGCGATGGAGCGCGCCGCCAGCTCTTCCATCGTGGATATATTCGAGAGCGGCAGGGCCGGGTCCAGCGCGGCGATCTGCTGCTTGACAGCGGGTGTCAGGCTCGCCGGCTCGACCGTCGTCCGCACCACGAAGCTGGTCGAAGTGAACGCGCGGACGCTCGCCATCAGCTTGTCCGACGCCTGCTGGACGGGTACGAAGACCATCGGCGGGGCGGGGCGGTCAAGCCCCTGCTGTTTGATGTCGCCGACCACGCCGACCACCTGCCGGACGGGGTCGTCCAGGCCGCGCCCGACCGAGAGCGGTTGCGCCATCACATCACGCCCGTCGAAGAAGCGCCGCGCGAAAGCTTCGTTGACGACGGCGACGGGCGGCGCGCCCCGGTCGTCGCCGACGACGAAGGCGCGCCCCCGCCGCAGCTCGATCCTCATCGCGCGGAAGTAGTCCGCCGAGACCATACGCAACTGGACGCTCTGCACCTGATCCGGTTTGTCGGGGAAGATGACGGGCATGTTGAACTGCCAGTCGAGCGGCAGCTTGTTGGTGACCGCCGACGCCTCCACGCCGGGCAGGCGGCCGATGCGCTCCAACGCGTCGCGGTAGAAGGCCGCGGCCTCCGCCGAAGAGTCGTAACGCTCCCCGTTTAAGTTGAGCTGGAAGGTGAGGACGTTGCGCGGGTCGAAGCCCGGCGTGACGCCGAGCAGGTTGGCGAACGTGCGGATCAGCAGTCCCGCGCCGACCAGCAGTACCAGCGAGAGTGCGACCTCGGCCACGACCAGCGCGCCGCGCAGGCGCCCCCGCGCCGTCGCGCCCTTACCGGAACTCTCTTTCAGCGACGCGTTGACATCCACCTTGCGCGCCTGCCATGCGGGGGCCGTCCCGAATAGTAAGCCCGTCCCGACCGCGGCCGCGAGGGTGAAGGCCAGCACGCGCCAGTCCACACCGACCTCGACAACCCGGGGCAGCAGGCCCGCGGGAATCAAGGCCGTCAGCAGTTGTGTCATCCACGCGGCCAGCAGCAATCCGGCCGCGCCCCCCGCGAGAGCCAGTACCAATCCTTCCGTGAGCAACTGCCGCACGATTCGCCCGGCGGCCGCGCCGAGGGTCATCCTTAAAGCTATCTCACGCTGCCGCGCCGCCGCGCGCGCGAGTTGCAGGTTGGCGACGTTCGCACACGCGATCAGCAACAGAAAAATGACCGCGCCGAAGACGATCCAGAGGTACTTCGCCACGCCCTCCGTGAAGAAGTCCTGATACGGCTTGACGCCGACCGTCTCGCCCTCCGCCATGTGCGGCGGGAAGGCGGCGCGATACCGCTCGGCAATCTCCTTCAACTCCGCCTGCGCCTGCTCAAGGCTGACGCCCGGCTTCAGGCGGCCGACGACCTCCGAGTTGGGGTCAACGTTGGCCCCCGGCCGCGCGCGCATCGGCACGAACAGGTCTGCGCCGGAGGCGAACCTGAAGTGCGGCGGCATGACCCCGACCACGGTCGTCGGCAGGCCGTTGAGCGTCACGGTCTTGCCGACCAGCCCTTCGTCGCCGCCGAACCTCCGACGCCATAACCCGCCGCTCAGAATTACGACGCGCGCGCCGCCGGGCGTGTCCTCTTCGCGTGTGAACGCGCGCCCGAGGGACGGGTAGACGCCCAGCACGCGGAAGAAGTCTTCCGACACGCGCACGCCGCGCACGTACTCCGCCTCATTCCCGCCGGCCAGATTGCCGCCCGCGCCGCCGAAGCCCGAGTAGCACGCCAGAGCCTCGAACGAACGGCTCTGCTCGCGCCAGAAGAGGAACTTGGGTTCGCCCGAGCCCGCCAGTCCGCTCCGGTACTGCTGACCGACGTAGACGAGGCGGCCGGCCTCCGGGTACGGCAGCGGCCTTAACATGACCGCGTTCATCACGCTGAAGATCGCCGTCGTCGCGCCGATGCCTAAGGCCAGCGTCAGCACCGCGACCAGCGTGAACCCGGGGCTCTTGCGCAGCGAGCGCACGCCGTAGCGGCAGTCCCGCCAGAAGGTCTCAAGCCAGCGCCCGCCGCGGACTTCGTAGCCCTGCTCCTTCACGCGCGTGAGCCTGCCGAAGCGCCGCTCGGCGTCGCGCCGCGCCTCCTCGGGAGTCATCCCGGCGCGGACGTTCTCCTCGGCGCGCATGTCGATGTGGAAACGCATCTCCTCGTCAATCTCGCGGTGGATCGCCTCGGAGCGCAGCAGGGCGCGGGCGCGCCTGTAGAGTCCTCTTAGCCACATACCTAACCCCCGTCAGGCCGACTGCATCACCTTGCCGACCGCCAGCACGAGCAGCCGCCAGCTCTCCTGCTCGACGCCGAGCTGCTTGCGCCCCGCCGCGGTCAGCTCGTAGAAGCGTGCGCGCCGGTTGTTCTCCGACTTGCCCCAGTCGGACTTGATCCATCCGCGCTCCTCCAGCCGGTAGAGCGCCGGGTAGAGCGAGCCCTCCTCGACCTTCAGCATCTCCTCCGCCAGTTGCGTAATGCGCTGCCCTACGCCGTACCCGTGCACGGGGCCCGCGGAGAGCGCCTTCAGGATCAGCATGTCGAGGGTTCCCTGGAGCAGGTCGGCCTTTTGTCTTCGCATCATTTTTCCCCTAGATATCCCAGGGGAAAATAAGCGTTTCCCCCTAGGCTGTCAAGGGAAATTTTCGGATTTAATTGTCGGGTAATATGTGGTGTCTGCCGCGGTGAGGCGGCATCACCGGGCAATGGTCTGGAAGGGGCGGGTCGCGACGCCCGCGCGAACCTGAGTGATTCGCGCGGGCGTCAGCGTTCTCAACCGACGGCTGACTTTTGAATCAGACGACGGCGTTGCGCGCGATGACTTCGCGGTAGAAGTCCGCGCTGAGCTTGGGCGTGCGCTTCTGCGAAGCGTAGTCCACGTAGTGTATGCCGAAGCGGTTGGTGTAGCCGTCGGCCCACTCGAAGTTGTCCATCAAACTCCAGAGGAAGTAGCCGCGCACGGGCACGCCCTCGGCCGCCGCGCGCCGCAACTGCGTCAGGTAGCTGCGCAGGTACGTCACGCGGTCGGTGTCGTAGACCTTCCCGTCCGCCGCCGGCTCGTCGGCGGCCGAGCAGCCGTTCTCGGTGATGTAAATCTCCTTCGCGCCCCACAGCTTCGAGACGTGGCGCGGGCCCCAGTAGAGCGCCTCCGGCCCGACGAAGAGCCACGGCGAAGGCGCGTGCGGGAAAGACTTCGGGTGCGGCACGTGCGCGAAGCCGACGGGCGACGACTCGTCGGCGCGCACGAACTGCGGCGTGTAGATGTTGACGCCGACGAAGTCGAGCGGCGACGAGATGGCCTTCAAATCCGCGTCCGTGAACTTCGGCGCGTCGGCGCCGGCCGACTTCAAGTACCAGTCGGTGTACTTCCCCTCCATGATGACGGTCAGGTATTGCGCGTTCAACTCGCGCGTGGCGCGCTCGGCCGCCGCGACGTGCGCCGGCGACTCGAAGACGGGGGCGGCGACCGTGATGTTCTCGGCGATGCCGACTTTCGTCCCCGGCTTCGCGGCGGCGCGTATGGCCTGCACGGCCAGCCCGTGGCCGAGCACCGCGTGGTGGCGCGTCTGGTTCAGGCGCGAGCCCGTCAGCTTCAAGCCCGGGGCGTGGACGCCCCAGCGGTAGCCGACCTCGACGAAGGCCCCGAACTCGTTGATGGTGAAGACGTGTTTGACGCGGTCGGTCAGCCGCGCCGCGACGTAGCCGGCGTAGTCGGCGAAAGCCTTCGACGTTTCGCGCCCCTCCCAGCCGCCGAAGCGGTCTTGTAAGGACTGAGGCAAGTCCCAGTGGTAGAGCGTGGCGAAGGGCTGTATGCCGTTGGCGAGCAGCTCGTCAACGAGCCGGTTGTAGAAGTCGAGCCCCTTCGGGTTCGGCGGGCCGTCGCCGTTGGGGGAGACGCGCGGCCACGCGATTGAGAAGCGGTAGGCTTTGACCCCGAGCGCCTTCATCAACTGCACGTCGCCCTTGTAGAGATGGTAGTGGTCGTTCGCCACGTCGCCGGTCGCGTTGCCGACCGTCTTGCCGGGCGTGTGCGAGAAGGTGTCCCAGATGGAAGGCCCGCGCCCGTCCTCCTTGACCGCGCCCTCGACCTGATACGAAGCGGTCGCCGTGCCCCAGATGAAGCCGGGCGGGAACGAGCGCAACGCGTCCCCCGCCGACGCGGCCGCGCCGCCCTGCGTTAAAGGGCCCGAAGGAGTCGAGGCGAGCGACGGTGGCGGCGAGGCCGTGGCCGCGAGCGCCGCCGCGCCGGCGACCCTGGCGAAATTCCGTCTCGATAGTTTTTTGCCCAACGGTCAGTCCCTCCAATCGTCCATTGATGTCCGTCGCTATTTAAGCGGCCCCGAATGTGGTAGCCCAAGCGCGGCGGCCGTCTCCGCGTCCGGCTCGGCTCGGGCGCCCCCGCGCACGGCGACGCCGAAGTCGCCGGCGTAGTCCCACATCGTCCAGCCGATGCCGTGACGTTCGAGCGCCGCGCGCACGTCACTTATCCAGCGCAGGCGGTCGGCCGCCGGCGCGTACTTGCGGTAGACGCCGAACTCGTTACACGTGAGCGCGACGCCGTGCCGACGCGCCTACCCGGCCGCCGCCACCTCGCGCTCGACGCGCGCGGCGTCCCAGCTGTCGCAGGTGTTCGCCCTTGAGCTGCGACGGGCGCTCCTCGTCGAAGAGCGGCGCGGGCTCGACGGTGAAGCGCACGTGGTCAAAGCCGAGCCGGCGGATGAGGTCGAGGTCGCCGCGCGTGGTGTGCCCGCGCAGGTGCTTCGCGGAGTAGTCGCCGCCCGGCGACTGTGCGAACCAATGACTCAGGTTGATGCCGCGCCGCAGCCGAAAGAGCCTCGACGCGGGGACGCCTGAGAGTCTTTCGGCCGCGTCGCGCGGCTGACCCGAAGTCTGGCCCGCCGCCGGCAAGACGAAGAAGACGAGCCCGAGCGCGAGCGTCAGAACGAGTCGCGTGGCAAAGCCCCTCGGATGTCGCTTTCGCCTCAACGCGGTGTCACCTCAAGCTTCGTGGTCTGGAACTTGACGGAACTTGTGCCGACCATGATGTCGAACCGGCCCGGCTCGACCACGCGCTCCATGTTCAGGTTGATGAAGGAGAGCTTGTCGGGCGTCACGTCGAACGTGACGGTCTTGCTCTCGCCGGGCGCGAGCGAGACGCGCCGAAAGTCCTTCAGCTCCTTGACGGGTCGCGTCACGGAGCTGACGAGGTCGCGCACGTAGAGCTGCACGACCTCGTCGCCCGCGCGGCGTCCGGTGTTCCCGACCGTGACGCTGACCCGCGCGCGTCCGCCCGGCGCGATTTTCGCGGGCGACACCGTCAGGTTTGAATACTCGAACGTGGTGTAGCTCAGCCCGTGGCCGAAAGGAAACAGCGGCTCCTTGCTCGTGTAGAGGTAGCCGCGCCGCGCCGTCGGCTTGTGGTTGTAGTAGATGGGGAGCTGCCCGACGTTGCGCGCGAAGCTGACGGGGAGCTTGCCCGCCGGGTTGTAGTCGCCGAAGAGCACGTCGGCGACGCCCACGCCCGTCTCCTGCCCGAGATAAAAACCTTCGAGGACGGCGGGGACGTGCTCGGCGATGTAGTTGACGGAGAGCGGCCCGCTGTTGATGAGCATGACGACCACGGGCTTGCCCGTCGACAGCACGGCGCGCACAAGGTCGTCCTGCCGCCCGACGAGGTCGAGGCTGTCGCGGTCACCGAGGTGGTCGTCGGACCAAGCCTCCTTGTTCGTGTCCTCGTTGCCTCCGACGACCACGAGCGCCACGTCCGAAGCCTTTACAACCTCGACCGCCTCGGCGATGAGCTTCGCGTCCTCGGCCGGGTCGGCGAGGTGCGACGTGTTGGCCCACCAGTCGCCGCCCTCGCGCGTGATGTTGACGCCCTTCGCGTAGTTGACCTTGACGCCCGCGCCCACCTTCTTCGTCACGCCTTCGAGGACGCTGACGCCGCGCGGCGGGTTCGGGTCGGTGTAGCCGCCGTGGTGCGCGCGCTCTGCGTTCGGGCCGATGACGGCTATGGACTTCAGGCGCGCGCGGTCGAGCGGGAGGAGGTTCCCTTCGTTCTTCAGGAGCGTGATGGAGCGGCGCGCGGCCTCGGCCGCGAGCGCGCGGTGCGCCTCGGAGTTCGTGACGCGCGCGGCGCGCTCGGGGTCAACGTAGGGGTTCTCGAAGAGGCCGAGCAGGAACTTTGCGCGCAGGTTTCGCGCGACGGCCTTGTCTATTAACGCCTGCGACACGCGGCCGTCTTTGACGAGTTGCATGAGCCTGGGGAAACAGTCGGGGTCGGGCAGCTCTGCGTCCACACCGGCTTCGAGCGCGAGCCGCGCCGCCTCGGTCTTGTCCGCGGCGACGTGGTGCAAACTCTCAAGCTGCGGGATGCCGTAGTAGTCTGAGGCGACGAGGCCGTCGAAGCCCCACTCTTCGCGGAGCACCTTCTGAAGCAGCCAGCGGTTTGCGTGCGACGGGACGCCGTCTACCTCGTTGTACGAGGCCATCACGCTCAACACGCGCGCCTCCTTCACCGCCGCCTCGAAGCTCGGCAGGAAGTACTCGCGCAGCACGCGCTCCGAGACGTTGACGGGGGCGATGTTCGTCCCGCCCTCGGGCTGGCCGTGCGCGGCGAAGTGTTTGGCGACGGCGATGACGTGCTCGCCGTCCACGTTCGGCCCCGGCCCCTGAATCGCCCTGATGGCCGCGACGCCCATCCGCGAGACGAGGTAAGGGTCTTCGCCATACGTCTCTTCGGTGCGGCCCCAGCGCGGGTCGCGCGCGAGGTCGAGGTTGGGGCCGAGCACGAGGTGGCTGCCGCGCGCGCGCGTCTCCAGGGCGGCGGCGGCGAAGACTCTTGAGACTAGCTCCGTGTCCCAACTGCTGGCGAGCGCGATGGGCGTGGGGAAGCTGGTGCCCTTCGGCGCCATCAGGCCGTGCAGAATCTCGTCGTGGAAGATAGCGGGGATGCCGAGCCGCGTCCGCTCGACGAGCCACTTCTGAAGCGCGTTGGCGAAGGCGGCGGCCTCGCGCGGCTCTTTGCCCTCGCGCTGCCGCGCTATCTGGCCGACGCCGTCCTTCAACACCTCGCGCGCCTTCTCCGGCGAGAAGTCGCCGTGAAGTTTCGGCGAGCCGGCCCGCGGCCCGGTCAGCGGCCTCGTCTCCCACAGGCAGACGAGCTGCGCCATCTTCTCTTCGAGCGTCATGCGCCCGAGCAGGTCGGCCACGCGCCGCTCGACGGGCAGGCGCGGGTTCTTGTAGTCGGGCGCCCGCTCTTGCGTCCCCGCGCGGCGCGGCGCGGCGCAGAGTAGTGCGAGCAGCGCGCAGACGAGGGCGACGGCGCGCACACTTCGCGGCCGCCGGTGAATGAGCGTCGCGTTCGACCTCATCGGAAAAGTCCCTCCCGGTTTAAGCGCGTCGTCGTCTCCGTCCGAACCCGCATGCGAGAGTGCGGCGCGAACGGCCGCCGACCTTTGTTGCAATCGCGGCCAAAAGTCCGGGCCACACGTTGTCACCGACGGCGCAGGCGCTCATGGTCTCGAAAGCGGTTCGGCCTGTTTGGAGGAGTGTAGACTGTCGGAGCTTGGCGCACGCATTCTCTTTCATTCCCCTTCACTTTTTCAAGAACTATTTGTCGGGGCGCGTCGCGGAACTTCTCGGCAACGCCTACCAGATAAGGGACGCCATTTCTGCTATTCGTTTAAAGGTTCCGTCGAGGATGAGTAGTCTTCGAGCGCGAACTGCGGGACGGGCGTCGGCTCGTGCGCGTGGCAGGTGATCGGGTTGCTGAAGTCCGACATGCGGCGCGCGACGAGCGCCTCGTGAAGTCGCCTCGCGCCGCGCTCGGCGAAGCGCACGCGCCACGCGCCCGCGTCCGCCGGCTCGGCCGCGATGAAGCGCAAAGCTTCGACGCCCGCGAGCCCTGTCTCCTCGCGCACGAAGGCTTCGGCCGCCTGTATGAAGTGCGAGTAGCAGGCGCGTCCGCGGAACTCTTCCGCGGGGACGCGCCCCGCCCTGTACGCCTCGGCGACGCGGCGTCCGGCCTCGGGCGTCGTGTGCGCGTAGAAGAGCCCGTGCGGGAAGCAGACGAGGTTGCCCGCGAAGCGGTCGCCGCCGACGTGCGACGACTGCCAGACCGCGTCGCCCGCGACCTCGCGCAGAGCGTTGTAGAGCGGGACGCCGAACTTCGCGCAGCACTTGTCGCGCCGGCCGTGCGTGCAGACGAGGAAGAGCGGCTCTTCGTACGGCTCGCCGCCCTGCGCGTCGCGCCCCGACGCGACCGCCGCGAGGTCGCGGCCCAGAACGTCGTAGTACTTCTCAAGCCGCAGACGCACGACGAAGGGCGCTCGCTCGCGGCAGCGCACGACGAAGAGGTTCATGCGCGAGTCGGCGCGGCCCCGGTCGGTCTTGATGAAGAGGATGCGAGAGTGCTTGATGCGCGCCGTCGCGTCTTTGAAGAACTGTTTGACCTCGGGCGGGAGCGCGCTCTGCTCGAAGGCGTTTCGCCCCCAGCCGTGCGGGTATTCGAGCAGCAGCCAGACCGCGCCGGTCGAGGCCGTGCCGGCGCTCCTCTCGCCCGAGCGGCGCGACAGCTCCGAGCAGAAGAAGCGCGGGGCGTCCGGCCGCTCCGCGTCCGCCGGGTCGCCTTCGCCCGGCGTCGCCGCGTCAACTTCCCTGTCCCGCGTCACGCCCGGCCCCCGTCCGTCTCGCCCGCGCCGGCCGCGAACTCGTCGGACTCGAAGGCGACGAGCCCGTGCCGCGCAAGCTCCGAGACGAAGACTTGCACCTTCGCCAGAGGGAGGCGGCCTCGGGCGGACTCGCACAGCTCGGCGACGGTGCAGGCGCGCCGCTCGGCGAGCCGCTTCAACAAGGGCGCGGCCTCTTCGGCGAAGCGCCAGCGGCGGCCGAGGCAGTCGAACTCGACGACGCCGCCCGACGCCTCCACTTCGAGCGGGCGCGGCGCGAGCAGGCGGACGATTCTGTCGGGCGCGGGCGGCACGGCGCCGGGCGTCGCGACCCACGGCAGCTCGACGCGCGCGCGCGAGTCCGCGCGGGCGTCGAGGTCTTCGTAGAACCGCTCGACGAGAGTGTCGCCCCACGCCGTCAGAAGCTCTTCGCGCAGGCGCGCGGCGTGCGCGGCGCGCTCGGCCGGCGGGGCGAAGCGCGGCAGGTCGCGGCGGAACGCCTCGCTCGCGCGCATGCGCTCGGAGAGCCAGCGCAGCAGGTCGAGCCCCGTGCGGTTGTGGACGCCGACCGTCAGGTGCAGGGTCGGCTCGGCCAGCGGCTCGGCGACGTGCCACCACCCGCGCGGGATGTAGAGCAGGTCGCCGTCTTCGAGCGTCCCCTCCCAGAGCGGCTCGCGCGCGGGCTTCTCCGCCTTCTCGATGTCGTTGACCAAAGGGTAAGGGCGCGTCTGGCCGTAGACGCTCCACTTCTTCCGCCCCGCGACCTGTAGGATGAAAACGTCGTGGTCGTCCCAGTGCAGGTCGAAGCCGCGCGAGGTCTGCCAGCCGGCGTAGAGGTTGACCTGCACGCGCTCGCGGAAGAAGAGTTCGAGGTCGCGCGCAAGCTCCTCGACCGGCTCGGAAAGCTCGTCAACCGCGTCTAAGACGAGCGTCGCGCCCTCGCGGAGATGTCGCGCGAGTTCAGACGACTTGAGCCTCGGGATGGCCGCCTTCTGTCGCGCGCCGGTCGTGTGGCGCAGGTAGGACGAGACGGGGACGGGCTTGCCGTCGCGCACGAGCCGCAGGCGCGGGTGGTCGAGCCGGTGGCGGCGCAGTATTTCGCTCAGACGCGCCCACGGCATCATGCCGGCGAAGCGCCCCGACCGGCCGCGTACGTGCAAGACACCCGCGCCCCAGTAGGAGTCGAGGAACTCCTCCGGGGCGCGGGGCTCAAGCATGCGGGCCAGACTTTCGAGGCCCGCGGGCCGTCTTTCAGTCGCGACGCTCACCGCGAGTCGCCTGCGTCGTTCCCGTCTATGGTGGGGCGTATCCGCTCCGGGCCCGGCCCGCCTCCCGCGTCCGACGCGTCCGAACTGTCCGCGTCGCCGGGCGCGATGCCGAGCGGGTCCATGCCGTCGGCGTCGAGCCCCGTGTCGTTGCCGTCGGCGTCGGACACGTCCGTGCCGTCGGCGTCCGAGTCGTCGTCGCCGGCGTCACTGGCGTCCGAGTCGCCCGCGCCCGACTCGTCGTCGCCGCCGAGCGCGTCGCTGCCGTCCGAGTCCGAAGAGTCGTCGCCGAGAAGTCCGCCCTTGCCGCTGTCCGAGTCGTCCCCGCCCAGCTTGTATGTGGCCGAGCCACGCAAGGGTTCAGCCGAGATTAAGAGACCCGAAGTGGACTCTTCGCGCTGCTCGCCCGCGTCGGGCTGCACGTTGTCTGCCATGCCCTTCCTCCTTCCGAGTTGTAAAAGCGATTGGCGGCCAGCTTAGTACGTGCGGGCGGGCGGGGACAAGTTGCGGCAGGGGAATTCGGCGGGCGGCGGGTTCGGGCTCAGCGCGCGGCCGAGGTCGCGGCGGGTTTTTCGGCGGCCGCCTTGCGTTGCGAGATTTCGTCTACGAGGCCGGCGATGCGCTCGACCGTGAAGGGCTTGGGGACGATCCAGTCGGCCTGCGCGGCCGACTGCTCCTCGGCCGTGACGGTGTCGCCCCAGCCCGTGATGACGGCGAGCGCGATCTGCTCGTCTCGCTCGCGCACGGCGCGCGCCAGCTCCCAGCCGCTCATCCCGGGCAGTCCCACGTCCGTAAAGACGGCGTCGAACCCGCGCCCGTCGAACAGCCCCAACGCCTCGCGCCCCTCGCCCGCGAGCACGACCTCACAGCCCTCGCGCTCAAGTATGTCGGCCAGAAGCTCGCGGACGTAGTCCTCGTCGTCCACGACGAGGATGCGCAAGCTACCGTCGGCGCGCGCGAGCGGGAGCGGCCCCGTGTCCGCGACGCGCTGCGTGTCGGACTCGCCGACGACGGGGAACCTCATGTGGAAGGTCGTGCCGCGCCCGACCTCCGAGTCTACGTCGACGCGCCCCTCGTGGCGGCGGATGATGCCGTAGGAGACCGAGAGCCCGAGCCCCATCCCGGCCTTGCCCTTCGTCGTGAAGAACGGGTCGAAGATGCGCGAGCGAACCTCCTCGGCCATCCCCGTCCCCGTGTCCGCGACCGTGAGCACGACCTCCTCGCCCGCGTCCTGCGTCGAGAGCGTGAGCGTGCCGCCCGCCGCCATCGCGTCCACCGCGTTGAAGACCATGTTGACCAGCACCTCGCGCAGCTCGCCGGCGTCGCCCATGATGACCGCGTTCGAGCCGATCTGCCGGACGAGCTTGATGTGGACGTTGGCCGCCTCGGCGTGATCCTTCCAGCGCGGGCGCGTGATCTCGGCGACTTCGAGCATGAGCTGGTCGACGTCTATGCGCACGAAGTCCTGGTCGCGCCGCTGGCGCGCGAAGTCCTGTATGCGCTTGACGGTCTTGGCGCCGTCCTCGGCCGTCTGGATGATGATGCGCAGGCCGCGCCGCACGTCCTTCATGTCGGATGCGTCGAGCAGGAGCTGCGCGCGCGCGAGTATCCCGGTCAGCGTGTTGTTGAAGTTGTGCGCCACGCCCGACGCCAGCTCGCCGAGCGCGGAGAGCTTCTCCATCTGCGCGTAGTGCTCGCGCATCCGCTCGCGCTCGGCCTGCTCGGCCTGCGCCGCGGAGGTCTCGACGCTCTGGAGGTAGGTGCGGTAGGTCAGGTAGACGATAGCGACGATGGGTGCGGTCAGCAGGACGTAGTAGAAGCCCTCGCTGGCGACGACGCGCGAGATGAGCCCTGCGGCCGACGCCCCCGCCAGGTGCGTGATCGAAGACCAGACGTAGTAACGGCTCCAGGTCTGCGCGACGCCGAGGCCCCGCCTGAAGGCCATGTAGACCGAGGCGAGCCCCGAGTTGGTGAGATACTGCACGACCGACATCACGCAGATGGCCGAGAAGAATAGGCCCAGGTCGTCGGTCGTCGGCAGCGCCTCCGGCGGCCCGAAGATGCGCCCCATCACGCTGGCCGTGACGTAGGTCGAAATCATCATCTGCGCGCCGTTGAAGGCGACCGTCTTCCCATGGTCGCCGAAGCGGTAGGAGGAGTAGGCGCCCTCGGCCGCCGCCAGCAGCGTCGCCGGCCCGCCGCCGTAGAGCAGCATCGTGAGGAAGATGAAGGTGTCGGAGATGGTGATGTGGCCGCTCGAATGCGGAATCTGAATCTCGACGCGCGCGCTCAGGAAGACCGTCACCGCGGCGAGGAGCAGGAACTTCGGGTCGAGCCGCTGGAAGGACATCCCGGCCAGGCAGAGGGCCATCGCCACCACGCCGAGCGCGATGACGAAGCGGACGTAATACTCTTGCCAGTGTTTGCTGTCCATCGCCTTCGGGCGGGGCTCGCCGCGGAACGGTGCCCGCGCGGTGAGACGCCCCGGCACCCGCATCCAAGTCTAGTGTCTGCCCCTCACGCCGTCAACACGTTCGTCGCGCCGCGGGCCGAAACCGCCGACCCGGCCGCGGAAGACGAATCCGGGCGGGCGCCCGACGCCCCGCCCCCAGAAAATCTCGGGGCGTCGGGCGCGCCTGAATCCCTCAGACGAGCCCGACGCCCCGCTAAAATCGTACCGCACGCGAAGGCGGCGGCGCGTCAGCCGGCCGGCGAAATCTGCACCGACGTGATGGAGCCGTTGATGTTGACCCGGCCGCCCTTGATGGTGGTGCCGGTCAGCCGCAGGTTCTGGCCGGTGATGACGCCGTCGACGATCCTGATGTTGTCGCCCGTCAGCGTGCCGCCGTGGGCCGTGCCGCCGTCGCTCACGACGACGCCGTGAACCGCGACGCCGTCGCTGACGATGACGCCATTCGTCGTTATCGGTGAGCCGTCGCTGACGATGACGCCGTTCGTGGTCACGGGAGAGCCGTCGCTCACGATGACCCCGGTGATGACCGGGCTGCCGTCGCTGACGATAACGCCGTTCCGGCAGGGCGACCCGTCGCTGACGATGACGCCGTTCGTCGTCACCGGAGAGCCGTCGCTCACGATGACGCCGTTCGTCCCCGTCGGTGAGCCATCGCTGACGATGACGCCGTTCGTCCCCGTCGGAGAGCCGTCACTTACGATAACGCCGTTCGTAGTCGTCGGGGAGCCGTCACTCACGATGACACCGTTCGTCGTCACCGGGGAGCCATCGCTGACGATGACGCCGTTAGTCGTCACCGGAGAGCCGTCGCTGACGATGACACCGTTGGCGCCCACGACGGCGGCGTCGTTGATGAGGACGCTGGACGCGATCGCGCCGTGCGGGACGACGCGGCCGTTAACCCTGATCGTGCGGAAGCGTATGCCGCTCAGGATGAGTCCGTTGTCAACCCTGACGTGCTTCGTGACGACCTTTTTGCCCGAACAGGAGTTGCCCCGACCGTGCGCGGTTGTGAGGATCTTGTACCCGCTCAGGTCGCTGACAAGGATGCCAAAAGCCAGTGAGAATGACACCAGCAGGGGCGTCACGGGGGAGAGATGCGCTTTTTTCACTTTAACCTCCAAAACTGAAGAGAATGAGTGGAGCTGTAGCCCCGAGAGTGCTGCCTGCGAAACCCTGCGGACAGGGGGAACCTGCCTTCAATTTCGTTTATGTAGCGTTTGTGCAGAGGAATCGAAAAGACAGGCGACGTCGGCTCCAAAAACCTACCGGCAAGAAGCTTTAGTCCGGGCGCAGATTAACCGAAACTGGCAAAGGATGTCAACCCCTTTATTTTCAACGATTTATTAAACCAAGTTTAAATTTAGCAAATTATTTTGCATTAATCCCAAATTTACCCGCCCGGGGCTATTCAAAAAGACAAGTATGGTGTCATTACTTAGCCTTTTAGACTTGTTTTCGGACAAACACTCGGGGCGGCAGGGCTTTTATGCTAGGCTTATGCGCAATGAGAGCGCGCGAAGAAAAAGCGTCTGCCGGCGGCGACGGGGGGCTGCAAAACGTCTGGGTCTGGAGCCTTATCGCGGGGCGTCTGCTGGTCGCGGGGCTCCTGTTCGGCGTGAGCGTGCTCTGGACGAGCGGGCTCGCGCCGGGCGCGCAGGCGTCGCGCAGGCTCGGCGGGGCGCTCCCGTTCGCGGCCCTTGTGCTGGCGCTCTCGGCCGTCTACGCGCTGGCGCTGCGTTTCACACGGATTCCGCTGCGCGCGCAGGCCGCGGCGCAGTTCGCCGTCGACGCGCTGCTCGTGACTTGGCTCGTCTGGGTGACGGGCAACCTCTACTCGCCTTATACGGCGCTCTACATTATGGTCATCTCGGCGGCGAGCATCTTCCTCGGCGCGCGCGGGGCGCTGGTGACGGCGGTGGGCTGCGCCACGCTGTACACGGCGACTATGCTGGGGCTGATGGGGGGGTGGCTGGGCGGCGGCGGGCGTGGGCTGACGACGGCCTCGCTCGCGGAGGTCGCGCAGGCCGCGGGGCTCAACGACGTGGCCTTCCTGGTCGTCGGGCTGCTGGCGGCGCGCCTCGCCGAGCGCCAGACGCTCTCCGAGGTGCAGATGCGCGAGGCGACGCACGCGCTCGCCTCGCTGCGCGCGCTGCACGAGCGCATCGTCGAGTCGATTCGCTCGGGACTCATCACGACCGACCTGGAGCGGCGCGTCTACACGGTGAACCGCGCGGCCGAGGAGATGACCGGCTACGCGGCGGCGGACCTGCGCGGGCAGGACGTGTCGATCCTCTTCGGGGACATCCGCGCGCGTATCGAAGAGTCGCTCGCGGCGGTCGCCGCCGGGCACACCAGCCCGCGCTACGAGTCGGAGTGCCTGACGCCCGAGGGCTTCCTCGTCAAGCTCGGCTACAACATCTCGCCGCTCTTCTCCGAAAACGGAGAGACGACCGGGCTCGTCATCACCTTCCAGGACCTGACCGACATCCGCTCGATGGAGGAGACCTCGCGGCGGCAGGAGCGACTCTCGGCGGTCGGCCGCGTCGCCGCCGGCATCGCTCACGAGATACGCAACCCCCTCGCGGCGATGCGCGGCTCGATTCAGGTCTTGCGCTCCGAGCTTGAGGCCGACGCCCCGCAGCGCGAGCTGATGGACATCGTCCTCAGCGAGTCCGACCGGCTGAACCGCATCATCACGGACTTTTTGACCTACGCGCGGCCGCGCAAGTTCTCGCTCGCCGAGACCGACCTGCGCGAGCCCCTGCGCGAGACGTTCGCGCTGATGCGCCACAGCCCCGAGATGCTCGACGGGCACAAGCTCGAAGAGGAGCTGCCCGAGGAGCCTCTGGTCGCGATGGCCGATGTCGAAGGCGTCCGGCAGGTCTTCTGGAACCTCGCGCGAAACGCCTTGAAGGCGATGCCCGAAGGCGGCACGCTCCGCGCGGAGATGTCGCGCTCGGCGGGGCGCAGCGTCCGCATCACCTTCGCCGACACCGGGCGCGGCATGTCACCCGCGCAGGTCGAGCGGCTGTTCGAGCCCTTCTCCTCCTCGACGACCGGCGGCACCGGGCTCGGCCTCTCCATCGTCTACCAGATAATCCGCGACCACGGTGGTACAATCAACGTACGCAGCCGAGAGGGGCACGGGACGACCATCACGATAGAGCTGCCCGCCGAACAGAGCTAGGGCCACAATTTTTGAGACTATGGCGAACCTTCTGATCGTTGACGACGAGCCGGGGATGCGGCAGTTGCTGTCGCACGTCTTCGGGCGGGCGGGTCACGCCGTGCGCACGGCCGAGAACGGCTCGAAGGCGCTGGAGCTTTTGCGCGCCGAGCCGGCCGACCTCATCGTCTCGGACGTGAAGATGCCCGACATGAACGGCATCGAGCTGCTGCGCCGCCTGCGCGAGTTCGCCCCGGACGCCGGCGTCGTGTTGATGACCGCCTTCGCCACCGTCGAGACCGCCCGCGAAGCCTTCAAACTCGGCGCCGACGACTTCATCCAGAAGCCCTTCGACATCGAGGAGCTGAAGCTCATCGTCGAGAAGGCGCTCGAACGCCTCGCGCTCTTGCAGGAGAACCGCGCCTTCCGCCGCGCGCAGCGCGAGCGCGGCCGGCTCGACCAGATCATCGGCCACTCCGGGCGCATGCAGGCCGTCTACCAGATGATCGAGACGGTCGCGCAGGTGCAGTCCACCATCCTCATCACGGGCGAGTCGGGCACGGGCAAGGAGATGGTCGCGCGCGCCATACACAACCTGAGCCCCCGCGCCGACAAGCCCTTCATGCCGATCAACTGCGGCGCGTTCACCGAGACGCTTCTGGAGTCCGAGCTGTTCGGCTACACGCGCGGCGCCTTCACCGGCGCGACCGCCAACCGCAAGGGGCTCTTCGAGGCGGCCGACAAGGGGACGATATTTCTCGACGAGGTCGGCGAGATGTCGCCCACGATGCAGGTCAAGCTGCTGCGCGTCCTGCAGGAGCGAAAAGTCCGGCCCGTCGGCGCGCACGAGGAGACGAGCGTGGACACGCGCGTCATCGCCGCCACCAACCGCGACCTCGCCTCGATGGTCAAGCAGGGGAGTTTCCGCGAAGACCTCTTCTACCGCATCTCGGTCATCCCGATAGAGCTGCCGCCGTTGCGCGAGCGGCGCGAGGACATACAGGAATTGGTCGACCACTTCGTCGAGAAGTTCTGCCGGCAGACGGGGCGAAGCCTGCGCATCTCGGAGCGCGCCCGCGAGCTGCTCGAAGCCTACGCTTGGCACGGCAACGTCCGCGAGCTCGAGCACACCATCGAGCGCGCCGTCGCGCTCGAACGCACGGAGACCATCCAGCCCGAGTCGCTCCCGCAGTCGGTGACCAACTACAACCCCGCGTCCGTCAGCCCTTCGGAGTCGGGGCTGCCCGAGGAGGGCTTGAACCTCGTCGCGCACCTCGAACACCTTGAGAAGACCTACCTGCTAGAAGCGCTCCGGCGCACGGGCGGCAACCAGACGCGCGCGGCCGAAGTCCTGCACCTCTCGGTGCGCTCCTTGCGCCACCTCCTCGACAAGCACGGCATCCGCAGCATGACCGCACAGCTCCGCTCCGACGCCGCCGGCCGCGGCTCCTCCGACGCCTGAGGCCGCCGCCTTCAAAGCCCCGATTTCTGGAACGCCCCCGCGGTTTTTCTGGACTTCCTCACACCCCTTTCCAGTTCAAGCGGGATGTCATTTTACGTCAGCGGGCGGCTGACGAAATTTGTTACACGCACGGCCGGCGTCACCGCGTCCCCACCCGCGCCCCACACCGCGCTTGCAAATTTTCCTGCGAATCAAGCCGGTTTTGCGCCCCCGCGCCACCCCGCCCCCGTTGGCACGCCCCTTGTTTTAGAGACCGCCGACCAGTAAGTCGCGCGCGACCGGACGCGTAGCCTGAAACGATGGCCGACGGCGCGAGATTGAAACTTCACTCAAACATCTTTCTCTCAAGGAGCACCGTTACAGTCATGCAACAGAAAAAAGGCCAGAAGGGCTTCTCGCTCATCGAGCTGCTGATCGTCGTCGCGATCATCGGCATCATCGCCGCCATCGCCATCCCCAACCTCCTCGCCTCACGCCGCGCCGCCAA
>DASWNR010000567.1:0-9246 GCA_036399155.1 Pyrinomonadaceae bacterium
CGGCTTCGTCGTCGCCGCGCCGGGTCTGCACCAGAACCCGCAGAAGCTCGCGACGCTGCTCCACGCCGACCCGGACCCTCTGGAGAGTCAGTTCCGCGCGACCTACACGACGCTCCTCAACCTGCTCGACGCCTACGGCACGTTCGCGCAGGTGCGCGAGATTGCAGAGCGCTCCTACGCGCGGCGCGACGCGGCCGAAGAGGTCTCGCGCATCGTGCGCGCGAGAATCGAGGCGGAGAAGCGTCTGGGCGCGAAACTCTCGGAGGCCGGCTGCGACCTGCCGCCCGAAGTGGCGCGCGGGGTCGAACGCCTGGCGAGCGCGCGCTCGCGGCTTCTGGAAGACGCGCCGCAGACGCGCACGGACGCCTACCTGCGCTGGCTCGATAAGGAGGTCGTGCCCGGCCGCGTCGTCTCGGTCGGGCGCGGCAGCCGCCGCCTCGTCTTCGTCACCGAGCGGCGGGGCGACGGACTGGCCGGCGTGCGCGACAACGGCAAGCGGGTCACGCTCGCGCTCGAACGCATCGGCCGCGTGTGGGAGGAGACGCACGCGCTCTCCGAGTCGGCGCGCGACGCGGCGTTCGAGCTGGTGCAGTCGAACCGCGCGGCGCCGCTGCGCGAGCCGAGCCTGCGCGCGGCGCGCTCGCCGAACGAGGAGGCCGTCGCGCTCATCAACGACCTCATCGAGTCGCTCGCGGGCGGCGACGGCGACGACGGCGACGGCGAGCGCACGCGCTGCGAGGAGGCGCTTTGGACGGTCATGCAGGAGGCCGAAAGCATCGAGCGGCTCGGGCGCAGGCTCGAATCGGTGCGCGGCGAGGTCTGGCAGCCCTTCGAGCGCCGAGCGCGCGCGCTCCACCACTTCGGCTATCTCGACTTCTTCGCCGAGCGAGTCACGGAGCGCGGGCGCTGGCTCGCTGACCTGCGTTTAGACCGCCCGCTCCTCGTCGGCGAGGCCATCGGGCGGGGACTGTTCGCCTCGCTCGACGCGCCGCGCGCCGCCGGACTCATGGCGGCGCTCGCTGCCGACGCCGAGCGCGACTACGGAGAGCTTGAGCTGGACGACGCGCTCATCACCGCGCTCGCCAAGTTCGACCGCATCGCCTACGACGTGGCGAGCGTCGAGTGGCAGCAGGACATCGAGCCCGCGCCCGAGATAAACTTCTCGGCCGCGGCGACGGCCGCGCGCTGGGCCGCCGGGATGGACTGGCCGACGCTCGTCCGCCGCACGCGCGCCGAAGAGGGCGACCTCTTCCGCATGCTCTCGCGCACGGGCGAGTCGCTCCTGCAAGTCTCCAACCTGACGGACGCGCATCCCGAGGCCGCGCGCGTCGCCGCGCAGGCCGCCTCCGCCGTCCTCCGCGAGCCCGTGCGCTCCGAGGCCGCCGTGTGAAACTTGAGATTGCCGCCGTCTGAAATTTGAAATTTAAGATTTGGGATTTGAAATGAGTGAAGAGGTCAGGGGCGAGCCGGTCGTCTACGTGGCGCTCGGCGATTCGACGGGGGCGGGCGTCGGCGCGCGCAAGGGCGGCGGCTACGTTGCGCGCCTGTTCCACCGCGTCGAGCGAGTGCGGCCGGGCTCGCGGCTCGTCAATTTGTGCGTGAGCGGCGCGACGACCTCGGACGTGCTGCGCACGCAGGTCGCGCGAGTCGGCGGCGAGCGCCCGACGCTCGTCACGCTCTGCATCGGCATCAACGACGTGTCGCGGCAGGCGGGCCCCGAGCAGTTCGCGCGCGACTTCGAGGAAGTAGTCGCGCGCCTGCGCGCGCAGACTGGGGCGCCCGTCGTCGTCTCGAACCTGCCCGACGTGTCGCACGCGCCCGCCGTCCCGGACTTCCTCCGCGCGGGCGTGCGGCAACGCATACGCGAGTTCAACGCGCTCATCGCCGGGGCGGCCTCGCGCCACGCCCTCTTTCTCGCCGACGCCTTCGAGAAGAGCGCCGCCGTCATCCCCACGCACCCCGAGTTCTTCTGCCCCGACGGCTTTCACCCCTCCGACGAGGGCTACGAGTTCTGGGCCTTCGAGATGTGGCCCGCCGTCAAGCGCGCGCTCGGCGTGGAGGCTGACCCGGGCTGACGGCGCGAAGGCGAAAGGCAAAAAGCAAAAGGCAAAAAGCCAAGACGGAGGACGCGAGCGCCGCCCGCCGCCGTCACTTTTGACTTTCGCCCTTTGCCTTTACCCCTCGCCTTCCCTAAGATTGTCTGGCGCGGAACGTGCGTGGTGCTTTGGCCGTATGGCTTGTGGAAGGAGGTTCTCCACTAATGGCTGACACGAATGATTCCAGGTACAAGACCGGCAACCCCGTCTGCGACGCGGTGCGCTTCCTGTGTGACGCGTCGTTCGCCGTGCTCCCCGCGGACGCGGCGCGGCAGTTGGGCGAGTTAGAGAAAAACTTCTGGGGCGGCGTCCGCTGGTTCGCCGACAAGAACATCGGCTGGGTAGACGACAGCCTCGCGGCTGCCGAGCGGCTGCGCGAGGAGTGGCGGCGGCGGCGGGACACGCCGCACGCGCCCGAGCCGCTCACCTCAACCCCGCCGCCGGAAGGCGTCGGCTAGAAAGGAAGCTGTTGGCTGTTAGCCATTAGCCGTTAGCCCTTTTAAGGGGACAGCTAAAAGCTGACAGCCAACAGCCAACAGCTAACATGCAAGTTCTGCTGGCCGAAGAGTACGGGTTCTGTTTCGGGGTCGAGCGCGCCGTCGAGATGGTCGAGGGGGCGCTGGCTGAGGGCGCGACCGTGCGCACGCTCGGGCCGCTCATCCACAACACGCAGGAGATAGAGCGGCTCGAATCGCGCGGCGTCCGCACCGTCGACGCGCCCGCCGAAGTCTCCGGGGGGCTGACGGCGGTCATCCGCGCGCACGGCGTCACGCCCGAGGTGCAGCGCGAGCTTGAGGGCCGCGCCGACCGCGTCATCGACGCGACCTGTCCGTTCGTCACCAAGGTTCAGAAGCTCGCCGAGCGCGCCGCCGAGCAGGGGCGCGACGTGGTCGTCGTAGGCAACCCCGACCACCCCGAGATGATCGGCGTCGTCGGCTACGCGCCCGCGCGGTCTTACGTCGTGCGCGACGCCTCCGAGGTCGCGGCCCTGCCGCCGCTGCACGCGCCGCTCGTCGTCTCGCAGACGACCTTGAAGCTCAAGACCTTCCTCGACGCGGCCGAGGCCGTGCGCGCGAAGTCGGACGCGGAGCCGCAGGTCGTCAACACCATCTGCTCGGCGACGCGCGACCGGCAGGACGCCGCGCGCGCCCTCGCCGGCCACGTGGACGCCTTCTACGTCATCGGCGGCAAGCACTCATCGAACAGCCTCAAGCTGCTCTCGGTCTGCAAGGAGCAGTGCGCCAAGAGCTTTCTCATCGAGACGCCGGAGGAGATTAACGCCGAAGACCTCAAGGGGGCCGGGAGCGTCGGCGTCACCGCCGGCGCTTCGACGCCCAACTGGCTCATCGAACAGGTCGTCGCGCGCCTGCGCGAGATAGGCGGCGAGTAAGGCAGAAGGCGAAGTTAAAAAGGCGAAAGAGAGAGGGGATGAGAGCCACGCCGCTTCTCATCCCCTCTACTCTTTCGCCTTTTTAACTTTTGAAGGTTGCCTTCTTAGAAGTCGTCCTCCATCTCGTCGGCTTGCATGAGGGCGCTGACGACGATGCGCGCCTCTTCCGACTCGTACTCGTCGGCCTGAGATTCGAGCGCGGTGCGGGCGGTCTCCGCGTCGACGGGGTCGCCGAGGAGTGAGACGAGCATCGCGGTCGGCAGTTGCAGCAGCGCCTCCTGCGCGACGGCGCGGACGGCCGGGTTGAGGTGCCGCGCCGTCTCGCACAACTCGCTCGGGGCGAGTCGCGCCGACATCACGTCGGCTATCTCGTCAAGGCGCGCGTAGTCTTTGACTCGCAGCGCGCGCTCAAGGAGCTGCGCGAAGACCTCCGAGGAGCGCGCCTCGCGGTTGAGCACGGCCGCGCAGGTCTCGGTCATGCGGCGCAGGGCGCGCGACTGCTCGGCGCTCAGGTCGTCCGCGCCCACTTCGGCGGCGCGCTCGTCGAGCGCGGCCAGCAGGCGGCTCAGCTCCCACTCGGAGCGCGCGTCGTAGTTGCTCTCGCGGCGTGAAGGCGTGGCGGTGGCGGCCGGGCCTTGAGGCGGCGCCGGCGTCGAGAGGGCGCGCTCGACCATGCTGCGCGTCGAAGGTCTGAGACCCTGCCACACGCTCGCCACGCGCGCCCCGAAATCCTCAATCGTCATCACTTCAAAACTCTTCCCGCGGCCCCGAGGCGGCCGAACGGCGGATACTATAGCAGACGGGTGGGCGGGGACGAAGGGAAGTAGACGGTAGACAGTAGACAGTAGACAGTAGAAAAACCCTTCGCGGACGGCCGGTCAGTCTTAAAACAGGCATGTCGACCGGGCGGGGCCTACTGTCTACTGTCCACTGACTACTGACTATTGTGGTCGATGATTTCGGTGATGGCGGAGAAGGGGATTTTGACGAGTTCGCCGTCGGGGCGCTCGATCTTGACGCTCGGGCGCGTGAGCGCCTGCGTCTGCTTGAGGCTGCGGACGACGCCGCGGACGCGCGTGCCCGTCTCGGTTACGATTTCGACGTTATCCTTGCCGTAGAGCGGCTGGAGCGCCGCCAGAGCCTTGGTTACTTCCACGTCAGTCTCCTTGGGATGAGCCAGAGCACGCCGCGTGCCGCTTGCGCCCGTGGGCGCGGCGAGCCACAATGTCTCGGTCACGGCGTTGTGTTCCGGCGTGGGCACGAGTCTAAGTCCCGCGCGCGCCGGATGCAACCGCAACGCTCCAAAGGGCGTATATTCGTGAGCACGCGACGCTGGACGAAAGCGCGCCGAAGGGCGCGCGCCGAGCCGGACTCAAAGTACACACCGAACGCGGGACTAAACAGACGGAGGGCGGGCATGCGAGCCGAAAAAACTGAGACCGTCAACTGCCCGAGCTGCGGCGCGACGCTCGTCGCCGGACTCAGGTTCTGCCGCATGTGCGGCTACCGCCTGGGCGAAGGCGTCGAGGAGTACGTCGCCACGCAGCGCTTCGACGCCTCCTCGATGCCGCCGATGGCGCCGCCCGCCCCCGCGCCGGGCACCGACCCCTTCGCCCCACGCCAGACCTGGGGCATGCCGACCGTCCAGCCCATCCAGCCTTTCGGCGTGACCTCCGCGCTCAACGCGCAGCAGCCGGCAGTTTCCGGCTGGGCGAAGTCTTGCGTGAGGAAGGCCGGCGGCTGGTGGCTGTGGCTGACGATAGCCATCGTGCTCCTCGTCGCGGGCGGGATGATTCCGCTCTCGATGATGACGCGCGGCGGCGGCGGCGCGGGGGGAAGGGGTGTGGTGGCGACCAGGTCATTCCTCGGCGTCGACGGGTTCGAGACCGCGCCGGGCGGCGGCGCGCTCGTCACGGGCATCGCCGGCCCCGAGACGCCCGTCGTCCGCGCCGGGCTCATCGGCGGCGACATCATCAAGAGCTTCGACGGCAGACCCGTCAGGAACGACGACGCGATGCGCGAGATTCTGGGGAGCACGCCGGTGGGCAAGACCGTCCCGGTCGACTACGTCCGCGACGGCGTGCCCGCGACGACGACGCTGACCACGACCGCGCAGAAGGACACGCCCGGGCTGAGGCTGTTCGACCGGCGGCCGGGCGGGCGCGGCGTCGTCGGCATCAACGTCGGCGATCGGGTGCGCCTGCCGAACTCGGAGATTTACGGCGTCGAGCTGGACGACGTGGATCGCAACGGCCCGGCCGACCTCGCGGGGCTGAAGGAGCACGACATCATCGTCAAGTTCGGCGAGTACCTCATCCGCACGCCCGGCGATCTGCGCTACCGCATCGCCGAGGCGCTGCCGGGCACGACCGTCCCCGTCGCCGTCGTCCGCGGCGCCGAGCAGGTGGTGATACCCGTCAAGATAGGCAAGAGCAGGGACTAGACGCTTCGGGCGTGGCGGACGTGAGGAGATAAGGGCGGCGGGGCTGTCATCAACGGATGATGACAGCCCCGCCGCCTTCCGTCTTCCACTGCCGCCTTTCTCCTCAGCTCACCCCCGCGTACTCGCGCATGCGCGCCTCCATCTCGCGGCGCACGTCCTCCCTGTCTTCTTCGTCCTCGTCGGGCTCGAACAGCTCGAAGAGCGCGTAGGGCGTGTCGCCCACGAGCCGCAGCTCCCAAGCCTCGCGCCCTTCAGCGGACGGGCGCGTGAACCACATCGCGTCCGCCTCCGACTCGACGACGGGGGCGCCTTCGTAGCTCGCGCCGCCTTCCGCGCCCGGGGCGGCGAACGTCGCGTCGAACGTCCCGGGCCGCGCCAGCACGCGCGCCAGGCGCCAGCCGTGCCGGCGGTACTGCGCGAGTATCTCCTCGAACTTCCCCACCTGACTCATGTTCCCCCGGTTCTCCTCCCGCCCGCGTTTGTTTACAATCGGCCCCGCGTGTTATCACACACGGCGCGGGCGGGGACAAGCCCCGCCGCGACCGATTCTGGCGCGCGCCCTCACGAAGCGCGCCGAGAGGAGAACCCACAGGCTTGTCCGTCGAAGAGTATGGGAAGAACGAGGGCGGGTGCGCGCCGCGCGCAGGGTCGGGCTCCGCTTCGTCGCCCTTCCACGCCGTTCTCGCGCGCTCGCTCGCGCGCAGGGGCTTGAGCTTCGATGACTTCTGCGCGGGCGGCGACACGCTGACGCGGCGCGTGCTCGAAGAGTACGGCGCGATGTTCGTCGCGGAGGGCGTGCGGCTCCCGGCTGCCTGCGTCTTCGAGAGCGAGGAGGCGGTCGAGCGTTTCCAGCGCGAGGCGGGCTGGCGCGCCGAGACGCTGGAAGGCTCGGCCGTCGAGCTTCAGCCGGCGGCGATGTCGGCGCTGATGGAGGCCCGCGCGGCGGCCGCCCACGCCGGGCTCCTCATCACGCCGCGCGGCGGGAGCGAGGCCGCCCGCCGCAGCTACGCCGACTCGCTGCGGCTCTGGCGCTCGCGCTGCGACCCGGCGCTCGACCACTGGTGCGCCGAAGGGAGGCTCGAAGGCGCGGAGGCGGAGCGCCTGCGTGGCCTGCCTCTGCGCGAGCAGGCTTCGGCCGTCCTAGAGCTTGAGCGCGGCGGCATCTTCTTCAGCAAGGACTTCAAGAAGAGCATCCTCCAGTCGGTGGCCGCGCCCGGCGCGTCGCAGCACCTCGCCATGCTCGCCATCGACATCGAGGAGTTCGCAGACCCGCGCGTCTGCCGCGTGCTCTCGCGACACGGCTGGTTCCAGACCGTGCTGAGCGACCTGCCGCACTTCACCTACCTCGGCCTCGAAGAGCGCCGGCTCGCCTCGCGCGGCCTGCGCCGCGTCGAGTCCGCCGGCCAGGTCTTCTGGGTGCCCGACATGGGAGGGGAAGCAGACGGTAGACAGTAGACAGTAGCCGGTGGGGCTCCGCGTCGCGGCCGCTGACGATGACAGGCCGGCCGCACGACTCGCGAAGGTTTTTCTACCGCCTACCGACTACCGACTACTGTTTACTGCTTCCTTGCTTTTTCCCACCGTTTGTGAGAAAGACTTGTGGCCGCCTGTCGAGTGAAGACTCCCGGCTCGGTCCGAATAATTTTCCACCCCTGAGAGTTTGAGCCCCGGCCGCGCGGCCGCAAGCTGATGCCGCGTGCGCGCCGGGTCGTAAAGGAGAGAAAGATGATCGCATGTCCTTCCTGCGGTTCGGAGAACGTCGAGGGCACGCGCTTCTGCGTGAAGTGCGGCACGACGCTCCCGGCCTCCCCCGCCCCCGAGTCCTGGCGCCAGAGCGGTGACCTGGGGCAGCAGCAGACACAGCAGCCCGGCTACCAGTCGGGCGGCTACACGCCCCCGCAGCCGCCGGCGTCGTCCTACCCCGCCTACAACCCGCAGCAGGGGATGTACCAGCAGCCGCAGCAGCCCGCCATCGGCGGCTCGCAGCCGATGCACCCGGCCGTCCCGGCGGTCGTCAGCCTCTTCCTGCCGGGCATCGGCCTGCTGTTCGTGCCGAACAAGGCCGGCCTCGGCATCGGCATCTTCGCCGCGACCATCGTCTACGCCGTCATCGCCACCATCCTGACCTTCGTCGTCATCGGCGTCTGCCTCTTCGCCGTGATGCCGCTCATCAACGTCGCGGCGGCCGTCCACAGTTGGGACGAGGCGGCGAAGAACTCGAACGGACAGTTCCAGCCCATCCTCTTCAAGTAGCCGCGGCCGGCGCACGCGCCAACGGATGTCCACGCTCTACCGCGCGCTGATGTACACGGGGGGCTGGTGGTGCCACCAGCTCCCCGCGCGCTCGCCGCACCTCTTCGGCGCGCAACTCCCGCTCTGCTGGCGCTGCACGGGCATCCTGCTCGGCGCGCTCGCGCTCACGGGCTGGCTCGTCAGGACGAGGAAACTCCCGCCGCTTCTCCTCTGCGTCCCGCTCGCGCTCCTGCTCCCTTTGGACGTGCTCTACAACGTAATCGACGGCGGCGACGGCGACAACGCGCGCCGACTCGTCACGGGGCTCCTCTGGGGCTTCTGCGCCACCGCGGCCGCGCTGCGACTCATCAGGCTCGTCTCGCTCCGGCTCTCGCGCGAGTCGGCGCGGCCGGCGCCGCACGCCGGAAGTTGAGTTGAGTTGAGCCGGCCCCGCCCCGCGTCCGAAAAACCTTGCGCCCTGTCGCAAAAATGCTAAACTCTCAACTCGCTCGACCGCGTCGAAGGTCGGGCGAAAAGTTTCTCCCCATACAATAAACGTCCCAAGTCAGGTTTCACCCGTGGCGCTCGGCCGCGGCCCCCTCTTCTCTCTACTGCCCCGCTTCGAGAAGCAGAGAATTTGGTGCACGCAGTCCGCAGCGACCCTTCTTTCCCGAACGAGAGGGTCAGGAGATGGACACCCCCCAAATCATCGCCGGGCGGTTTCGCGTCGAGCGCGAAATCGGCAGGGGCGGCATGGGCACGGTCTACCGCGCCTCGCACCTCGGCCTGGAACGCCCGGTCGCCATCAAAATCCTCAAGCAGGAGTTCGCGGCCTACCCCGAGGTCGCCGACCGCTTCATGCGCGAGGCCCGCACGATGGCGCGACTAAAACACCCGCGCGCCGCCATCATCTTCGACGCCGGACACCTCGCCGACGGCCGCCCCTTCATCGTCATGGAGTACGTCGAGGGCTCGACGCTCGCCGAGACGCTCCAGCGCGAAGGCACGTTCGCGCCCGAGCGCGCCGTCCGCGTCGCCGCCGAAATCTGCGAGGTGCTCTCCGAAGCCCACGCGCTCGGCGTCGT
>DASWNR010000568.1:0-12834 GCA_036399155.1 Pyrinomonadaceae bacterium
CGCGAGATTCGATTGTCAAGCCGCCGCCCCTCGCCTTGCTCCGCGCCAAAAACTTACGGCCGCCCCGACGCCCGGCGGTGATAAACTTCGGACGCACGTCCAGACTTCTCGTCGACAGGAGACCGCCTCACGTGCCCGAAACTTCCAAAGACCGCCCCGTCATCATGGTCAGCAGCACCGCGCTCGACCTGCCCGAGCACCGCAAAGAAGTGATGGACGCCTGCCTGCGGATGGGCATGCATCCGGCGATGATGGAGCACCTGACGGCGGGCGACACCACGGCGGCCGAAAAATCGGTGGCGATGGTGGACGACGCGTCCGTCTACCTGGGCGTCTTCGCCTACCGCTACGGCCACGTGCCCGAGGCGGACAACCCGGGACGAATCTCCATCACCGAGATGGAGTATGACCGCGCCGTCGAGCGCGGCATCCCGCGCCTCATCTTCCTGATGGACAGGTCGCACACGCTCACGGCCGCGGACATGGAAGAGGAGACGGGCGACCCGGTCGAAGCGGCGCGGCGCAAGGTGAAGCTGGCCGAGTTGAAAAAGCGCGCGGGCAAGGAGCGCGTCGTCGCGTCCTTCAAATCCCCGGCCGACCTGCGCGCGCTCGTCATCCAGTCCCTCGTGGAGTATCGCGAGCCCGACCTCACCAAGTTCCATTACATAAGCGACATCCCCGAGCCGCCCGAAGCCTTCATCGCGCACCCCTACACGCTGCTGCAAACGCACCGCCTCGTCGGTCGCCAGCAGGAGTTGAACCTCCTGACCGACTGGGTCGCCAGGCCGGACTCCGAGGTTTACAAGGCGCGCATCCTCAACGTCGTCGCCGTCGGCGGCATGGGCAAGAGCGCGCTCACGTGGAAGTGGTTCAACAACATCGCCCCGCAGGAGATGAGCCCGCTCGCCGGACGCATGTGGTGGAGCTTCTACGAATCCGACGCCACCTTCGAGAACTTCGTCACCCGCGCCCTGGCCTATGTAACTGGCCGCTCCCTCTCCGAAGTCCAACAAATCCCCGCCCCCGAACGCGAGACTCAACTCCTCGCCGCCCTCGACCGCGAGCCCCACCTCCTCGTCCTCGACGGCCTCGAACGCATCCTCATCGCCTACGCCCGGATGGACGCCGCGCACCTGAGCGACGACGATTACGACAGTCTGACGGCGAACTTCGTCGCCAACGCCTACGGCCTTCCCGCGAGCGCCGCGCAATCCTTCACGGGCGAGCATCGCCTCCGCAAGACCGCCGACCCGCGCGCGGGCTCATTCCTCCGCAAACTGTCGAATGTGCGCGCCTCGCGCATCCTCATCAGCACACGCCTCTATCCCGCCGACTTACAGATGGTGACAGGCGAATCACTTGGAAGTTGCGCCGCGAGCTTCCTGCCAGGTTTGTCTGATGATGATGCGCTCGAACTGTGGCGAGCGTTTGGCGTCACCGGCGCCCGGGATACCTTGCTGCCGCTTTTCAATCGCGTAGGCAATCACCCGTTACTGGTGCAAGCGTTGGCAGGTGAAGTGGCGCGCTACCGTCCCGCTCCCGGCGACTTCGATGCGTGGCGGCGCGCCAATCCAGATTTCAACCCCTTCGATCTGCCGCTCGTGCAGGTGAAGTCGCACGTGCTGGCATTCGCCCTGCACGGGCTGGAAGATAAAGCGCAGCAAGTGTTACGCACCGTCGCCGCGTTCAGGATGCCCGCGCGCTACGACACGCTGGCCGCATTGTTGATAGGTGAAGGAAAGCCGTGCGACGACGAACGAGAGTTGGATGGGGTGCTGACCGAGTTGGAAGACAGGGGGCTGGTAGGCTGGGACAAGCGCGCCAACCGTTACGACCTGCACCCACTCGTGCGCGGCGTGGTGTGGAGCGGCCTTGGTGACGACGCCCGCCGCGGCGTCTACACGAGCATACACGCGCACTTTGAAGCAGTACCGATGATTGACGACTGGCTCAAGGTAAATAGCCTCGACGACCTCACACCTGCCATCGAATTGTACAACACGCTAATCGGGCTTAGACACTACAATGACGCGGCCGTGGTTTTTCGGGATCAATTGGGTGAAGCTCTGCTTTACCGTCTGAGGGCTAGTCAGCAACAAGCCGAACTCTTGGAGATGTTGTTTCCTAATGGGTTAGATCAGTTACCACGTCTGACTGACCCTAGCGCCCAAGCATTCATATTGAATCTCTTAGCGCTGGCGTATCAGTTAAGCGGACGGCCCGGCCGCGCAGTTCCACTATTTCGTCGCAATATCGCGATACGTTCTGATGTTAGTGAAGATACGAGCGTCGCCCTTTTCAACTTGTCGGACACATTGCGAGTGTCAGGTGAGTTGTATGAATCCGAGATTGCCGCGCGCAGAGCCTTAGCCATCACACGTGAAAATGGGGATATTGCTAACGAACCAATTTCCCTGCATTGGCTCGGAGTGACGTTGGTGGCGCGGGGAATTGCCAGTGATTCAGAGGCATCGCTAAGGCGGTCGCTACGAATGTTTATAGATTGGTCCCACAAACAATTTGAAGGCGTATCTAATTCTTATCACGCGCAGAGGGCGCTGTGGTTAAGTGACTTTAATAAGGCATTATCATTCGCTAATCATGCTTGGGAACTCGCACACGTTCTCTGTTACGAAGGCGATTTTATTAGCGCGGCACGACGGCAAGGCGAGGCGGCGTTGGGCTTGAATGATTTCGCCACTGCCGACGAACGTTTGCACCATGCTCTAACACGTGCGCGGAAGGTGAATCTGGTTGATGAAGAACTTCCTGCGCTTGTGGCGTTGGCGGAGTTGCGGCGGCAACAGGGGGATTTGAAGGCGGCGCGGGAGTTATTAGGTGATGTTTGGGAGGCGGCGGAGAGGGGGCCGTATCCGTTGATTCATGCGGACGCGTGTAATGTGTTGGCGGAGGTGGAGCGGGACGCGGGTAACAGAGAAGCAGCGGTGGGGGCGGCGAGTAAGGCTTATGGGTTGGCGTGGTGTGATGGGCCGCCGTTCGCTTATCATTGGGGGTTGGAGAGGGCGAGGGCTTTGTTAAAAGAGTTGGGGGCGGGGGAGCCGGAGATGCCGGCGTTTGACGCGTCGAAGTTTGAGCCGATGCCGGAGGTGGAGATTGACCCGGCGGATGAGTTCGGGGCGGGGAGTGTGGGTGAGTCGGAGGGGTGAGTTTGGGGCTGACGCGGAGGGAGTTTTTGAAGTTGGCGGGGGCGGCGGCGGTCGTCGGGGTGGGCGGCGTGACGGCGTATGGCAATGTGTTCGGGGCGTGGGATTATGAGGTGACGGAGACGGTCGTCTCTATAAAGGATTTGCCCGAGGCGTTCGAGGGGTTTCGGATTGCGCAGGTGTCGGACGTGCATCACGGGCGGTTGGTGTCCATTGATGAAGTGCGGCGTGTGGTGGGGTTGGCGAACGGGGCGCGCGCAGACATGGTCGCGCTGACGGGCGATTACACGACCGTGGGGCGTGAGTACGTGGAGCCGTGCGCGGAGGCGCTGGGGGAGCTGAGCGCGCCGGAGGGCGTGTGGGCGGTGCTCGGAAATCACGACCACAAGACGGACGGGGCGCTGACGCGGCAGGCGCTCAGGCGGCGTGGGATAAACGTGCTGACGAACCAGAACACGGAGCTGCGGCGCGGGGCGGACGTGTTGCAGTTGGCGGGCGTGGACGACTGGGGGTGGGGCAAGGCCGACTTCCCGCGGACTATGAATGGCGTGGACACTGCACGGCCGTCGGTGCTGCTCTCTCACGAGCCGATGGCGCTCGACGTGCCGGAGACGCGCGGCGTCTCGCTCATCCTGAGCGGGCACACGCACGGCGGGCAGATCGTGCTGCCCTTCGTCGGCGCGCCCGCCGCGTACGTGTGGGAGCACCTGAAGTACCTGCGCGGGGTTTACGAGAGCGAGGGGACGCAGCTCTACGTCTCGCGCGGGACGGGCGTCATCGGCCTGCCCGTGCGCATCGGCGCGCGTCCGGAGGTCGCCGTGCTCAGGCTGCAAAGGGCCTGAGCTTGTGGAAAGGAAATTAACAGGGATGGACAGGATAGACAGGGTAAGAAGAATTAGAGATTTGAAATTTCAGATTTGAAATCTTAAATCCCGATCCCGTTCATCCCGTCCACCCCTGTTAATTCTTACTGTTCGAGTGCGGCGGGGCGCGGCGCGCCCTGTAGCCTGACGGGCAGGGTCGTCGCGCAGCAGATGGTCTCCATGCGCGCGCGGTCTTTACGCATCGCCTGCTCCTCGCCGAGCCACGCCATGACCTCCGCGAAGACGCTCGCCGCGTGCGGGTCTGCGGGCGTGCTGATGCGGTAGTGCATCCACTTGCCCTCGCGCCGCGCCGCGACGACGCCCGCGCGGCGCAGGTACGCGAGGTGTCTGGAAATCTTCGGCTGACTCTCGCCGAGGACTTCGACGAAGAAGCAGACGCAGACCTCGCCCGCCGCCAACAGGTTCAGGAGCCTCAGGCGCGTGCGGTCGGCCAGGGCCCTGAAGAGTAGTTCCATCTGCGCTTCGCCGCGCGCTTCCTTTTTCGCCATCGTCAATCGGCCCCCACCACCGGGCTGCGCCGCTCAAGGAGCAGCGTGTCGCGCCAGCGCCCCGCGAGACGCCCGACGCGCTCGCGCCGCCCGACCTCGCGGAAGCCGCACGAGAGGTGCAGCCCCACGCTCGCCTCGTTCTTCGGGAAGACGCTCGCCTGCAAAGTCCAGACGCCTTCCGTCTCCGACTCGCGCACGAGCGCCGAGAGCAGCTCGCGCCCGACGCCGCGCCCCCTGAACACGCTTCCGACGTAGACGCTCACCTCCGCGACGCCCTCGTAGACCGCGCGCGCGGAGACTCTTGAGAGCGCGGCCCACCCCGCGACGCGGCCTTCGGAGAGCGCGACCAGGCGGCAGCACGAAAGGTGCGAGGCGTCCCAGCGCGCCCAGTCCGGCGCGTCGGTCTCGAAGGTCGCGTCGCCCGTCTCCAAGCCTTCGAGGTAGACGGCGCGCACTTCCTGCCAGTGTCGCGCGTGCATCTTTTCGACCTTCAACGTCATGCGAGTTCGGCGCCGGCGCCGGCGTCGAAAAAAAACTTCATATACGTCTTGACGAATGTGTCGGGCGGGTGTAGAGTGCCTCTCACATTCGCTCCGGCGAATATGAATTGTAGGCGAGGGGGCGGGCGGAAGGCAAGACGCGGGCGGCTCGTCGGCCGCCGACTTTGAAAGTCATCGGAAGGAGAGTTCTCATGTCCAGTTCAATCGAAGAGGTGGTGCGCGAGAGGTACGGCTCGGTCGCGAAGAGCGGGCTGTCGAGCGAGCACGGCGGGGTGCGCGCGGTGGCCGAGGCGTTCGGCTACACGGCCGAGGAGCTGGCCTCGATACCGGCCGAGGCCAACATGGGTCTGTCGTGCGGCAACCCCGTCGCGACGGCTTCCTTGCGCGAGGGCGAGGTGGTCGTAGACCTCGGCTCGGGCGGCGGCCTCGACGTGTTCCTCGCGGCGGAGAAGGTCGGGCCGAAGGGTCGGGCCGTCGGCATCGACATGACGCCCGAGATGCTGGAACTCGCGCGCCGCAACGCGGCGAAGCGTCTGGAGGGCGGCGCGCCCGACAACGTAGAGTTCCACCAGGCGACCATCGACCGGCTGCCGCTCGCGGACTCGTCGGTCGATTGCGTCATCAGCAACTGCGTCGTCAACCTCGCGACGGACAAGCACGCCGTCTTCCGAGAGATGGCGCGCGTGCTCAAGCCCGGCGGCCGCGTGGCCATCAGCGACATCGCGCTCAAGCGCGAGCTGCCTGCGGAGTTGAGCGGCGACGTGGCGGCCTACGTCGGCTGCATCGCGGGGGCGATTCCGGTCGAGGAGTACAGGCGCGGGCTCGCCGAGGCGGGCTTCGCGGAGGTGGCTGTCATCGACTCGGGCGCGGACCTGAACGCCTACTCGCAGGTCGAGAACCAGCAGGGCTGCTGCTCGCCGTCGATGAAGGACGAAGCGCCGGCGCCGTCAGTTGAAGCGGCGAAGGGAGAGGCGGCCAAAGGCGAGACGAGGGGCCTGCCCGTCGCGGCCGTGTCGTGCTGCGCGCCCGCCGGGCCGGCGGCCGCGACTTCATCGTCGGTCTCGTGCTGCGCCCCGGCCGCGGCCGCCGAGGGCGAGCCGCAAGGCGACCTGAACGAACTGCTCACGCGCTACAACGTCAACGACTACGCAGCGAGCGTGAAGGTCTTCGCCGTCAAGCCGAGGTAGGCGCGTCGGACGGCCGGGCGGCCGGGGTCGATTCGGCCTAGCCGCCCGGCTGTTCGTCTTCGACGGGCGCGGCGTCGTCTGGGTCGTCGCCCTCGTCGCCGTCGCCCTTGTCGGGCGCGGGCTCGCCCTTGCGTTCGCGTATGCGTAGGATGGCGCAGTCGGCGTCGGTGTAGGCCTCGTCGAACCAGCCGCTGGCGAGCGCGTCGTTGTAGAAGTCTACGTGCTCGTGGTCTGTGAAGACGTAGCGCGCGCAGCGCTTCGCCTCGCCCTCGCCGACGCAGAAGTTGTCGCGGATGAGCGGGCCGAGGTTGGCGACCTCCTCGTCGGAGAGGTCGCGCGCGATGGTGATCTTTCCGTGCAGCTCGGCGAGCCGCTTGTCCTTGTCGAGCAGGTAGGTCGGGTCGAGCCCCGAGACGTACGCGAGCTGCGGGTTGTAGTAGAAGAGCTTGGGGAAGTCGTCCCAGTCCGTGTTGACTATCAGCTCGCCCGGGTCTGCGTTTCGCGAGAGCCACTCGCCGCCGCCCTTGTAGTAGTCGGGGCCGGCCATCCCCGCGATGTCGCCGGACGTGACGCGCGCGTACCAGACGAGCGAGGCGGAGAGCAGCACGAAGGCCGTCGCGACCAGCATCAACTCCCACGCGCGCGCGTTCTCGACGCTCACCGGCGCGTGCGCGCGCACGTCCCCCGCCCCGTCACGCGGCTCGCGCGCGGTGTAGCGCTCGCGAGCCGCGCGGATCAGCGGCTCGACGGCGAAGGCGGCGAAGAGCACGGCGAACGGCGGGAAGTACTCCGAGAAGCGCCGCCAGCGCATGTTGACGATCATGAGGAAGGTCGAGAAGAGGAGCAGCAGCAGCGCCCTCTGCCGCCCGCGGTCGCCGGAGTCCTTGAACGCCAGATAGCCCGCGACCATCGCGGCCAGCGCCACGCCGCAGTTCCCCAAAAACTCCCAGGTGCTGTACGGGTACCACTCCGAGCCGACCTGGGTCGAGAAGTCCTTCGCGGTGACCTTGATGACGAGGTGCTCGTAGAGCAGTTGGAAGTTGTGCGGGAAGTAAGGGTTGATGACGAAGCCGAGGAGCGAGCCCACGCCGACGAAGAGCACCGGCTTCCACTCGACGCGCCGCTCGCTCCAGAGGATGACGGCCGACCACAGCAGCGTCGCCACGACGAGCAGCGCGAACATGTCGTAGGTCAGCGCGAAGACGAACGAGAGCGGGAGCAGCCAGCGGTACTTGCGCTCGAACAGCAGGTGCAGCCCCGCGACGAGCAGCACGATGGAGACGCTCATCGCCTTGCCCATGTTCATGCGGTAGAGGAACGGCGCGGAGCTGCCCACGAGCGCGACCAGCCAGACGAGCGGGTAGCTCAGGCGGTTGCGCAGCATCAGCCAGTAGCACGAGAGCACCGCGAGGCACGAGAAGAGCCACGTCCCGAGTTTGGCGCCCGTCTGGAAGTCCGAGAAGAAGGTGAACGGAATCTGTAGGACGTGGAAGAGGAAGTGGTGGTCTACGTAGTCGCGCGGGTTGAGCGTCGTCAGCGGCAGCGCGTCGAACGACGGCGGGAAGTTCCCCGCGAGCAGCCCGTCCCAGAGCATGCGGCTCCAGCGGAAGTGGTAGTAGGCGTCGTAGTCGCCGCAGCAGACCGAGGCGGTCGAGAACTGCAAGTACCAGAAGACCGCGCCGACGATGAGCGCGCCCAACGTCAGCTGCGCCGCGCGGCCGCTCAGGACTTCGGACAGCCTCGCGCGCCACGAAGGCCGCGCCCCCGCGCCCCCGCCGCCGTCGGCGACCCCTTCGGCGGCCCTTTCGGCCTCCGCCGTCTCCGGGGGGAGAGCCCCGCCCTGTATGTTCTCCATGTTTCCCTCGTCCAAACGCACGGGCGCGCCCCGGAAAAATTAACGACCCGAATCGAGTCAACGAAAATATCACGAACGCGCGCGGCCGCGAAGCCGACCCGGCGGCAGGTCGGACGCGCGATATTTAAGGAAGCGGGTTTTTAGCCGCAGAGCCGTTTGACGGCGTCGACGAGGGCGGCGGGGCTGATGGGCTTATTGAGGAAGTCGTCGAAGCCGGCGTTGCGCGCCCGCTCGCGGTCTTCGTACATGGTGAAGCCTGTGACGGCGATGAGCGGCGTCGTGCGGTAGGCGGGCAGCGCGCGCAGCGCCTCGGCCAACTGGTAGCCGCTCATCCCGGGCATCCCGATGTCAGAGATGACCGCGTCGAAGCTGTGCGTGCGCGCGGCGTCGAGCGCCTCCGTCGCCGAGAAGGCCGTGGACACCTGGTAGCCCGCGTAGCTCATCATCAGCGCGATCATCTCGGTCACGTCGGGCGCGTCGTCCACGACGAGCACGTGCAGGGGCTCGGCGTCCCCGCCCGCGTCCCGTTCGGGGTGCGGCTCCGCGCCGTGGTCGAACTGTCGGCCGAAGTGAGGCGAAGGCGCCTCCTGGCCGCGGTCGGGGTGGGCGGCGGTCTGATACATTTCTACTGTTTCACTCCTTCGTGCCGCCGTGCTCGCCGCGCCGCATGAGCTGCTCCATGCGCTCGGCCAGCTCCGCCGGGTCTACGGGCTTGGGGA
Organism: Pyrinomonadaceae bacterium; assembly: GCA_036399155.1. Taxonomy (GTDB): domain Bacteria; phylum Acidobacteriota; class Blastocatellia; order Pyrinomonadales; family Pyrinomonadaceae; genus QHXN01. The sequence continues at coordinate 8,798 of DASWNR010000568.1, forward strand.
CGTGCGCGTCGAAGCCCGCGGCGAGCGCTGCCTCGGCGTCGCGCTGCGCGGCGTAGCCCGTGAGCGCGAGCGCCGGCACGCCTCGCAGGTGCGGCATCTCGCGCAGCCGCGCTATCAACTCGTATCCGTCGATTCGTGGGAGCCCGATGTCGGAGACGATTATATCAAACCGCCCCGACTCGGCAACGCGCAGCGCCTCCTCTGGCGTCGAGCAGGCCGCGGGCGTGTAGCCGCGCGCCACGAAGGCGACGCGCAGCATCTCAAGCGTGTCGGGCGCGTCCTCGACGACGAGGACGCGGCAGGACTCCCCGGGGTACGGCTCGGCCGCGCCGTCTTCGAGGTCGCCCGTCGCGCGCCGCGCCCCCGCGCCCTCCGCCGCGGGCAGCGAGACGGTGAAGCGGCTGCCGCGCCCCTCGCCCGCGCTCTCGACCGCGACCGCGCCGCCGTGCGCCTCGACGAAGCTCTTGACGAGCGCGAGCCCGAGGCCGAGCCCCCCGTGCTGCCGCGTCGTGCCCATGTCGGCCTGCCGGAAGCGGTCGAAGACGTGCGGCAGAAACTCCGCGGCGATGCCGTCCCCGTCGTCCTCGACCTCGACGAGCGCCCTGCCGCCCGCGCCGCCGACGCTCACGCGGACGCGCCCGCCCTCCGGCGAGAACTTCACGGCGTTGTGCAGGAGGTTCCAGAAGACCTGGACGAGCCGCGTGCGGTCGCCGCTGACGACCGGGGACGCGCCCGCCCGCACGTCGAGCGTGACCGAGCGCGCGTCGGCCTGCGGCCGGACGGTCTCGGCCGCCTCGCGGACGACCCCCGGGAGTTCGACGGCCGCGCGCTCGATGCGCATCTTGCCCGAGAGTATCGAAGACATGTCGAGCAGGTCGTTGATGAGGCGCGAGAGCGACTGCGAGTTCTTCTCGATGACGCTGATGCCCCGCGCCGACTCGTCCGCGCCGAGCCGTCCCGAGCGGATCATGTGCGTCCAGCCGAGGATCGGGGTGAGCGGGGTGCGTAGCTCGTGCGAGAGCGTGGCGAGGAACTCGTCCTTGGCGCGGTTGACCTCCTGCGCGCGCGCGTAGAGGCGTGCGTTCTCGATGGCGAGCGCGGCGCGCGCGGCTATCTCGCGCGCGTAGCCGATGTCGGCCTCCGTGTAGTCGCGGCGCGCGACGGTCGATGAGAAGGTGAGCGCGCCGATGGTGCGCCCGCGCGCGTCGAGCGGCACTGCGAGGAAAGACTTCAGCCCCAGCTCACGCAGCAGGCGCGCGTGCTCGGCGTCGCGCGCCAGGCCCGGCAGCGTCTCCTCGGTCACTTCGCTGACGGCCTCGGGGCGGCCCGTGCGCAGGACGCGCGGCACGCCCGCGCTCTGCGGCCCCGGCGGGAACTCGCGCAGCCGCTCGACCAGCGGCCGGAGCCGCGGGTGGCGGTGCGCGGCGGCGACGCGGCGCGCGCGCCCGACGTCGTCGACGAGGTCGATGAGGCAGTAGACGGCCAGCCCCTCGACCGCGAGCCGCGCCAGCCCTTCGAGCGTCGTCTCGTAGTCGAGCGACGAGCCGAGCACGCGGCTCGCCTCCGCGAGGAAGCGCAGGCGCTCCTCGACGGCCTTGCGCTCCGAGATGTCCATCGTCACGCCGCGCATCCCGGCCGGACGCCCGCGCGCGTCGAGCGTGACGCGCGACCTCGCCTCGACGTGGACGACGCGCCCGTCCCTGCGCACCCAGCGGAACTGGCTGACGCCGCCGCCGCGGCTCTCGTAGATGGCGCGCGCCTCGGCCGCCGCGCGCTCGCGGTCTTCCGGGTGGACTATCGAGAGCCAGAAGTTGTGCGTCGAGAGCCACTCGCCCACGGTGTAGCCGAGCATCTGCTCGACGTGGTCGCTGACGAAGTCAATCCTCTGTCCCGACTCGTCGGGCTCGCCCCACGCCTCCCAGACCACGCCGGGGACGTTGGCGAGGAGGTTCTTCAGGCGCTCGCGCTCGTGCTCGACGAGGCGCGCGAGCCGTGTGCGCTCGCCCTCCGCGCGCTTCTGCTCGGTGATGTCGCGCGCGACCGTCGACGCGCCGACGAGCCGCCCCGACGGGTCGCGGATGGGCGAGACGGCGAGCGACATGTCGATGCGCGCGCCGTCCCTGCGGAGCCTCACCGTCTCGGCGCGCTCGACGCGCTCGCCGCGCCCGAGCCGCGTCATGATCTCGGCGAGGTCTTCGCGCAGCTCTTCGGGGACGACGAGCGAGATGTGGCGGCCGACGGCCTCCTCGGCCGCGTAGCCGTAGAGCCGCTCGGCCGCCGCGTTCCAGCTCGTGATGGTGCCGCCGAGCGTCTTGCCGATGACGGCGTCGGTCGAGGACTCGACGATGGCGGCGAGGAGCGAGCGCGAGCGCTCGGCCTCGCGCCGCTCGGTCACGTCGTGGAAGACGAGGACGACGCCCGTCGTGCGGCCGCGGTCGTCGCGGATGGGGGCGCCGCTGTCGTCAATCGGCACCTCGCGCCCGTCGCGCGCGAGCAGCACGGTGTGGTTGGCGAGCCCGACGACCTCGCCCTCGCGCAGAACCTTGTCGGCGGGGCTCTCGACCGCCTCGCGCGTCGTCTCGTTGACGATCCTGAAGACCTCGGCGAGCGGGCGGCCCTGCGCCTCGGCGAGGGGCCAGCCGGTCAGGCGCTCGGCCACCGGGTTCATGAAGTTGACGCGCCCCGAAGAGTCGGTCGAGATGACCGCGTCGCCGATGCTCCTGAGCGTCGTCTGCAAGGACTCGCGGCTGCGGAGCGCGTCGCGTTCGGCGCGCGCCCTGCGCGCGGCGAGCGCCGAGATGAAGAGCGAGACGGCGACGAAGATGGCGGTCTGAAGTAGGTCGGGGAAGTCGAAGGCGAACGCGTAGGGCGGGCCGAGGAAGAAGTAGTTGGCGGCGAGCGCCGAGAGCGCGATGGTCAGCAGGACGGGGCCGCGCCCGGCGTAGACGGCGACGGCGATGACGGCGACGAAGTAGAAGATGAAGGGGACCTGCCCGCGCCCGAGCCCCGCGAGGGCGTAGAGCGCGAACATGAGGAGCGTGGCGGCCGCCGCCGAAGCGAGCGCCAGCGCGTAGCGCGCGGGCGCCGACTCGCTCCAAGCCTGCTTCGACGGTTGCGTGGCGAGTGGATGGGGGTCGGACATCTCTCCACCTTGTTCGGCCGGTACTGACTGTTTTAGCTTTCGCCGACAACCTACTGTTTTAGCCCGTGCAAGTCAAGAATAAGCCGGCGGCCGCTTGCCTTTACAGACCCCCGGCCTCTAACCTCTCAACCCTATGTACCCGGCAGGCAACCTCTTCATCCCGGCGCCGCACGGGCGCCTCGAAGCCGTCTGGAAGGAGCCGCGCGACGGCGGGCCGCGCGGCGTGGCGCTCGTCCTGCACCCGCACCCGCTGCACGGCGGGACGATGCACAACAAGGTGGTCTTCCGCACGGCGCGCGGGCTCGAAGACGCCGGCGTCGCCACCCTGCGCGTCAACTTCCGCGGCGTCGGCCACTCGACGGGCGAGCACACGGGGGCGCGCGGCGGCGAGCAGGAGGACGCGTGCGTCGCGCTGGACTTTCTGACGGAGAAGCACCCGGGGCTTCCGGTCTTCCTCGCCGGCTTCTCCTTCGGCGCGCGCGTCGGGCTCGAAGTCGGTACGCGCGACGAGCGCGTTAACTTCCTGGTCGGCGTCGGCACGCCAGTCAGCATCCCCGAGCGCGAGTACGACTTCTCCTTCCTCGACGAATGCCGCAAGCCGCTCCTGCTCGTCCACGGCGAGCGCGACGAGTTCGGCTCCGTCCCCGACCTCCGCGCCCTCGCCGCGCGCCTCCCCACGGAGGCGCGCGCCCGAATCAAAATCATCCCCGGCGCCGGCCACTTCTTCGACCAACAACTCGAAGACCTCCGCCGCGCCGTCGCCGACTGGGCGACCGAGATGCTCGAAGCGGACGCCGGCGCGAGTTAAAGGCGGCCTCGAAAGTCGGAGGCTAAAGCGGAGCGGGGGACGAAAGGCGGCGTGCCTTTCGTCCCCCGCTCCGCTTTAGCCTTCACT
>DASWNR010000569.1:0-2969 GCA_036399155.1 Pyrinomonadaceae bacterium
TGAGTCCCCGCGCGCCGGCGCCCGAGCGGTGTGGTGCGAAGCTCAGTCGGCGAGCGTCTGCGCGCCGCCGGCCGACGGCTGGTCGGCCGTCCAGACGGGCGGCGGCGCTTCGGCGTCGGTCGCGCCCGCGTCGGTCGGGCACGCGTCTTCGAGCGCGAGCGACAGCACCTCGTCAATCGTCTCGACGAGCTGGATGGTCATGTGGGCGCGCACCTCCTCGGGCACGTCCTCCAGATCCTTCTCGTTGTCCTTCGGGATGAGCACGGTGGAGACGCCGACGCGGTGCGCCGCGAGCAGCTTCTCCTTGACGCCGCCGACGGGGAGCACGCGCCCGCGCAAAGTTATCTCGCCGGTCATCGCCACGTCGCGGCGGACGGGGACGCGCGCCAGCGCCGAGGCCATCGCGGTCGCCAGCGTCACGCCGGCCGAGGGGCCGTCCTTCGGGATTGCGCCCTCCGGGATGTGGATGTGCAGGTCGCGCTTGCGTATGAATTCAAGGTTCATCCCCAGACGCTCCGCGCGCGACTTGATGCAGGTGAGCGCGGCCTGCGCCGACTCCTGCATGACCTCGCCGAGCTTGCCGGTGAGCTGGACGCCGCCGCGGCCGTTGGTGAGCGTCGCCTCTATCTGGAGGACTTCGCCGCCGACCTCCGTCCACGCGAGCCCGAGCGCCAGCCCCACCTCGGACTCGGCCGCGATGTCGGCCTGCCGGAAGCGGATGGGCCCGAGCATCCCGCGGACGGCCTCGGGGTTGATGGTCATCTTGAACTCTTCGCCCTTGCCGTCGGCGACGAGCTTGCGCGCGACCTTGCGGCAGCACGAGCCGATCTCGCGCTCAAGGTTGCGCACGCCCGCCTCGCGCGTGTAGTGGCGGATGATTTCGAGGATGCCCTCGTCGGTGAACTCGACCTGATCGGGTCGGAGCCCCGCGCCCTCGGCCTGCTTGCGGACGAGGTGGCGCTTGGCTATCTCCAGCTTCTCGCGCTCGGTGTAGCCCGACAGGCGCAGAATCTCAAGACGGTCTTGCAGCGGCGGCGGGATGGTGTGCAACACGTTCGCCGTCGCGATGAAGAAGACCTTCGAGAGGTCGTACTCGACGTCGAGGTAGTGATCCTGGAACGTCGAGTTCTGCTCCGGGTCGAGCACTTCCAGCAGCGCCGCCGACGGGTCGCCGCGGAAGTCCGCGCCGAGCTTGTCCACCTCGTCGAGGAGGATGCAGGGGTTGACCGTGCCGGCCTTCTTCATCATCTGGATGATCTGGCCGGGGAGCGCGCCGATGTAGGTGCGGCGGTGGCCGCGCACCTCGGCCTCGTCGCGCACGCCGCCCAGGGAGAGCCGGACGAACTTGCGCCCCGTGGCGCGCGCGATTGATTTGCCGAGCGAGGTCTTGCCTACGCCCGGCGGGCCGACGAAGCAGAGGATGGAGCCCTTCGGGCTCTTGACCAACTGCCGGACGGCGAGGTGTTCGAGGATGCGTTCCTTAATCTTTTCGAGCCCGTGGTGGTCGTCGTTCAAGACCTCCTCGGCCTTCGAGATGTCGCGAATCTCCTTCGACTTCTGCTTCCAGGGCACGCTCAGGAGCCAGTCGATGTAGGTGCGCGAGACGGTGCCCTCGGCCGACATCGGCGGCATGGCTTCGAGGCGGTGAAGCTCTTGCAGTGCCTTCTCCTTCGCCTCGTCGGTCATGCCCGCCTCCTCGATGCGCTTGCGGAGGTCTTCCATCTCGGCCTTCTCGTCCTTGCGGCCGAGCTCCTTGTGGATGGCCTTGATCTGCTCGTTGAGGTAGTACTCCTTCTGCGCCTTCTCCATCTGCCGCTTGACCCGCGCCTGGATGGTGCGGTCGAGCTGGCGCTTGTCCACCTCGACTTCGAGCAGCTCGGCGAGCCGCTGGAGCCGGCCCGACGTGGAGAAGATTTCGAGAAGCCCCTGCTTGTCCTCGACCGAGATTTTGAGCTGCGAGGCCAGCGCGTCGGCGAGGTGCGACGGGTCGGTGTTGCGCAGCGCCGTCTGCAAGGCGTCGGTCTGCATCTCGGGCGCGAGCCGGACGTGCTGCTCGACGAGCTGGCCGACGCGCTGCATCAGTGCGTCCACGCGCGGCCCCGCCTCGGGCACGACGGGCGCGCGGCGGACGGTGGCGGTGAAGGCGCCGTTGTCGTTATCGACGCGGATGGTGGTGGCGCGCTCGCGCCCCTCGACGACGACCTTGGTCTGGCCGTTCTCCTGGCGCTGCGCCTGAAGGATGCGGGCCACGGTGCCGACGGTGTAAATCTGCTCGGGCGTCGGCTCGTCAATCGAGGCGTCGTGCTGGGTGGCGAGGAAGATCGTGCGGTCTGTGGCGAGCGCGTCTTCGAGCGCGCGCACCGAGCCGGGCCGGCCGATCTTGAAGGCGACCTTGGTGAAAGGGAAGATCACGACATCGCGGATGGGCACCATCGGCAGCCGGACGATGTCTGCGGGTGTGCGGTCAGAATATTCTTCCATAAATCGAAAAAGCGTTGGCCGAGCTGTAAAGGGAACAAAGGGCGAGCCGCCGGAAAGCCCGCTCGCCCCGCTCATGTTGCGTGTAATTCTAAAACATTTCCGACGGCCTTGCCACCGGCGTACGAAAAAAGGATGGGGCGGGTGGCGGGAGGACGAAGGGACGGCCGTTCGGCGTCCCCCTCGTCCTCCCGCCGCCCTTCGATTAACGCCCCTCGATTAACGCACTATCTCGAAGTCTATCCACCGGGTCGCCGCGCGGCGGTCGCCTTCGGCGAGGAGGTCGGTGACGACGACCTGAAGCGTGTACTGGCCGGCCGCGGCTGCGCGGCTGAGCTTGACGCCGCCGCCGGCGACGAGCCGCTTGAGGTCGTCCTGCTGAGTCGTCTCGAAGGCCGCGAGCTTGCCCTCGTAGGCCGCCTGTCCGTCGCGGAAGAGGCGCACCTGCACCTGCAAGCGCGGCCGCCCCGTCGCTGGGTCGAGCCGCGCGT
>DASWNR010000570.1:0-20283 GCA_036399155.1 Pyrinomonadaceae bacterium
GGACGCGGCCGGCTCCCCGCTCGCGGGCGCGCTCGTCTCGACCGACCTGACGCCGTTCGTCGATGTCACCGGCGCCGACGGCCGCTGCGTCGTCGCGGGCGGCGCGGGCGCGGGTGCGCTCGGCCTGAACGAAGTCTCGGCGGCGGCACTCGCCACGGACGCGACGGGCGCGGCCCCGGCCACGCTCGGCGCGCAGGACGCCGTCACAGACGCGGCCGTCACGGCGCGACCCATCCCCTTCTCCGTCGCCGCGGTCTCGCCCGCGGGCGGCTCTACGGACATCATCGTCACCGCGCCCGTCTCCGTGACCTTCAGCAAGCCGGTCGCGCCGCAGACGCTCACCGGCTCGAACTTCCGCGTCACGACCGACACGGGGCTGCCCGTCATCGGCACGCTCGCCGTGCTGGCCGGCAACCGTGTCGCGGTCTTCACGCCCTCTTCGACGCTCCTCGGCGCGACGCGCTACAAGGTGCAGGTCGGGCTCGGCGTGCAGGACGCCTACGGGCAGCCGCTCGGCTCGCCCTTCGAGTCGGCGTTCACGACCGCCGCGGCCGTCGCCGCCGTCAACAGGCTACAGCCCGAGCGCATCAGCATCGCCTACCCGAACGCGCAGGGGCTCTCGACCGTCACCGTCCCGGCCGGCGCCGTCCCGCCCAGCTCGGTCGTCGTCGCCATCAACAACGCGAGCGGCGCGACCGTCACGACCGTCGCGGGCGCGGCCGGCCTGACGCTCCAGCTACAGGCCGAGGTGGGCGACGAGATTGTGCTCATCATCCGGCAGCCCGACGGCACGGAGTACCGCGTCGCGCAGGCCGCCTACCGGCGCGCCGACGGCTTCACGTCGGTCGGCGCGGGCGGCGGCGCGGTCGCCAGCGAGGACGGCGCGCTCGTCCTCGACATCCCCAAAGACGCCATCAAGGGGCAGGCCGAGATCAAGCTCACGCCGAAGGACGAGGCGAGCATCACGACGCCGCGCGGCGACCTTCAGGGCGTGCCGTTCGGCGGCGGCGTCGAGATTAAGACCGAGGGCAGCTTCACGGTCGAGAAGGAGCTGCACCTCGAACTCCCCGCGCCGGCCGGCATGGAGGAGGGGCGCCGCGTCTCCTTCGTCACGCCGCGCCAGCTTGAGTACGAGGGGCAGACCTACGAGACCTGGATGGCCGTCACCTCGGGGCGCGTCGAGGGCGGGAAGTTCAAGACCAGCTCGCCGCCCTTCTTCGGGCTGGCCGGGGGCCTGCTGGCGAGCATCCTCATCGTCTACGTCTTCGCGCCCGTGACGAAGACGGTCGTCTACGGCCGCGTGACCGACCGCGCGACGGGCGAGGGCGTCGAGAACGTCCTCTGCCTCGTCAACCGTTCGGGCGCGGGCACAAGGCCGTCGATGTACGCCGGCGCGCTGACGACGCTGACGGGCAAGTCGGGCGGCTACGCCGTCTTCGACTTCGTCCCCTCCGAGCAGGAGGGGCGTTTCGTCGCGGCCATCGACGACCGCAGCAGCCGCCGCGGCTACGCCTACGGGATGGAGGAGACTTCCATCGAAGGGCGCTTCCTGCAAGGGCTGACCGGCTACCTCGCGCTGCACGCCGACATCACGCTGCCGCCGGTCGGGCCGGAGCAGGGCGTCGTCCGCGCGCCCTCCATCGCGCTCTTCGGACGGCGCGGCGGCCAGCCCGAGGGCGAGGAGGACTCGCTGGCGACGCACGGCGTCGTCCCCGTCGGCGCCCCCGTCCGCATCACGGCCGCCTCCAACGCGGCGCTCGTCGAAAAGTCGGGGCAGCTTCTTATCAGCGGCGTCGTCAAGCAGGAGCTGACGTGGACGCCCGTCGACGACAAGACCTTCTACACCGACCTTGAGCTGAGCGCCGAGGGCAGCTACACCGTCCGCTTCAAGGGCTCGACCGCGGCCAACGAGCCGCGCTCGACCACCACCGTCAACTACAACTTCATCTCGCTGCGCAACCCGAACACGCGGCCGCCCCTGGCGGGCCCGCCGCGCGTGCTGACGATGACGCCCGCCGCCGGCAGCACGAACGTGGACGTGGCGACCGACATCCGCATCGACTTCTCCGAGCCGGTGCACGGGCTCGTGCCGGGGCAGTCCATCTACGTCAAAGACCAGACGACCGGCGAGCGGCTGGCCGGCACACTCACCTCGGGCGGCCTCCCCGTCGGCCCCGACACGAGGAACGTGTCGAGCCTCGTCTTCAAGCCCAACCCGGCGCTCGTCGGCGGCCGCGACTTCTGCGTCAACGTCACGTCGGACGTGTCGGACGACACCAACGTGCCGCTCGACCAAGAGTTCACCTCGCCCGACGACCAGAGCCCGCAGCCCTTCGAGGGCTGCTTCAAGTCCTTCGAGGGGCTGCTGCTGACGACCGACGCGCCGACCGGGGCCGGCGACCGCATCGCCGCCGCCGGGCAGTTCGTCTACACCGTCGGGACGGACGACCTTGGGCGCTCGCACCTCAAGGTCTACGACGTGTCGGAGCCGCAGGCGCCGCAGCTCCAGTCCAACTTCCCGCTCCCGCAGCGCGCCTGGACGCTCGCCGCCGAGGAGGAGGCCGGCATCGCCGTCGAGGGCAAGGTCTACAACCGCATCGCGGTGGTCGGCACCACCTCGACGCGCTACCTCGAACAGTACGCCAACCTCTGGGTCGTCGGCTACGACGACCCGGCGGCGCCGAAGGTCATCGGCGTCGTCTCGATGTACCTGCCGCAGATCAGCCCGTCGGTGCCGCTCTCGGTGCGCATCCTCAACCAGCGCGCCTACGTCGGCAACGTCTCCTACAACGGCACGATGGTCGTCGACCTCCAGAAGGCCGTCTACCTGCACGAGACGAAGCGCGGCCGCGTGCCCAACGCGCCGAACGCCTCGCCCACCTCGAACGCCGTGACGTTCTTCGTCGGGTACGGCCACAAGGCCAAAGAGCAGACCGTCCTCTTCAACGAGAACACGGAGCGGCCCAACTCGGCGATGGACCTGGCCGTCCTCAACCAGACCGTGCTCGCGCCCTCCTTCCAGAGGGCCAACGTCTCGGGCTCGATGCCCGTGGCCTTCGTCGTCGACTCCATCGGCGGGCAGTTGATGACCATCGGCTTCCCGAAGGAGCTGGACGGCTGGAACACGCCGAAGGACTCGACCGGCGAGAAGGTGGACGACCGCATCCTCGCGCGCACAGACCTGACGCCCGAGGCCAAGCCGCTGCGGCTGCGCGCCGTCTCGAACGTCCAGATACCGAAGTACGACGCGGCCGGCAACTCCTCCGGCGTCCGCCACGCCGATCTGGCGCTCGTCTTCGGCGGCCAGCGGTTCTGGGTCTTCGACGTGACGCAGCCCGGCCCCGAGGCGGCCGTCATCGGCCACACGCAGCTCTCCACGCGGAGCTGGGCGGAGCTGGACCCCGAGCTGACCGCCGGGGCCAGTTGGGTCGACATCGAGGGCACGCTCCTCTACGCGACCTTCGGCGACAAGGTGGTCGTCGTGGACTTCTCCGACCCGAAGCGGCCGCGCGTCATCGCGAAGGTGGCCGGGCTCGGCAGCGCCAGCCGCATCGCCGTCAAAGACGGCTTCATCTTCACGCTCGACTCGGCGACGGGCGCGCTCAAGTCGTCCATCGCGCGCCCGGCCTCGATGATCTTCGTCCACGGGCGCAGCGGCAGCGCCGACACGACCTGCTCGAACCCGGTCATCATCGACCGCCAGACGCGTGTGATGAAGCAGAGCGCGGAGGTCTTCTTCCGGGTCTTCGGGCAGGGCGCGTCCGCGTCCACGCAGGTCACCATCCGCAAGAACGGCGCGGCCGTCGCCACCCTGCCGGCGACGCTCACGCCGGGCAGCAACGAGCGCGTCGCCACGGGGCGCGCCCTCTGGACGGCGGGCGAGCCGATCGACCCCAACGCCTCCTACACCGCCGAGGTCAACGTCTCGCAGGGGCAGCCTGGCGAGTACAACTCGCACCGCGCCCCCGTCCCGTTCAGCTTCCTCATCTCCGAGTACGAGACCTCCATCGGCGTCTTCGCCGGCAGCGCGCAGCGCACCTACGGCTACGTGCTCGGCTCCAACGCCAACGTCACGCTTGAGGTGGGCGGCGCGGCCGCGCTGAGCGGCGAGCTGCGCACCTTCGGGCTCAACGTCGACAAGGTCTCGCTGTCGTCGCTGCCCGTCGGCCGCCACCAGTTCACGCTGCGCGCCACGGCGCAGGACGACCCCTCGCTGACCGACCAGGTCTCCGGCATCGTCGAAGTCTCCGAGCAGCGCGCGACGGTGCGCCGCCCGGGCGGCACCGTCGTCAACGACGTTGACCTCGGCACGGGCGGCCTCGGCCTGAGTTCGACGGACGTGGACGTGGCCTACCGCGGCGTCTCGCTCGCCGTCACGCGCTCCTACAACTCCGGCGCCTCGACCGTCTTCAGCCCGTTCGGCTACGGCTGGCACCACAACTTCCAGGTGCTGCTCGTCCACGACACGTCGAACAAGCAGTACACGCTCGTCGGCGGCGACGGCAGCGGGCAGAGCTTCAAGGAGAGCGCGCTCGGGCCCGGCGGCGAGATTCGCGCCGAGAAGCCCTACCACGGCACGCTCGTCAAGAACGCGGACGGCAGCTTCGACTACTACACGAAGGCGCGCGTCCGCTACCACTTCCCCGGCGCGCTCGACCGCGACGCCTTCAGCTACTACAACCAGGCTTACGTCGGGAACCTTGAGTACGTCGAGGACGCGAACAAGAACCGGCTCGCGCTCGAATACGACGAGTTCGGGCGCATGACGCGCGTCTCCGACCCGGCCGGCCGGGCGCTCGAATACGAGTACGAGCTCGCCGAGACGCCCTTCTCGGGCGTGCTCGCGCCGACGGCCGACGTGGCCCAAACGACGGCCTGCGCGAAGGGCACGAACTTCTCCGTGCTGCGCAACCACCTCGTCAAGGCGCAGGTCGGCAAGGCGTGGCGCGTCAAGACCGTGACGGGGCCGGGGCAGCTCCGCATCGAGTACGCCTACGACGGGCGCGGCAACCTCTCGAAGGTGACGCGCAAGGGCACGGACGGCATCAGCCAGGCGTCCGCCGACGCCGTCTGGCAGTACACATACGGGCCGGAGGGCGCCTCGCAGACGACCTTCGACACGACCCACCTGCTCGTCTCGGCGACCGACCCGAACAACAACGCGACCACGTACGAGTACAACCTCGCCCAGTTGGGCCTCCCCGTCGCGCGGGTCGCGCGCCCCGAGGGCGTGGCGCACGACTACACCTACACGTTCGAGTCGGGCAAGGTCGTGCGCGCCGTCGTCACCGACGGCAACGGGCAGCCGTCCGCCTACCAGTTGGAGAACGGCTACACGAAGAGCGTCACGGGGCCGATGGGCGCGGTCACCTCGATGGCCTTCAACGACGAGGGGCTGAAGACCTCCGAGACCGACCCCGAGGGGATGAGCACCGACTACGGCTACGACGCGAAGGGCAACGTGACCTCGCAGCGCAAGTCGGGCGGCGGCGCCTCGTCGAGCATGTCGGCCTCCTACGACCAGACCTTCGGCAAGCTGCTGTCGCAGACCGACGCCAACGGCAAGACCACCACCTACACGCTCGACGGGCGCGGCAACGTCACTGCGGTCGGACTGCCCACCGGCAGGAGCGTGCGGATGTCCTACTCCGGGCAGGGCGACCTCGTGCAGTTGACCGACGAGCGGGGCTTCGTGACCTCGTTCGGCTACGACCCGTTCGGCAACCAGACCAGCGCCTCCGTCCAGGGCGTCACGACGACGATGCGCTACGACGAGCGCAACCGCCCCCTCTCGACCGGCGGCACGCTGCGCCCGTCCGAGACGAACACTTACGACGCGCTCGACAACGTCGTCGGCCACACGGCGGCCGACCCGGCGGGCGTGCGCCAATCCTCCTCGACGAGCAGCACCTTCAAGCCGGGCGGCCAGCTCCTCTCGTCCGTGACCAGCGGCGGCGGGCAGAGCCTCTCGCGGCAGTACACCTACGACGGGCTCGACCGCGTCACGCAGCTCGCCGAGACCGCCTCGGGCGCGGCCGCCTTCGTGCTCACCTTCGCCTACGACCGCAACTCGAACCTCCTCAGCCGCACCGACCGGCGCGGGGTGACGACCACCTACGCCTACGACGGGCTGAACTTCCGCACCGGCGAGGCCGTCACCGGCCCGCACGGCGGGACGTTCACGACCACCTACGAGCGCGACAAGGTCGGCGACGAGGTGTCGGTCACAGACATCTACGGGCAGACGACGAAGAACGTCTACGACGGCCTGCACCGCCTCGTGGGCCGCCAGCTTCCCGGCGGCTACACCGAGGCGATGACGCTCGACGGCAACGGCAACGTCCTCACGGCCAGAGACCGCAAGGGGCGCGAGACGGCCTTCACCTACGACGACGCCAACCGCCCGGCCACCAAGCGCGACCCGGCCGGCCGCTTCATCACCTGGACGTACGACGACGCCAACTCCACCGTCGTCATGCGCAAGGCGCCGCAGGGGCTCACCGTCACGACCCGCACCGACGCGCTGCACCGACCCGCCCGCGAGCAGGTGGCCTTCGCCGGCGCCGACTACACCACCTCCTACCTCTACAGCGGCCTTTCGGTCGAGATCACCGACCCGCGCGGCGTCAAGACCACGAAGAGCCTCTCGGCCTTCGGCGAGACGGGCGGGGTGAGCGTCGGCGGGGCCAGCGTCGCGGCGCAGTACACGGCCTTCGGGGCCGTCGAGGCACGCACGGACCCGAACGGCCGCCGGACGGCCTACACGACCGACGCGCTCGGGCGCACGCTCGCGGCCGACTACCCGGGCGAGTTCGCCGAGTCCTGGTCTTACGACGGCGGCGGCCTGCTGCTCTCGCACACCGACCGCCGCGGCGTCGCAGAGGCGATGACCTACGACAACCTCGGGCGCCTGCTCACGCACAAGGTGGGCGCGACGAACGTGCTCGCCGTCTCCTACGCCGCGACGGGCGACGAGACGCGCGCCGACGCACGAGGGCGCACGACCTCCGTGCGCTTCGACGGCCTGCGCCGCCCGGTCTCGCTGACGAACGCCGACGGCAAGACGAAGTCGTTCCGCTACGACGGCATAGACCTCCTCGGCGTGACCGACTTCAAGGGCCAGGAGACGAAGTACCAGTACGACGCGGCGAGCCGCGTCACCGATGTCATAGACCGCTCGGGGCGCGCCAGCGCCGCCGGCCACTCCGACGCCGGCGGCCACGTCAAGACCGTCATGGACAGGCGCGGCAACACGCGCGTCGAGACCTACGACCCGCTCGACCGGCTCGTCAGCGTGACGGTCGCCGGCACCCGCGTCGCCTTCTACGAGTACGACGGCGCGGGCCACCGCACGGCGGCGACCGACGGGCGCGGCAAGCGCACCGCCTACGCCTTCGACGACCTCGGCCGGGTCAAGACCGTCTCGCGCGCGGGCGGGCAGGTCGAGACTTTCACCTACGACAAGGTCGGCAACGTGCTGACCTACGGCGACGGCTTCGGCGGCGACGTGACGCGCACCTACGACGAGCTGGATCACCTGCTCTCCGAGACCGACGGCGCCGGCGACGCCACGACCTACAAGCACGACGGCGAGGGGCTGCTCGTCGAGCGGACGGAGCCCGAGGGCGGCCGCTACGGCTACAGCTACAACGACCTGCGCTCGCTGACGGGCGTCACCGACCCGGCCGGCGCGTGGGGCTTCGACTACGACGCCACGCAGAACCTGACGGGCACGCGCGACCCGCTCGGCCGCGCCACCGCCTACGGCTACGACGGGCTCGGCCGGATGACGAGCGTCGCGCAGCCGCTCGTCCCCGCGGCCGCTTTCACCTACGACGATAACGGCAACCTCCTGACGGCCACCGACGCGAAGGGGCAGACGGCCAGCTTCGGCTACGACGCGCTCGACCGACTGACGGCGGCGAGCTACCCGGCCTCGCTCCCCGCCCCCGCGCGCCTGCTCTCGTTCGGCTACGACCCGGAGGGCAACCTCACGTCCGTCTCCGAGACGGGTGGCGTCACGCGCGGCTACGCGCGCTCCTACGACGCGCGCAACCGCGTCGCGTCCGAGACCGACCCGTTCGGGCGCGCCTCGGCCTACGGCTACGACGAGGCCGGCAACGTCACCTCCTACACCGACGCCGCGGGCCGGCAGACCGGCTACGCCTACGACGACGCGAACCGGCTCGCCGCGGTCAACACGGCCGGCGGCGCCGCCGCCTACGCGTGGAACCCGGACGGGACGCTCAAGCAGGTCTCCTACCCGGGCGGCATGAAGCGGGCCTACGGCTACGACGCGGCCGACCGCGTCAAGTCGGTCGTCAACACCGTCGGCGCCGGCCAGGCGGAGGAGTACGCCTACAGCTACGACAGGAACTCGAACCGCGTCGGCGAGTCTCGGAAGTTCAACGGCGCCGAGACGCGCTCGGCCGCCTACGGCTTCGACACGCTGAACCGCCTCACCTCGGCCAGCTACACGCAGGGCGGCGGCCCCGCGGCGCCGACGAGCCGCATGGACTACAGCTACGACGCGGCCGGCAACCGACTCACGGCGCGCGGCGAGGAGCCGGGCGGCGCCGGCGCCGTCGACCTCGCCTACTCCTACGACGCGCTCAACCGCCTGACGCAAATCACCGGCGGCGCCGGGGGGACGTTCGCCTACGAGTACGACAACAACGGCAACCTGCTGGCGACGACGCAGGGCGGCTCGCCGCGCGGGCGCTACGAGTACGACAGCCGCAACCAGTTGCGGCGCGTGACCGACGGCGCCGGCGCCGAGGTGGCGCGCTACGATTACGACTTCCTCCGCCGCCGCCTGACCCGCGGGCTCGGCGGGCAGACGACGCAGTACGCCTACTGGGGCGACCGCCTGACCGGCGAATTCGACGAGCCGACGCGCGGCCTGCGGGCCCGCTACGACTTCGGCGCCGACGGCGCCCCCGTCCGCGGCGAGCTGGGCGCCGAGGGCGAGCGCTGGTACTTCTCCGACGCCCTCGGCTCGGTGACGGCGCTCTCCCGACTCGACCCGCAGACGCAGCAGGGTTCGATGACCGCCGGCTACGAGTACACGGCGTGGGGCGCGCAGCAGGCCGCTGGGGCCAGCGCCAACCCTGTCGGCTACACCGGCCAGCGGCTCGACCCCGAGACCGGCCTGATGGGGCTCGGCAACGGCGAGCGCTTCTACTCGCCGCAGCTCGGCCGCTTCACACAGCAGGACTCTTGGGCCGGGGCGCTCGCCGCCACGCAGACGCTCAACCGCTACGCCTACGCCAACTCAAACCCGCTCCGCTTCATCGACCCCTCGGGGAACCAGCCCCAAGAGTCGCGCGGGCGAATCTACCAGGCGGCGGCGGAGTACGGCTTCGACAAGAGGGGGAATAACAACTGGTGGAACTACACCAAGAACGTCGCCGCGCGCACCGGCTATGACCTCTGGAATCTGGTCAGCCTCGGGGCGCTGGCGCGGCAGGAGGAGATACAGGCGCAGCTTGAGGCGGGCGAGATCAACGCCTCGCAGGCCAACCACAAGACCGGGCTCAACGCGCTGGTCTCCTTCGGCCAGCTCGGGCTGGCCGTGGTGACCGGCGGCGCCGGCAACGCGCTCACCGTCGGGGCCGGGGTCACGACGCGCGTGGCGGTCGGGGCCGGGTTGGCCGCGGCCGAGCGTTTCGGCGGCGAGTCGATGGAGATGGCCGCGGGCTTCCGCGACGAGTACTCTTCGGCTGGCTCGTACGCGGTGTCGGCGGTGGTCGGGGGCGCCTTCGGCGCGGCGATGCCGGGGCCGTCGGCCTCGCGTATGCACGCCGAGGGCACGGCGACCGTGGCGAGCGACCTGAGGGGGCTCAAGTCCGAGTTCGCCGAGGTGGCGCAGCAGGTGCGCGACGGCGCCGCCCGCGCACGCCGGTTCGCGCGCGAGTTCGGCGAGGGCTTCGCCGGCCACAGGCCGCGCGGCGTCATGCTCGGTTCGATGGGCGGCAACGGCCTCCAGGAACTCTCCGACCGCGCCGCCGCCGGCTGGGGCCGCGCGGTCTCCGGCGCCGGCGACGACGCGGCCGGTGGCGTGACCCTCCAACTCAACAAACCCAAGATCCTCTCCCGCACAGACCTGTCACCCGAGGCGAGGGCCACCCTGGAGGCGGACTTCGCCGTCAAGCAGAAGGCGCTCAAGCGCGCCGCCCGTAACGGCGAGCTGGAGTGGAGCCCGGGGACGGACGACGTCAGAATAAGCGAGCTGCAAGCGCAGTACCGTCAGGCGGTGTCGGCCCGCTACGAGCGTCGTTTCGGAACCAAGCCCGACATGAGTCACCTGGACGCCGACCACATGGTCGATTTGATCGTCGGCGGCGCCCCGGATCAATCCCTGAAGATGATCCATTTTTCGATCAACCGCAGCGTGGGAGCCTCGCTCAAGAAGGCGGGCGAGAGGCTCGGGCTCGAACCCGGCACCCGAATCACAGACATCGACTTCAGATAGCGAGGAGGTACGCCCTTGGAAATCGCCTTCGTCACCGACACGGCTACGTTGTGCCTCTTCGATGAGGAGGTCATGAGACACCGGCTGGATGACGCCGCGGACTGGTGGGCGGTCCCCGAGGAGGAGCTGGAAGAGGTGAACAAAGGTAACGCCCTCTTCATCGCTCTCGGTAGCGACGGCAGGTACAGAGCCCGGATCGAGGTAAGCGACCGGCCCGCCGCCGAGGGGGCCCTGACGGCGAGAGTAAAATGCTCCAGCGGCAAGCTCTTTATCGGGCCCGGCGAAGACATGAGCGGAGAAGATGTCGGCCCGAACACTAAAGCCGGCGGCGTCTTTCTGGACCTCGCCCCCGCGACCTATGAGGTGGCCGTCCGACTTACGGCGCCCGCCGAGCTGGAGGTGCGGCTCAGACATGTCGACGCCGAGGCTGCTAACAACTTAGCGAGTCCTCTGGTGCTCACTCGCTGAGCCCGAAACCCCGCGAGGCCGGGGCCGTCGGCCGTGCGGGGGACGGTCGCTTTATTTAGTGCCCGGTGCGTCGAGCCGAGAGTCGGGCGCGTCCACGCCGAAACGGCTGAACTTGCCGTACTCGAAGACGACTCGCCCCCCGAGCGACAGTTCCGCGCCGCCGCCCGGCAAGTCGCGCCCCCGGTTGTAGGTGCTGATGATGATCCGCGTCGGCGTGAGGATATCGAAGCGGCTGTCCGCGTAACTGAACTCGTACTTCATGAGCGTCAGCGGGGTCGCAAGCGAAGCGTGCCTGATCGTCAGCTCACGCTCCTCGCGCCGGAGCCGGGCCGTCTCCCTGTCGAGCCAGAGCCGCCCTCGGAAAAGTGGCTCCGCTCCCTTCAACCTCTCCGGCAGCGACTTGAGCTTGGTACTCAGCTCAGGGTTCTGAGAGACCTGCTCGTACCGAACCACAATCACTTCGTGCCCGTCGATTCGCTCGCCCCCGGTGACGATGAAGCGGAAGGACGGGCTCAGGCGCTCGTCGAGCGGCAGCCCCTGATTGAGCGTCAGGCCGTAGGCGCTGTAGTTGAGGTCGTACCTCTGGCTCTCCCGTTGGATGCGCTCCAGCTCCTTCTTTCTGGAGTCCGCCTTGGCCAGGCGGCCGAAGAGCTGCTCCACCCTGCGGTCGCGCCCGGCCACCTCCTTGCCGTCGACCATGCGCACGTTGCGGTACTCGGCCGCGACGGAGCCGTCCAGTTGGGACTGGTAGATGATTAAATCCGAGACGACCTCCCGCCGCCGCTTCAACCCCTCGCCCCCGAACTCCTCGACCCGCTGCGTCTCCTCCGCAGTGAGGTCTTTGAACCTCTCCCTGTATTCGCGCGTGCGGGCGCCGGCCCTGCCGATAAGCTCCGCGGGCGCCGCGGCGTCCGACGCCGGCGGCGCGGATTGTCGGCCGGAGGAAGAGCCGGGCGTCAGGAAAGAGAGCGCGACGAGTAGGCGAAGGATGTCTTTCAGCATGGGACGCAGCAGCGGACCGGCGAAGCGAAGTTACGGGGGAGGCTCAGAACGAGACGAGTTTATATTCGCTTGACGGCGCGTGGCAAAGGCGCTCGATTGGGCTGGCCGTTGGTCTTCAGCCGGGCGCCCTCCCGCCCGCGGGCTCGGAGGCCGGATGCCGGGCGCAGTCTCACGGCGCCTCGCGTGCGGGAGAAGGCTTGTCGCTTCCGCGCGCTTGAGTCAACATACAATGCGGGGCGTGAGCCGTCCCGGGGCGCCTGGATGGAAGTGAAGATTATAGAGGAACCGTTTACCGCAGCGGCGGAGCTGGCACACATCCCAATCGCTTTCGAGGTCGAGAGCGTATTCGACGTGTCGGCTCGGGACGGCGGTCTCGGCGGGTTAATCCTGTCGGAGCGCAGGCTCGATGTCCCCTACGTGAAGGACTACGACACGGCGGGGGGAGAAGGCCCCGCGCAATGGGCCAAGCGCTTCGACGTGTCGAACTGGGGGCTGGTCGGGGCGCACTCGAACGGCGCGCGCGTCGGCGGGGCGGTCATCGCCTTCAACACAGAGGGCGTCAACATGCTTGAGGGCCGGAGCGACCTCGCCGTCCTGTGGGACATCCGTGTCTCACCGCAGGCCCGCGGGCGGGGCGTCGGTTACGCACTCTTCCGCGCCGCGGAGTCTTGGGCCGCGGCGAGAGGCTGCCGGCGGCTGAAGATAGAGACGCAGAACATCAACGTGGCGGCGTGCAGATTTTACGCGCGGCAGGGCTGTGTGCTCGGGGGCATCAACCGCTTCGCGTACGACGAGCTTCCGAACGAAGTTCAGTTGCTCTGGTACAAGAACCTCTCACCGCCGGCCGTCTAACAATGGTCGAACGAGACAAAAGCCCGTCAGCCTTCTCCTTCGCGGACGGCGCGCGCGTCGCAGAGGACACTTGCACGCCCGGCCGTAAGCAGGAGAGGCACGCCCACAGGCATACCAACATCTCCCTCGTCCTCGCGGGCTCGGTTGAGGAGACTGTCGGCGGGGCGCTCGAACGCGCCTACGCCCTCAGCGTCGTCATCAAGCCCGGCGGCACCGAACACTCTAACCAGTACGGGGCGAAAGGGGCTCGCATCTTCTCGGTACTCTTCGAGCCGGAAATGGCCGCGTCGATGAGGGACTGGGAACCGGGACTCGGGCGGTGGCGCTGGGTTCACGGGGGGGCGGCGGCGCGTTGGATGCTGCGCCTGATGCGAACACACCGGCGGCATCAGATGTCTCGCGGCGGGGAGCTTGAGGATTGCGTCTACGAGGCGCTGGCCTCACTCCCCTGCGGTCAAACGTCGGGCACGGCCGCCGCGCCCCCCCGGTGGCTGGAACTCGTCAGACAGGAGCTAGACGACACTTTCACCGACGGGCCCCGCGTGCGCGATCTGGCCGCGCACGCGGGCGTGCACCCCGTCTACCTTGCGCGCCGGTTCCGGCGCCACATGGGCTGCTCCATCACCGACTACCGGACGCTCCTCCGGGTTCGTGCGGCCGCGGAACTCCTCGCCTCGTCGGGCGTGCCGCCGGCCGCCGCGGCCGACCAGTGCGGGTTCGCCGACCAGAGTCACCTGTGCCGCGTGTTCAAAGGCGCGACAGGCTTGACCCCGCTCGACTACCGCCGGTTCACGAAGGATTTCTAACATCAGGTTGCCCGGGGCGCCCCAGTCACGAGCGCCCGCTGCCGGGTTTCAAACGTTCTATACCCGCGCGTGAGGCGAAGCTATCTTACCGGGGCTTCGCACATTCAACCCCTCTTGAATAATGGTGCGAAGCCGAACGGAGGAATGATGTCCATCCTGCTACAGGATTTGCGATACGCCATTCGGACGCTGCTGAAGAAACCCGGCTTTGCGCTGATTACCGTCGCTACGCTCGCGGTGGGCATCGGCGCGAACACCGCGGTCTTCAGCATCGTCAACGCCATGCTCTTTCGCCCGCGGCCGGTGGCGCAGCCCGAGCGGCTCGTAGAGCTATACGTCGGGGACGCGGGCAGCCCATACCAGACCGGTTCTTACCAGGACTTTCTGATATTTCGCGACCAACCCGAAATCTTCTCCGGCCTCGCCGCTTACAGTGTCGAGCAATTCAAACTCGGCGGCGCGGAGTCGGTCGAACAGGTTTGGGGCGAGGCCGTCTCCGGCAACTACTTCGAGTTGTTAGGGGTGAACGCGGTCAGGGGCCGCACGTTCCTGCCGGAAGAAGACCGGAACCCCGGCACCCATCCGGTGGCCGTCATCAGCCACGGCCTGTGGCAACGCCGTTTCGGCGCAGACCCGGCGGTGATCGGTCAGACGATTACTCTCAACCACCAGCCGCTCACCGTGATCGGGGTCGCGCCGCCGCGATACACGGGCATGATTCGGGGCCTCGCGGTCGAGGTCTGGATCCCGCTGATGATGGTGCCGCGCATGGCGCCGCAATACGGCATTGCCAGGCTGAACAGTCGCGGGAACTCATGGCTCTTCATGGTCGGCAGGCTCAGACCCGGGGCCGCGCTCGAACAGGCGCGCGCGCGATTTGATGTCATCTCACGGCAATTACAGGAGGCGTACCCGGAACACTGGCGTGAAAAGCGCGAGGGGTCAGACGAAGTCCTGGGAAAGTTCGTCACCGTCCTCACGGAAAGCGAAACCCGGATTCACCCTCAGGGACATTCCGTCGTCTACGCGGCGATAGCCCTGATTCTGGTGATGATTAATCTCGTCATGCTGATTGCGTGCATGAACCTCGCAGGGTTGTTACTGGCGCGCGCGCTGGGACGCCGGCGCGAGATCGCCGTACGTTTAGCCCTCGGGGCGGGGCGCGGCCGAATCGTACGACAACTGTTGACCGAAAGCGTGCTCCTCGCGCTGGCCGCCGGCGCGGCCGGGACACTGCTGGCGATGTGGCTGACAAGTCTCCTGTTGGCTTTCATCCCCGCACTGCCCGAAGGCATTCGTCTGTCAATAGATCTGCAAATAGATTGGCGCGTGCTGGCTTACACGTTCGGATTTTCATTCCTGGTCGGAGTGTTCTTCGGCCTCGTCCCTGCCCTGCAAGCCTCCCGCCCGGACGTAATCGCGACGCTGAAGGAGGGTGCGGACGCCTTCGCGGGTGGCCACGCCCAGTCGCGTTTGCGAAACGGGCTGATAGTCGCACAGGTCGCGCTCGCCCTCGTGCTGCTCGCGGGCGTGGGGCTGGCCGCGCGGAGCTTACAAAACATCAGTCCGACGCGATTAGGTTTTGAAACGGCGAATCTGGTCGTGGCCCCTTTGACGCTCGAACGGCAATACGACCGCGCCCGCGGCCAGCAGTTTTACCGGCAACTGTCGGAACAGACTCTCGCTCTGCCCGGAGTGCGGAAGGTCAGTTTTGTTGACGAGGTGCCCGGGGGCCTGTTGGGCCGACGGCGCAGCTCGGTCGGAATCGAAGGCTATGCGCCGTCCGCCGGCGAAAGCATGGAGATCGATTACAACACGATCGGCGCGGGCTACTTAACTGCAATGAATATCCCTTTGGTGCAGGGTCGCGATTTCGACGAACGCGACCGCGACGGCTCGCCGTGCGTGGCCGTCGTTAACGAGTCCTTCGAGCGGCGTTACTTTGCGGCCGGCAGGGCGTTGGGCAAACACCTGACGAAGTACGAGTCGCCGACGGCCAGACAGAGTTGCGAGATTGTCGGCGTGGTGCGTGACAACAAAGTCCAGTCACTGCAAAAAGAGCCCCTGCCCTGGTTCGCTTTTCCGTTGCAGCAGTCACACGCGGCGAGGATGCTGATGCTCGTCCACTCCGAGGGCGCTCCCGAAAGCATGGTTCCCGCGGTGCGCCGCGCCGTTCAATCCCTCGACCCGAACATTCCCGTCTCCGACGTTCTAACCTTGAACGACACCTTCAAACCATTTCTCTTCATGTACCGCCTATTCGGAATAGTCGTGGGGGCGTGCGGAGGTTTGGCCATGCTGCTGGCCTCGCTGGGAATCTACGGAACCGTCTCATATGTTGTCGCGCAGCGCACTCGCGAGATCGGCATCCGTCTGGCTTTGGGCGCGAACAAGCAGGACATCCTGGGTCTGGTGATAAGACAGGGGATGATTCGGGTGGTTTACGGATTGGGCGCGGGGTTGCTGCTGGCTCTGGCGCTGACGAGGGTGTTAGCCAGTTCGATGTTTGGCGTCGATCTCTTATACGGCGTGAGCGCCGACGACCCGCTGACGTACGTGCTGGTGGGCGGTGTGTTGCTGACGGTCACGCTGCTGGCGTGCTACATCCCGGCGCGGGTGGCGACGAAAGTCGATCCACTGGTGGCATTGCGGTATGAGTAACTAACCTGAAAACCAACCGGGTAAGGATGTTAATATTGCCGCTCGTCGCGGGATGGTTTGTGATGTGGTCAGTAAGTTTGAAGGGAGCAGCGCGGGTGACTAACGACGGCGACTCCGGCGTGAGAAGTCTGACGGCGCCGCCGCCGGAGTCGGATTTCGTCACGCGCGGCTCAATCGTCAGGAAAATCTGGGGCGACACGGAGCTGGTTCTGTTGATCTTCGCAGGCTCGGCCGCCGAGTTCGCCCTGAACAGGGCTGTCGATTGGCTCTTCTTCACGGGCAAGTTACCGGCCGACCCCGTCGGGCGTCTGTTCTCCACGGTTCGCTACTCGCAGGAGATAGTGTTCGCGAAGAAGGGGGCGGCGGAACGGACGCTCGCCGGAATCAACTCTATCCACGGCGCGGTCGAGCGTCAGCGCGGGCGGAGCATCCCCGACTGGGCCTTCAGGGACGTGCTCTACATGCTCATAGACTACTCCGAGCGGGCGCACCGCATGCTCTACGGCCCGCTCTCGCCCGCCGAGCGCGAAGAGCTGTACCTCGTCTTCAAACGCGTCGGGGAGGGGTTGAACGTCAAGGCGCTGCCGGGTGATTACGAGGCGTGGCGGGCCGACAGGCGACTCCACCTCGTGCGAGACCTCGACCACAGCAGACACACCGCGCTCCTCTACGCCCAGTACCGCCGTCACCTTGGCGAGTGGCGTTACCAGATACTGCGCGGGGTGCAGGCGTTACTGGTGCCGGAACGCGTCCGCCGCCTGCTGCGGCTCCGGCGGCGCGCGGTCTTCTCCGCGCTGGTCGGGGGGTACGGGCGGCTGGTCGTCCCCGAGCTTCGCCCGCTGGTGCGGCGGCTGATGGTTCAGCCCCGCTACTGGGATGAGGTGAAGAAGATGGAGCGCGGTCTGTCGAAACATGCCTGAGGCGCCCGGACGCAATCACTCCGACCTTTTGCGCACACCCGGGCGTGTGCGCGGACGATGCCCTTTCCCTCACACATAAGCCGCTACCCGCTCGCGACCCGCCCGGCGAGGTTGGCGACGACCGCTATTAACTCCTCGGGCTCGACCGGCTTCACCACGTGCGTCTGGAAGCCGGAGCGGAGGGCGCGCAGGCGGTCTTCCGCACGGGCGTAGGCCGTCAGCGCCGCGGCGGGCACCCTCCCGCCGCGCTCGGGCGGCAGCAGCCGCACCTTCCTGATCAGCTCGTACCCATCTTCCTCCGGCATCCCGATGTCGGTCAGGAGCACGTCGAACTGTTCCCGGCCGATCCGCTCCAAAGCCTCCGCGGCCGAGGCCGCGAGGCTCACGTCGGCGCCGCAGGAGGCGAGTACGGCGAAGAGCAGCCCGCGCGTGTCCGGCTCGTCGTCTACGACGAGCACCCGCAGGCCGTCGAGTTCCGGCGGGCACGTATCAGGGGCGGCGCTCGCGGCGGCGGCCGGGTGAACCCGCGGCGCAACAGCGGCCGCCTCCCTCCGCACGGGCAGCAGCGGCAGGCTGACGGTGAAGGTCGTGCCGCGCCCCTCGCCCTCGCTCTCGGCGCGCGCCGTCCCGCCGTGCAGCTCAACCAACTGCCTGACAATGGCGAGCCCCAGCCCGAGCCCCCCGTGCTCGCGCGTTATCTTCTGGTCGGCCTGTCGGAAGCGGTCGAAGACGTGAGGGAGGAACTCTGGCGCGATGCCCTTGCCGGTGTCGGCCACGATGATCTCGACGTGCGAGCCGACGCGCTCCAGCCTGACCTGCACGCGGCCGCCCCTGGGCGTGAACTTGACGGCGTTCGACAGAAGGTTCCAGACCACCTGCTGAATTCGATCCGGGTCGCCCGAGACGGGGCCGGCCCCGGGGTCTAAGAGCGTCTGGACGCGGAGGTCCTTCGCCTGCGCCGCCGGGCGCACGGTGTCGGCGGCCGCGGTGATGACGCCGGCGAGGTCGACCGAGCGCACGTCGAGCCGGAGCTTCCCCGTGATGATGCGCGAGGAGTCGAGCAGGTCTTCGATGAGCTGCGTCTGCGCGCGCGCGTTGCGCACGATAACGTCGATGGCCCGCTCGCGTGCGTCCGCGTCGAGCTGCTGGGTGCGCAACATGTTCGCCCAGCCGAGGATGGCCGTGAGCGGTGTCCTCAGCTCGTGCGAGAGCGTGGCGAGGAACTCGTCCTTGATGCGGTTGGCCTCTTCCGCCCGCTTGCGCGCCTCGACCTGCTCGGTGATGTCCACCCCGTGCGCGAGGACGCCCGAGACCGTCCCGTCAGCCTCGAAGAGCGGCTGGTAGAGCAGGTCGATGAATCTCTCCTCCGGCGGGCCGCCGGGCTCACGCTGGAGGGTGACCGGTATCTCGCGCCCCTCGTAAGGCTCTCCCGTCCTGTAGACCCGATCCAGGAGCTCGAAGAAGCCCTGCCCCTCGATCTCCGGGAAGGCCGCGCGCGCCTTCTTCCCGATCAACTCGCGGTGCCCGACGAGCTGGTAGTACGCCGGGTTTGACAGCTCGAAGACGTGGTCGGGGCCGCGCATGGTGGTGACGAAGGCCGGGGCCTTCGTGAAGATGTCGGCCAGGCGCGAGCGCTCGAACTCCAGCGAGCGGATCAGCCGCGCCTGCTCCTCCTCCGCGCGCTTGCGATGGGTGATGTTTTTGAAGATGAGTGCGACCTTGCGCTCGTCCGTTCTCCCGACGCGGAAGGCGTAGACGTCGAACCAGCGGCCCATCACCTCCGAGTGATTCTCGAAGCGGACGGACTCGCCGGTCAGCGCCACGCGCCCGTAGGTCTCGACCCAGTACGATTCGAGGCCGGGCAGTAATTCTTTGATCGTCTTACCGCTCAGCGCCAGCCCGGCCGAGATGCCGGTCAGCCTCTCGAACGCCGGGTTGATCTCAAGGAATCGGTAGTCGGCGGGATTGCCGTCGCCGTCGAAGAGCACCTGGAGCACGCAGAAGCCTTCGTCTATCGACTCGAACAGGGTGCGGTAGCGCTCCTCCCTCTCGCGCAGCTCCTCCTCGGCGCGCCTGCGCTCGTGTATGTCTTCGGTCGAGCCGTACCAGCGCAGGACGCGGCCGTCGGGGCCGCGCCGGGGCACGGCGCGCGAGCGCATCCAGCGGTAGGAGCCGTCGGCGAGTCGGATGCGGTGCTCTATATCGTAGGGCTCGGCCGTGCGTATCGAGTGCTCCCAGGCGGCCTGCATCCGGGGCGCGTCGTCCGGGTGCGGGACCTGCACCCAGCCGCCGCCCAGCGCGGCCTCGCGCGTCAGCCCGGTCAACTCCAGCCAGCGCTCGCTGAAATCCTCGATGCCGCCGGCGGGGCCCGAAGTCCATGGCACCTGCGGGTTGAGGTCTACGGTGTAGCGCAGGTGCTCTTCGGACTGTCGCAGCGCTTTTTCGGCCGCCCTGCGCCCCGTCTCGTCGCGCATGATCTTGGCGAAGCCGCGCGCCTCGCCCGACGCGTCGCGCAGGGCCATCATCAGACCGTTGGCCCAGAAGCGCGTGCCGTCCTTCCGCACGTGCCACCGACGGTCTTCCACCCGCCCGCACTCCAGCGCCGCGCGCATCTCGTCGCCGCACGCGTCGCGCGCGTTATCCTCGGGCGTGAAGATGTCGCAGGCGTCGCGGCCGAGCCACTCGGCTTCGGGGTAGCCGAGGAGCTTCTCGACGCCGGGGTTCCAACTGGCGGCCGCGCCGTCGAGGCCGACGGCGAAGATGGCGAAGTCCTCGACGTTCTCTGCGATGAGCCGGAACAGCTCTTCACTCTGCGGCGCGATGCCCTTCGTTCGTCGTGTGTCAGTCATGCTCCCCTTGGCGGCGCGTCGGTAATGTGAGCCCGGCAGTAATCGTCTTAATTTGTTTGACCCGATGTGCGACGAGAGCGCCCTCGCGTTTAGTCGGGATGCCCGTCCGAACTGACGAGATGTAATTATAGACCCACCGGTATATTTGCGGGCCGATTAATACTTACGCGCACGCGGAAAGTCCCCGGGAGTGTTCAAACTCCCGGGGACTTTCCGCGTGCGCGTAAGTATTAATCGGCCCGCAAATATCC
>DASWNR010000571.1:0-19986 GCA_036399155.1 Pyrinomonadaceae bacterium
AGGTTGAAGGTCGCCTGCGGGTGGCCGGGCGCGTCGCCCAGCACGGACTCGAACGTCGCGGCCGCCTCCGCCGTGCGCCCCGCGCGCGCGAGCAGCACGCCGAGGTTGGCGCGCGCCGCCGTCGCCTTCGGGTTGAGCCGGACGGCCGCGCGGTACTCGCTCTCGGCCTCGCGCGCGGCGCCGCGCTGGTCGAGGATGACGCCGAGCAGCGCGTGCGCGTCCGCGATGTCGGGCCGCGCCGCGAGCGCGCGCCTGACGAGCGGCTCCGCCTCGGCCGCCTTCCCTTCACGCAGAAGCTCCAGCGCGCGCCCGAGCAGCACCGCCACGCCTTCCCCCATGTGCCCGGCCGTCGCACGCCGCGCCGTCCGCCCTTGAGAGCTTGATTGCGGCGCGCGCGCGCCCGCGCCGCCCGCCGCCGTGAGTAGCGCGGCCAGGCAGGGCGCGGCCATCTTCGCCACGCCCCCTTTTGTCATAAAGCCGAATCTCAAATTTGAAATTTCAAATCTCAAATTAACCCTTCGCCTTCAAACCCTCTCTTAGTATAGTTGCGCGCGCGACGCCGCCGAACATCATGCACGCTTTGCCGAGACGCTTCGCAACGCCGCCCGTCCTCCTCCTGCTGCTCGCCGCGCTCTGCGCCGGCGGCGCGGCGCGCGCGCAGGGGGCACGCGATACGTCTTCGCGCGCCGGCCACGCGCTGACGCGCGACGACGAAGCGCTTCTCGAAGACCTTTCGCGCCGCGCGTTCCTCTACTTCGTCGAACACGCGGACGCGCGCACGGGGCTCGTCCTCGACCGCGCGCGCGCGACGGGCGAAGCCCACCCCGCGGGCCACCCGTCGCACAACATCGCTTCGAGCGCGGCCACCGGCTTCGGCCTGACGGCGCTCTGCGTCGGCGCGGAGCGCGGCTGGCTCGCGCGCGAAGAGGCGCGCGCCCGCGTCCTCAGGACGCTCCGCTTCTTCGCCCGCGACGCACCGCGCGAGCGCGGGTGGTTTCTGCACTGGATGGACGCCGCGACCGGCGAGCGGCGCTGGCAAAGCGAGTTCTCCTCAATCGACACCGCGCTCCTGCTCGCCGGCGTGCTGACCGCGCGACAGTGCTTCCGCGAAGACCCGGAGGTCGCGCGCCTCGCCACGACCATCTACGAGCGCGTCGACTTCCCGTGGATGCTCGACGGCCACCCCACGCTCCTCTCGCACGGCTGGCGGCCCGAGACGGGCTTCATCAAGACGCGCTGGGACACCTACAGCGAGCACCTCATCCTCCAACTGCTCGCCATCGGCTCGCCGACCCGACCCGTCACGCCGCGCGCCTGGCGCGCCTGGACGCGCAAGCGCATCACGTACGCCGGCCACACCTACGTGAAC
Organism: Pyrinomonadaceae bacterium; assembly: GCA_036399155.1. Lineage (GTDB taxonomy): Bacteria > Acidobacteriota > Blastocatellia > Pyrinomonadales > Pyrinomonadaceae > QHXN01. The sequence goes on from DASWNR010000571.1 coordinate 1,370, forward strand.
GACGGCCCGCTCTTCACGCACCAGTACACGCAGGGCTGGGCCGACCTGCGGGACTGGCGCGAGGGCTGGTACCCGTTCACGAACTACTTCGAGAACTCTGCCGCCGCGACCCGCGCACACAGGCAGTTCTGCATCGACCTCGCGCCGGAGTTCCCGGCCTACGGCCCCGACGTGTGGGGCGTCTCGGCGTCGGACTCCGAGCGCGGCTACGTCGCGTGGGGCGGGCCGCCGCGCGACCCGGCGATTGACGGGACGGTCGTGCCCTACGCCGCGGCCGGCTCGCTCGCCTTCACGCCCGACATCTCGCTCGCGGCGCTGCGCGCGTTGAAGGCGCGTTACGGCGCGAAGACTTACGGCCGCTACGGCTTCGCCGACGCCTTCAACCCGAACACGGGGTGGGTCGACCCGGACGTTATCGGCATCGACCAGGGCATCACGCTCCTCGCCGCGGAGAATTTGCGCGACGGTTTAATCTGGCGGCACTTCATGAAGAACGTCGAGGTGCGCGCCGCGCTCAGGCTCGCCGGCCTACGCCGCGCCGCCCCGGCCCGGAAATAGGGGGAGGATTTTCCCTACCGGTTACTTCGCCGTGCGGCGGAAGACGCGGTAGCCCCACGGGTCGAGCGAGAGCGCGGGGAGGCCGACGGCGCGTGCGCGCGCGGCGCGTTGCGCGTCGGTGGCGTCCGCCGGGAGCGGGGCGCGCACGTCGGGCGTGATGTCCGCGTAGACGCCGCCGGCCGGGGCTTCGACCGTGCCGTCGAAGGGGCGGTTGGAGAAGTTGACGGCGACGAGGATGTCCCCCGACTCGTCGCGGCGCGCGAAGGTGACGACGCGCGACTCGTCCGAGTTGCGCAGCCACTCGACGCGCCCCCTTGTGAGCGCCGGGTGCGACTTTCGCAGCGCGATCATCTGCCGGTAGAAGCGCGGGAACTCGGGACGCCGCTTCTCGATGGGCCAAAAAATCGGCAGCTTGTAGAAGAGCGCGGGGTCGCCCGACTCGGTCGTGTCGCCTACCTCCATGCCGTTGTAGAGCATCGGCACGCCGTCGAGCGTGAGCATCAGTGCGGAGGCAGCCAGCGCGCCGCCCTCGCCGAAGCGCGCCACCGCGCGCCGCTCGTCGTGGTTGTCGGAGAAGCGCATCCTCAGAGCCCCGCGCGGGTACTTCGCCTCGTCCGACTCCCACGTCTGGCGGAAGGCCGTCGCCGGGCGTCGCCCCTGCAACACCTCGTTGAGCGTGCCGTGCAGCGGCCACGAGTAGTCGAGGTCGAAGGCGCGTACGAGCAATTCCGGCTTGTCGGACTCGGCGAGCCAGAGCACGTCCGACTTGACCTTGTCGGCCTCGGCGCGCGCCTGCTCCCAGAAGTCAGTCGGCACCTCGGCGGCCACGTCGCAGCGGAAGCCGTCGAGGTCGTACTCGCGCAGCCAGAACTTGAGCACGTCAATCATGTAACGCCGCAGCGCCGGGCTGTCGTAGTTCAGCTCGGCCACGTCCGACCAGTCGTGCGGGTACGTTATCTTCCCCGAGGCGTCGCGGACGTAGAACTCGGGCGTCTTCATCATCACGCTGTCCCAGGAGGTGTGGTTGGCGACGATGTCGATGATGACCTTCATCCCGCGGCGGTGCGCCTCGGAGACCAGACGCTTGAGGTCGCCGGGCGTGCCGTAGTCGGGGTTGACCGCGTAGAAGTCGCGCACGGCGTAGGGGCTCCCGACGGGCCCCTTCTTCTTCTCCTGCCCGATGGGGTGGACGGGCATCAGCCAGAGGATGTTGACGCCGAGCTCCCGCAGACGGTCGAGCCGCGCCGTGACGCCGTTGAAGTCCCCCGCCTCGGAGAACTGGCGCGGGTAGATTTCGTAGACGACGCCGCCGCGCACCCACGCGGGCACCGGGGCGCGCGCGCCCTCCTTCGACACGTCGCGCTGCGGTTGCGCGTGAGCGTGCGCGAACAACGACACGACGGCGGCGAGCGCCGCGACGAACGCGCGCGCGTTGGGTTGTCTTCCCTGTAGCCTCATAAGCTTGACCGGCGCTGAAAACTGAAGACTGAAAACCGAGCTTCTCACCTGAGCCTGGTGATGACGATCCTGACCTGTTCGGTCGGCCCGTCGAGCGTGACGCGCAGGGGCTCCGCGCGCTCCATCGGGCCGTCGCGGCGGAAGTCGCCGACGAAGTTGCGGTCGCTCTCGGCGGTGACGAGGAACGTCTGGCCGCGGTAGCCCTTGAGCGTGAAGCGGCCGCGCGCGTCGGCGGGCGTCGCGCCGTGGTTCATGCCGGTGTCGTAGTAGGTCACGTCGCGGAAGCTGATTCTGGCGTCGGCGACGGGGCTGCCGTCGTCCCAGACGACGACGCCGCTGACCACGCCCTCGCCGCGCCGCGCCGGCAGACTGATGTCGCGGTCTTTGACGCGCTCGCCCGCGCCGACGCTCACCGCCTCGGCCTGCGACGGCTGCGCCGCGCCGGGGTAGTAGGTGCGCGGGTATGCGTTCGACGGGTCGTTCGGCTCAGGGTAGCGGTTGAGGTTGACGGCGAGCAGGTAGCGACCCGGCGGCAGACCCTTAAGCTCGTAGCGGCCGTCCTCGCCCGTGCGCTCGTAGCGCGCGGAGTGGCGCTCGGGCTCGTCGCCGGCCGCGACGAGCGTGACCAGGACGCCCGCGACCGCGCGCCCCGCTTCGTCCGTGACCCGGCCCGAGATGCGCCCGTCGTCCGAGACGGCGTAGTGGACGGAGGCGCAGCCGCGGTCGGCGACCGTCACCTCCTGCTCCTCCCTGTAGGTCGTCAGCCCCTCGGGCGTCGCGAGCTTTATCTTGTATGTGCCGGGCTTGAGCCCCGTGAGCCGCGCGCGACCCTCGGAGTCCGCCCTGACCTCGCGGCTCTCGCCCGCGCCCTCGACCGTGAGTAGCGCGTCGGCGAGTCCGCCGAGCACCTTCACGTCGCCGGACTTCACGTCCTGCCGCGAGCGCGTGACCGTGATGTCGATGGAGACGCCGGGGCCCCGCGCGCCGAGGCCGCGCAGGAATTCGAGGTCTTCGGCGGCCTGCGAGAGTGGCTGCGTCCGCGAGCAGATGCTCGCCGTCAGCGGCTTGCCGTCGCGCCCGCCGTAGGCGTAGACGAGGTACGACTCGCCCCTGCGGAACTGGTAGCCGCAGTCGCCGCCGCCCTGCCCCGTAGACACCTCGACCTCCGCGCCCTCGACCCCGCTGAAAGGCTGGAGGACGGAGAATTTGACGACCACCGGCCACCAGGAGGGCTCCGCCCTCGCGGCCTCCACGGACTTCGCCGCGCGCGGCCGCCGCACGTCGGTCGCCGTGCCGACGAAGACCGCCGACGCCTCGCCGAACGCCTGACACGGCGGGCCGGGCGTCATGCACGTGCAGGCCTCGGCGCGCGCGGCCGAAACGAGCGTGACGAGAAGCGAGGCGAGCGTTAACAGTAAAGCCCGACGACTCATGGCCGTGACCTCCTTACTTCCTGCCCTCGTCGACGAGCCCGGTGCTCGGCACGGGCTGCGCCATCAACTGCGTCGTCAGCGGCTCGTGCTCGTCCCCCTTGAGCGCCGCGCCCGGCGCGCTCTCGCCCGCCTCGCGCACGAGGAGGACGGTCAGGGCGGCGGCCACGAGCAGGCAGACGCCGCCGAGCATCACCACGTAGAGCGGGTTATTGCCGAAGACGTGCTTGACGAGCGGCTGGAACGTGAGCGCGGCGGCGATCTCGGGGAGGACGATGAAGAAGTTGAAGACGCCCATGTAGACGCCCATCCGCTCCGGCGGGAGCGCGCCCGAGAGGATGGCGTAAGGCATCGAGAGGATAGAGGCCCACGCGATGCCCACCCCGACCATCGTCAGCATCAGCGTCCACTTGTCGTGGATGAAGTAGACGGAGAGCAGGCCGACGCCGCCGCAGACTAGCGAGAGGGCGTGGACGGCCTTGCGGCTCGTGGCCGCCGCCAGCCTGGGCAGCAGGAAGGCGACGGCGAAGCAGACCACCGAGTAGACGGCGAAGCCGAACCCGCCCCACTCGTTCCCCTGATCCTTGAGCGCGCGTTGCGCCGGGTCGTCGAGGTCGGTGACGCCGAAGACCTGCTGCGCGGTCGTGAGCCCGAAGTACATCCACATGCAGAAGAGGCCGAGCCAGGTGAAGACCTGCACGACGGCGAGCTGCTTCATCGTCGCCGGCATGTGCCGGATGGTGTGGAGCATCTCGCGGAACCAGTTGCCGATTCCGCGCGTCTCGGCGCGACGCCGCTCGAATTCTGCGAGGTCTTCCGGGGGGTACTCCTTCGTGGTCAGGATCGTCCACAGCACTGCGAAGAGCAGCGCGAAGGCGCCGACCTGGAACGAGTACTTGACGGTGAGGGGGACTCCGCTCGCGGTCGCGTCGTCTACGCCGAACTGGCGGAACATGAGCGGGAGGGCGCTGGCGATGGCCGCGCCCGCGCCGATGAAGAAGCTCTGCGTGACGAAGCCTGTGGTGCGCTGCTCGGGCGGGAGCTTGTCGGCGACGAAGGCGCGGAACGGCTCCATCGAGATGTTGACGCTCGCGTCGAGGAGCCAGAGGAAGAGCACGGCCATCAGGACGAACGAGGAGTAGGGCATGAAGAAGAGCGCGACCGCCGACAGCACGGCCCCGACGAGGAAGTAGGGGCGGCGGCGCCCGAGGCGGTTCCACGTCCGGTCGCTCATCGAGCCGACGATGGGCTGGACGATGAGCCCGGTCAGCGGGGCCGCGAGCCAGAGGATGGGGATGTCGTCGGTGCTCGCGCCCAGGTTCTTGAAGATGTTGCTCATGTTGGCCTGCTGGAGGCCGAAGGCGAACTGAATCCCGAAGAACCCGAAACTCATGTTCCAGATCTGCCAGAAGCTCAGCCGCGGTTTCTCACGCATGTCGGTTCTCCCAGGGTGATTATGAGCCGTTCAGTTCTTGTCGAGTACCGCCGTGAAGACGGCCGCCGAGCGCGGCGACATCTGAAGCTCCACGTCGTCGCCCTGCGTGCGCCCGCCGGCGTTCCCGCCTCGGCCCAGGCCGTCGTGCCTCGTCGTGTAGCGCCCTGCGGGGTCGAGGCCGGCGTCGCTGAGCTTGAACTTGAGCGTGGCCGGCCTGGTGTCGTTGTTGAAGGCGACGAAGGTCGTCTGGTCGGGGAGGCGTCGCGCGAAGACCGTCTGCTGCTCCTCGTCGTAGACGTGGACGAGCGCGCCGCGCCGCAGCGCCGGCAGTTCCGCGCGCAGCTTCGCCAGCCGCTTGACGTGCTCGAACACTTCGTCCTCGACGGCCGTGCGCCCGGCCTTCGTGAAGGCGTCGCGCTCGTCGCCGGGGAAGCCGCCGGGGAAGTCGCGCCGGTTGTCGGGGTCGCCGCCGCCGGGCATGGCGAGTTCGTCGCCGTAGTAGAGGAGCGGCGTGCCGCGCGTCGTCATGACGAAAGTCTGCGCCAGCTTCAGGCCCTCGACGGTCGCGCCCTTCTCGCTCATGAAGCGCTGCATGTCGTGGACGCCGACGAAGGGGACGAGCACCTCGGGGCGCGGGTAGAGGTGGTCGTGCGCGAGCACCTGCGCGAGCTTGCGCACCGACTCGCCTTTGGCGAAGGCGTCGCGGACGGCGTAGAAGAGCGCGAAGTCGTAGACGGTGTCTATCCCCGTGTCTACCCCGTCATGCCCGACGCGACCCCTCTGGAAGTACGCGAGCAGCGCCGGGTCGCCGTCGAACAGCTCGCCGAGGACGTTGACGTTCGGGTACTCCTTCTTAATCGCCGCCGTCCACTCGCGCCAGAAGTGGCGCGGGACGTGCGGCAGCGTGTCCATCCGTATCGCGTCGAAGCCGACCGTGCCGAGCCACCAGAGCGTGTTCTGGACGAGGTAGCGGCGCACCTCCTCGTCGTCCTGGTTGAGGTCGGGCAGGATGTCTATGAACCAGCCTTCGAGGTTGCGGCGGCGCGTCATCTCGGAGGCGTACGGATCCATCGTCGTCCACTTCTGCCAGTTGTTGCTGAGGTGATTCTCGACCGTGCCGTAGAACCAAGTCGGCGTCGGGCGGTCGGCGACCCACGGGTGGTAAGGGCTCGTGTGGTTGGCTATCTGATCCTGAATGACTTTGAAGCCGGCGGCGTGCGCCTTGTCCACCAGCTCGCGCAGCCCGCGCATGTCGCCGTAGTGCTCCTCGACGCCGTAGAAGTCGATAGCGCCGTAGCCGTGATACGCGGTCGTCGGTCTGCGGGGCCCGCCCTCCGCCTCGGGGTACATCTCGCGCTCGTCGAGCCGGTCCGTGTTGTCGTAGACGGGGTTGATCCAGATGGCGGTGACGCCGAGTTCTTTGAGGTAGGGCAGGCGCTCGATGATGCCCTGAAAGTCGCCGCCGTGGTAGTGGCGCCCCTTCGTGCGGTCGTAGAGTCCGGGCGATTTGCGCGGGTCGTTGTTCAGGCGGTCGCCGTCACTGAACCTGTCGGGCATGATGAAGTAGATGACGTCGTCGGTCGTGAAGCCCTGGAAGCGGCCGGCGCGGGCGAGCGGCTCGGCGACGCCGAAGTTAGTGTCCGCCGACCCGGCGGCGGTGCTCACACGCAGCAAACGGTTGCCGGGTCTCGCGTCCCTGTCGACGAACACGTCCACGAAGACGTACGTGCCCGCCTCGTTGACGCGGACGAGCCCCGTCCTGATTCCCTGCCCCACGGCCTCGACGCGCGCGCCGCCGAGGTTCTGCCCGCGGAGCATGACGCGCACGGGGTTGACGGAATGATTCGCCCACCAGTTTGGCGGCTCAACCTTCGTGACCAAAGGCGGGCGCTGCGCAGCGCAGACCGCGGCCGCGCAGCACGAAAACAACAGGGCGAGCAGAAGGCGCGTAAATGAAGTGTTAAAGATTCTCATGCCAGTTGCGAAGAAACACGGCCTGCAATCAAGGAGCGCGGCCTGCAATCAAGGAGGTACGGCCTGCGATTTCCCCCTCACCCCCACGTCTGTTTGAACTCGTAGCTCTCGGCCGTGTGCTCGGGTCGCGCTTCGGGCGGCACCGCGGGGAAGCGCCCGTAAATCTCCGCGAGACCGCGGAGGCGCGCGCTCAGGGTTTCGTTCAGGTCGCCCCCGCGGAAGCGCCAAGACCAGTTGCCGGACATAGTGGCCGGCGTGTTCATGCGCGCCTCCGACCCTAGGCCGAGCACGTCCTGCAAGGGCACGAGCGCGGTGTCGCCGGCCGAGGCGTAGAGCGTGCGTATGAAGTCCCAGTTGATCTCCGCGCCGTCCGTTCTGAGGTAGTCGAGGCAGTACCGGCGCTCGCGCTCGACCTGTTCGGCCGAGCGGACGGAGGCGCCGCCCGCGGGCTGGCTCCGGAACCAGCCGGCCGCCGTGTCGTTGTCGTGCGTCCCCGTGTAGACGACCGCGTTGCGGACGTAGTTGTGCGGCAGGTCTTTGTTGGTCGAGTCGGTCGAGAAGCCGAACTGAAGTATCCTCATCCCGGGGAAGCCGAACTCGTCGCGCAGCTCAATCACGTCGGGCGTGATGAAGCCGAGGTCTTCGGCGATGATGGGCAGCTCGCCCAGGGAAGCCTTGATGGACTGGAACAGCTCGCGCCCCGGCGCGTGCTCCCAGCGCCCGCGCTCGGCCGTCGCGTCCCCGCCCGGTATCTCCCAGTAGGCGGCGAAGCCGCGGAAGTGGTCGATGCGTATCACGTCCACGAGCGAGAGCATCGAGCGCACGCGCTCGACCCACCAGCGGAAGCCGTCACCGCGCATCCGCTCCCAGTCGTAAAGCGGGTTGCCCCAGAGCTGACCCGTCCTGCTGAAGTAGTCGGGCGGGACGCCGGCGACGACCGAGGGGCGGCCGTCCTCACCGAGCTTGAACAGGCGGGGCTGCGCCCACACGTCGGCCGAATCCTGCGCGACGAAGATGGGGATGTCGCCGACGACGCGTACGTTCTGCCCACGGCAGTACTCGCGCAGACGCGCCCACTGGTCGAAGAAGAGGAACTGCTTGAACTTCACCTCCTCCATCTGTTCGGCCAACGCGCGGCGTGCCTCGTCCAACGCGGAGGCGTCGCGCCGGACGAGGGGCTGCTCCCAGTCCGTCCACGCCGCCTCGTCGCGCTCGCGCTTGAGCGAGCGGTAGAGCGCGTAGTCGTCGAGCCACGCGGCCGCGCCCGCCTTGAACTCCTCGAAGGCGGCGGAGACGAGCGCGGGCTCGGTGCGGCGGAAGTTCGCGAACGCCTCTTTGAGCAGCGCCTCCTTGCGCGGGAAAGCCTCGGCGTAATCGACGTGGCCGGCTGGAAGTTCCGCCAGACCTTCGAGCGCGCCGGGCGCGAGTAAGCCCTGCTCGACCAAAAGCTCTGGGCTGACGAGCAAAGTGTTTCCGGCGAAGGCCGAGAAGCATTGATAGGGCGAGTTGCCGTAGCCGGTCGGCCCGAGCGGCAGGACTTGCCAGAGGCTCTGCCCCGACGCGACGAGGAAGTCCACGAAGCGGTACGCCTCGTGGCCGAGGTCGCCGACGCCGTGGAGGCCCGGCAGGCTGGTCGGGTGCAAAAGAATGCCGCAGGCTCTTGGGAAGCTCACCTCTCACCTCGCGCTTATTTGGGTTAGTTGAAAGCTACAACAAATGTACCCCGGGGGCAACGGGAAAGCGCCGCGCCGCCGAGATTTAACGGGCCGTCGCCGCCGGCGCCCACGCCCCCGGCTAAGGGCGTGTCTTTAGGCTCGTCGAGCCGACAGTTTGTAGAAGACGGCCGAGCGCGCGGGCACCGTCAACTTGAGCGAGCCGGCGGCGACCGAGGGGCGGTCTGTGGCCCCGAGCAGCGGTTCGAGACGCGCCCCGTCGCTCGCGTCGAGGTAGGAGGCCGGGAAGGTCATCTCCTTCGGCGCGGCGGCGCGGTTGAGCGCGACGACTATCGTCTCGCCGCCGTCGCGCCGCGCGTAGACGTAGGAGTCGTCGTCGAAGTGCAGGTCGAGCTGCGAGCCACGCCTGAGCGCCGCGTGCTCGCGCCTGAGCCGCAGCAGGTCGCGCGTCCACTCGAACACGCGCTGCTCGACGGGCGTGCGTCCGACGCGCGTGAAGGCGTCGCGCGCGTCGCCGGGGAAGCCGCCGGGGAAGTCGCGCCGGTTGTCTGGGTCGTCGCCGCCCTCCATCGCTATCTCCTCGCCCGCGTAGATTTGCGGCGTGCCGCGTATGGTCAGGACGTACGCGAGGTGGAGCATCGCGCCTTCCACGCCGGCGCCTTCGAGGGACATGAAGCGGCGCGTGTCGTGGTTGTTCGCCATCGTGACGAGGCGCGAAGGGTCCGGGTAGAGCGAGTCCGCGCGCAGGACGTGGCGGAGCGCCGACGCCGGAAGCCGCCCCGTGAAGACCTTGCGCGAAACGTCCCACGCCGGGAAGTCGAAGACGGCGTCCATGCGCGTGTCGATGCCGTCCCACCCGGCGTGGCCGCCGATGAAGAAGCTCGTGTGGATGGGGTCTTCATTCCAGGCCTCGCCGACCATCCACATCGACGGGTACTGCCGGTCGAGCGCGACGTTCAAGTCGCGTATGAAGAAGCGCGGCATGTACTGCACGGTGTCCTGCCGTATGCCGTCGATGCCGGTCACGCCGACCCACCAGAGCGAGTTCTGTATCTCGTAGCGCGCGACCTCGGGCTGCTCCTGGTTCATGTCGGGCAGGTCGTCGGAGAACCAGCCGTCGAGCGTCGGGCGTCGCGCCGCGTCGGGCGCGTGCGGCGAGAGCAGAAGGTCGCCGCGGAAAGGGTTGCGGACGTGACTCTCAAACGTGCCGTGGAACCAGTCTGGCAGCGGCGGGTCTTTGACCCACGGGTGCTGCGAGCCGACGTGGTTTGCGACCTGATCCTGAATGACTTTTATACCGAGCGCGTGCGACTTCTCGACCAGCTCGCGCAGCGTCTCAAGCGTTCCGAAGCGGTCTTCGACCGCGTAGTAATCGACCGCGTGGTAGCCGTGGTAGTAGGTGTTCGGGCACCAGGGCTTGTCGCAGCGGTTGACGCCGTTCCAGTTGTCGTGCCAGGGCGTGAGCCAGAGCGCCGTGACGCCGAGGTCTTTCAGGTACGGCAGGCGGTTGATGACGCCGCGCAGGTCGCCGCCGTGCCACGCGCGCGGGTTCCGGCGGTCGTTCGCCTCGGGCGTCGAGTCGGCGGGCGCGTTGTTCGCGGGGTCGCCGTCACTGAAGCGGTCGGGCATGATGAGGTAGATAACGTCGTCGGTCGTCACGCCCCTGAAGTTCGTCGCGGGGTCGAGCGGTTGGTTGACGCGGAAGTTGAAGGTCGCGCGCGCGGCGTCGCCGCGCCCGTCGCTACTCGTCACGTTGAAACTGTAGTCGCCGGGTCGCGCGTCGGGGTTGATGCGGAGGTCTACGAAGAGGTACGTCCCCGAAGCGTTCGACTTCGCCCCGGAGATTTGGAACGCGCCCCCGGCCGGCGCTAAGACGGACGCGTCCTTCAAATTCTCCCCGCGTATGAGCAGCCGCACGGGGTTGATGCTGTGCCCGGCCCACCAGGAGGGCGGCTCGACCTTCGAGACGCGCGGCACCGGCGGCGCCTGCGCGTGAGCGCAGACGCATGCGAGCAGGACGGCGGCGCAGGCGGCGAGGAGCTTCGCGGCGGACTTCGGTGTTCTCTTTTTCATCGGGAGTCTTTGACCGGCTAACGCCTGAGCGTGCGGACGTAGGCGACGGAGGCGGCGATGTCCTGCCGCGAGAGTTTCTTCCTGAAGGCGGGCATCTGGCCGAGCCCTTTGGCGACCGAGGCGCGCAGCCAGGCCGGGTCGGAGAGGTCGGGCGGCTCGACCGTCTCGCCCATGCGCGTGCGCCCCCGCCCGTCCGGGCCGTGGCAGCGCGCGCAGTGCTCCGAGTAGACGGCGCGCCCGCGCTCGACCTGCGCCGCCCTCCCCTTCTGCGGCACGGCCGCCGCGCGCGGCCCCGCCGCCGAAACCCCGGAGACGAAGACGCCGGCACAGAACACGACGACTTTCATTCTCTTCATCCGTGACAAAGACTCCTGAGCCTGATTCCTTAAAAAAGCTCTTCGCGGCCCGCCGTCAACAACTCGCACGCTTCAGCGCGCCGGCGGCTTCACGCCCGGGGTGGTTCCCGGCTTCGCGGGCGCGCCGGTCTCGGGCGGCGGCAGCTCCTCCGACGGGGCCGCCCCCATCGGCGAGCCGCCTGCGTCGGCGGCCTTGCGCGCCTCCTCCAGACGCTTGAACGTCGCAAGCTCGCGGTCGGCGTCCGCCTTGCGACCCAGCCGCGAGTAGGCGAGGAAGAGCTGGTAGTGGACTCCGGGGTCGCGCGTGCCGAGCCGCGCGCCGCGCTCCAACAGCGGCAGCGCGTCGGCGTAGCGCTTGAGCCGGACGAGCAGGCGGCCGAGGTCGTAGGTCGCGGGGAAGTTCTCGGGGTCGAGCGCGAGCGCGCGGCGCAGGAGCCGCTCGGCCTCATCGTGCTGCCCGCGCTCGACGGTGAGAAAGCCGAGGTTGGCGTAGGCCGGCGCGTTGTCGGGCTGTAGTTCGAGCGCGCGCCGGAAGTACTTCGCCGCGAGGTCGAACTCGCCCTCGGCGCGCGCGGCGTAGCCGGCGAGGTAGTGGAGCGCGCCGTCGCGTGGGAAGCGCGCGAGCGCGCTCTCGAAGGTGGCGCGCGCCTCGCGGTAGCGGCGGGCTCGGAAGTGCGCGACGCCGAGCCGCGTGTAGTAGACCGGCTGCGCCGGGTCCTGCTCGACGGCGCGCTCGTAGAGCGGGACGGCGCGCTCGCCCCTGCGCGACTTGACCAGCTCCTCCGCCATCATGAAGTAAGCCTCCGGGTACGCGGCGCGCAGGCTCGCGGCGCGCTCCCAGAACGCGAGCGCCTCGTCGCCGCGGCCGCGCGCGGAGGCGACGAGCCCGAGGCGGAAGAAGACTTCGGGCTCGCCCCCCTTGAGCGACGCGGCGTCGCGGAGCGCGCGCTCCGACTCTTCGAGCCGGTCGAGGTTGTAGAGCGCGACGCCGAGGTTGTAGAGCACTTCGTACGTGTTCGGGCGCAGGCGGTTCGTCGCCTCGAAGAGTCGGGCGGCGCGCTCGTACCCGCCCGCGCCGGCGAGCGCGAGCCCGAGCGTGAAGAGCACGCGCGGGTCTGCGGCCGCGCGACGCTCGACCGCGTCGGCGACGCGCGAGGCTTCCGCGCCGCGATTCGCGCGCGCGTACGCGTCGGCGAGCGTGAGCAGCAGCGGGAGGTCTGCGCGCTCGGCGCCGCCGCCCGAGGCCGCTAGACGTTCGAGGTGCGGGAGGGCGCGCGCGAAGTCCTTGCGCGCGACGTAGAGCACGGCGAGGTTGTATGCGGCCTGCGCGTAGGCGGGCGAGCTGTCGAGCGCTCGCTCGAAGAGCGGCACGGCCTCGGCCTCGCGCCCCGACTGCGAGAGCAGGACGCCTAGGTTCGTCAGCGCCGCCGCCGACTTCGGGTCGAGCCGCAGTGCCTCGCGCAACTCACGCTCGGCCTCTTCGCGACGCCCCGACTGTTCGAGGATGAGCCCGAGCAGGGCGCGCGCCTCCGCGTCGCGCGGCGAGCCTTCGGCGGCCCTGCGCGCGGCGGCCTCGGCCTCTGCGAGTCTGCCGGCGCGCATCAGCTCCGCGGCCTCGCGCAGCAGCGCCGCGTCCGCGCCGCCGCGCTGTCCCTGACGCTGCTCCTGACGTTGGGCCGCCCCGCCCCGCGCGCCCGTCCGCCGCTGCGCCCCGGCCGGCGCGCACGCCCCGACGGCGAGCCACGCGCACGCGAGCCACACGCAAGAGTTTTTCAGAAGAGATGAAGGAAGCGGCACTGTCGTCAACGTCCGTCCGGCTCGGACTTTATAACTTCTTCGATAACTTCTTCGACTAGGGTTCGGGCGTCGGGGGCGGCGCGCCACTCCGGCGCGACTCGTGTATGCGTTTGACGAGCGCGGACTCGGCGGCGGCCTCCTCCTTGCGACCCAGCCGTCTGTAGGCGAGCGAGAGCTGGTAGTGCGGCTCGGGGTTGCCGGGCGCGAGCGCGGCGGCCCGCCGCAGGTGCTCGACCGCTTCGGCGGCGCGGCCCCGCGCGACGAGCGCGCGCCCCAGAGTCACGCGCGCCTCGTAGAGCCCCGGGTCAATCTCGACGGCGCGCAGGAGCGCCCCGATTCCCTCCTCCGCCTCCGCCCCGCCGCGCTTGACCAGCAGCGCGCCGAGCCCGAGGTGGCCTTCCGGCGCGCGCGGCTGCGCGGCCGCAAGCTCGCGGTAGGCGGCGAGCGCCCCCGCGTCGTCGCCCGCGCGTTCGAGCGAGGAGGCGAGGAAGAAGAGCGGGCGCGGGTCGCCGGGTCTGAGCGAGGCCGCCGCGCGGAAGGCGCGCGCCGCCGCGAGGTCGTCGCCCGCGCCGTAGAGAGCGCGGCCGTGCGCAAGGCGCGCGTCGAAGTTGTCGGGCGCGAGCGCGGCGGCTCCGGCGGAAGCCTCAAGCGCCCCCGCGCCGTCGCCGCGCACGGCGAGCACGACCGCGAGCAGCACGAGCGCGTCGGCCGCGTCTCGTTCGCGCCCCGCGGCGCGCCCCGCCGCGCGCGCGGCCTCGGCGGCGCGGCGCGCGAGCGGCTCGGCGTCGGCCGCGCGCCCCGCGTTAAAGGTCGCGAGCGCCGCGCCGTAGAGCGCCGCGCGGTCGGACGGCCTCGCGCGGACGAGCGCGTCGAAGAGTTCGGCGGCCTCAACGAAGCGCCGCCCGGCGACGAGCGCGTAGCCGACCGACAGCGCCCCGGCGAACTCGTCCGCGCCGAGCGCGCCCCGCCGCGCTCGCTCGACGAGCTGCGCGACGCCCGCCTCCGGCAACTGCTCGCCCTGCGCCTGCGCGCCGGCCGCGGCGGCCCGCGCGGCGTGCGCGGGCGACGGCGGGGCCGCCAGCAGGAGCGACACGAGCAGCGCCCGGCCCGCGTAAGACTTTGCGTTTGAGTTCGACACGGAACGCCCGACGGGCGCGCCGCGCGCGCGTCTCGCGGACGGCGGGCGGCGCCCAGACAATGGAGAGACGGCCGAAAGGTTAGCCGCTCGCCGCGGCAAACTCAAGCGCGCCCGCCGGCCGCCGGAAGCAAGAGGCGGGCGCCCCTTGAAGGGAGCGCCCGCCTCCGTCTCGGTGCGTAAAGCCGCCCCCCACGCAGGCCCTCAGAAGAGGAGCTTGATGGAGAATTCGAGCTGGCGCGAGTTCTGGATCGACGTGTCGCGGCCGACGTTCGCGTCGCCGTACGCGCGGGCGCCGTTCTGGATCCTGAAGTTCACGTCGCGGTTCGGCACGAAGTGGTTGATGTGGTTCAGCACGTTGTAAGCCTGCACGCGGAGCTGAACCTTGAAGTCCTCGCTGATGGCCGGGACGGGGATGTTCTTGAAGAGCGAGGAGTCCCAGAACTCCTGCGCCTCGCCGCGGAAGGTGTTGCGGCCGAGGTTGCCGAAGCAGCGCTCGCTGCCGTTGCCGTCGTTCGGGTCGCAGGGCGCGCCGCCGAAGATGGGCGTGCGCGGGTAGGCGAAGGCGTCCGGGTTGAACTCCAGCCCGCGCGCCCTCTGCTCGGACGTCGGCGTCGGGTCGCCGATCAGGTCGGGGCGCTGCCCGCCGATGACGACCGAGTAGACGGGGCCGCTTGAGATGGTGATGTTGTTGTTGAACTGCCAGCCGCCGACGATCAGGTCGAGCCCGCGCGGTATGTCGCCGCCGAAGCGGCGGCCGCGCCCGAAGGGCAGTTCCAAAACGTTCTCGAACCTGAAGAGGTGACGGATGTCGAGGTCGGAGTTGCCGCGATCGAGGCCGGGCAGGAGCGGGTTCTGCGGGCCGTAGCGGTTCGGCCCGAGGCTCTGGCCGGCGAAGCCGCCCGGCGTGTCGTCGATGCCGTGCGCCCACGTGTAGGACGAGAGCATCGAGAAGCCGCGCGTGAAGCGCCGCTCGACCTTGGCCTGGAAGGCGTCGAAGCGCGACGAGCCGTTGAAGCGCGTCGTCACGACCTCGTTGAACCCGGCCACCTCGCGCGAGCCGGGGCCGGCGCCGAGCGACTGGCCGATGTTCTGGACGCGCAGCAGGTTCCTGCCCGCCGACCCGACGTAGGCCACGTCGAAGAGCATGTTCCTGATGAACTCGTACTGGAGCGTCAGGTTGTACTGGTGGTAGAACGAGGTTTTGTTGTTCGGGTCGACGTAGAAGATGCGCTGGTTAGAGCCGGGGACGAAGGACGACGGCAGCGTCGTGCTGACGGGCGGGAGCGGCAGCCCCGTGTCGAGGTTGGTGGCGAGCGACAACTGCGGGCACGTCGGGGTGCCGATGACGGCGGCGTCGGGGCTCGTCGAGTTGAGCACGCAGCCGTAGTTGCCCGAGGTCGGCGCGTTGGCCGCCAGCGGCAACTGCCCGCTCACGTCCGGCGTGTAGACGATGCCGTAGCCGCCGCGGATGACCGCGCGGCGGTCTTCGCGCAGCCCGCTCCAGGCGAAGCCGACGCGCGGCGCGAAGTTGTTCCTGTCGGTGTTGGCGAGGTCGCGGCCGAGACCGCTGTCGTCGCCCGCGCGCACGAGGCGGCCGCCCGCCGGGTCGAAGTTGTACTGCGCGTCGAAGCGCTCGGTCGGCGCGGTGTACATGTCGTAGCGCAGCCCGAGGTTGAGCGTCAGGGTCGGGGTGGCCTTCCAGTCGTCCTGGACGAAGAAGGCGATCTCCTTGTTCGAGCGCAGGAACTGGTAGGTCTGCGCGCCGCGCTGCGCGAAGGCCGGGGCGTAGCCGAGCAGGAGGTTGGCCGTGCCGGAGCCGGCGTCCTCCGTCCCGATGCCGGGGTAGTTGCTGCCCAGGAAGCCGCCGGCCGAGGTGCCGTACTGGAACTCGCCCTTGACGCGCCCGATGCGGCCGGCGTCGAACTGCGTGTTCTGGCGCACGCGCAGGTCGCCGCCGAACCTCAGCGTGTGGCTACCGCGCACGACCGTCACCGTGTCGAGGAACGAGTAGTTGTTCGAGGTGAAGTAGAAGGGGCCGCCGTCGCCGACGAACTCAAGCTGGTTGATGGCCGGGACCTCGGAGACGCCGATGAGCGGCACGCCCGAGGTGTTCGCGTCGAGGTTGCTGCCCGCGATGCCGAGTTGGTTGCCGACGGTCGGGCTGAAGCCGCCCTCGCCGTTGATGCCCGTGTTGAAGATGCCGATCTCGACGCGGCTGTAGCCGGCGCGCGCGTCGTTGACGACGGTCGGGGTGAAGGTGTGCGTGTCGCCGAGCGCGATCTGGCGCGTCTTGCCGAACTCGTTGCCCGCGCCGAAGCCCGAGGGCAGGTCGTTGCCGTTGGGCGAGGTGCCCAGCGGGAAGTTATTCTCCCGCGCGCGCCCGAGGTTCGAGAAGCTGTAGCGGCCGAACAGCGTGTTGCTCTGGCTGAAGCTGTGGTCGAGCCGGGTCGTGTAAGCCTTCTGGTCGAAGACGAACTTGCGGTTGCGGCGGAAGTTGTTCTGGAGCCCCGGCTCGGTCGGCAGCGGGTAGGCGTTCAGGAACGCGAGCCCGGCGGGCGAGAACGCCTGTCCGCAGTTGCGCAGGTCGTTGGCCGGGGCGGGCGAGGCGTTGGCGCAGAAGACCGTGCCGACCGGCGCGACGATGACGCCGCCGCCGGCGCGCCTGTACTCCTGCGTGGTGCCGGGCTGGAGCAGCTCGCCGAAGTCGCCGACCCTGGCCCGCGCCGTCGGGACGGTGACGAAGCCGAACTCGCCGATGGGGCGCGAGCCCTTCTGCTGGTTGTAGGAGAAGAAGAAGAAGGACTTGTTGCGCCCGCTCCAGTAGGCGGGCCCGCCCTCGCCGAAGTTCGGGAGGAAGATGGGGCCGCCGATGACGCCGCCGTAGTTGTGCTGGACGAAGTTGCCCGGGTTCGTGTTGTTCGTCGGCCTCGCGCTGGCGAAGGCGCCCTGGTAGAACTCGTAGAGCGTGCCGTGGAAGGCGTTGCCGCCCGACTTGATGGTCGTGCTGATGACGGCGCCGCCGGCGCGCCCCGACTCGGCGGGCGGGACGCTGGTGTCGATGCGGAACTCGGCGATGGCGTCCGGGTCGGGGAAGATGGCGATCTGACCGAACTGCGTCTCGTTGTTGTCCACGCCGTCGAGCATGAAGTTGTTCTGCGTGACGCGCGCGCCGTTGACCGCCAAAACCGAGCCGCCCGACTCGCGGAAGCGCGTCGACTCTGTGGACTCGCCGACGCCGCCGGCGGTGAAGTTGCCGCCGCCGCCGAGCGTCCCCACCGCGGGCCTCGTGACGCCGGGCGAGAGCGTGGCGAGGATGGTGAAGTTGCGCTGCGGGATGGGGAGGTCGGTCACCTCGCGCCCCGTGATGAGGTCGCCGCGCACGCTCGTCTCGGTCTCGGCGAGCGGCGCCTCGGCCGTCACCGTGACGGTCTCGCCGGCGACGCCGCCCACGGTCATCGTCACGTCCACCGCCTGCCGCGAGCCGGTCTCAAGCTTGACCTCCTGGACGTTGGTCGCCTGAAAGCCCGACGCCTCGATCCGCACGCTGTAGACGCCGGGGTCGAGCGCGGGGATGGTGTAGGTGCCGTCTTCGCTGGTCGTCGCGGTGCGCGTCTCGCCCGTCGCGGCGTTGGTCGCGGTGACGGCGGCGTCCTTGACGACCGCGCCGTTCGGGTCTGTGACCGTCCCCGTGATCGTACCCTTGTTGGACTGGGCGGCGACAGGAAACACGAAGGCGGCCGCGCACACGAGCGCGGCCGCCAAACGGGAAAGCGGAGTTCTCCTGGATGTATTCATCACTGGGCCTCGGGTGTTCAAATGAGTGGCCGACGGCAGTCCAACCTCGACTTGCCTGAACAGTCCCGGCGCGAGGGGGCCGAGAGAGTCCGCAAGCAGTGGAGCGCAGACCTGCGGCGGAAAAAATTTCCGCCGACGATAGCTTTTATAAAACTAAGAGACGGGGTGTCGGTTTGTTGCCTGTCCGAACGAAGTGTTTTTAATACGAAAGTCACTCGCCTGTCAATTATTTTCTCCCGCGTCCCGTAACGCACACGCGCACGCGCCACGCTTTAGAGGCGGCGCTTGGCCTCGTCGATGAGGAGGTTGTTGCGCTCGTAGGAGTGCGACGCGGCGTCGGCTTCGTCTTCGAGGCGCGGCGGGTAGGTGTGCTTTCTGTAGACCGGGTAGGCTTCCGAGCGGAGGTGCGCGAGCATGTGGTGGCCGCGCCGCGCGGCGCGCTCGTGGCGGAGCGAGGAGATGTCCACGGGCGCGACGACGATGCGCTCGCCGGGGCCGGGGCTGGCTTCGGCGAGCACGCGGCCGTCGAAGTCTATGACCTGACTGCCGCCGGGCCACGAGTAAGGCGGGTAGTGTTTGAGGCTCGCGCCCTGGTTGGCGGCGACGACGTAGGCCGTGTTCTCGATGGCGCGGCAGCGGTTGACGACCGTCCACCAGTCCATCGGCGCGGTCGCGCCCCACGGATCCATGTAGGCCGAGACGCGCACCAACACTTCCGCGCCGCCCGCGGCGAGCTGCCGGATGGCTTCGGGGAAGAGCCAGTCGTAGCAGACCGCGCAGCCGATGCGGCCGATCTCGGTGTCGGCGACGGGGAACAGCGGCTCGTCGTAGCCTTCGAGGTCGTGCGGGCTCGCGTGCACCTCGTAGGGAATCCATGTGTTCACCTTGCGGTACTTGTAGAGGACGCCGCCGGGGCCGACGAGGCAGGTG
>DASWNR010000572.1:0-14898 GCA_036399155.1 Pyrinomonadaceae bacterium
GGGACGCGCCGCCCTCGTTTTTTCCACCGGCTACCGGCTGCCGGCTACTGCCTGCTGACTTCCTTCTCTGCCGCCCACTTCGGCGTGACGCCGAGGTTGTACATGAGGAAGGAGTAGATGTCCGCGTTCTGCTCGATGGCCTTGGTGGTGCTGCTCGCGCCGTGGCCCGATTTGGTGTCGATGCGGATGAGGACGGGGTTGTCGCCCCCTTGCGCCGCCTGGAGCGCCGCCGCGTACTTGAAGGAGTGCGCGGGGACGACGCGGTCGTCGTGGTCGGCCGTGGTCGTCAGCGTCGCCGGGTACTTCACGCCCGCCTTGAGGTTGTGAATCGGCGAGTAGGCGTGGAGCGCCTTGAACTCGGCCTCGTTGTCGGACGAGCCGTAGTCCGCGATCCAGTTCCAGCCGATGGTGAACTTGTGGAAGCGGAGCATGTCCATCACGCCCGCCTGCTGGATGACCGCCTTGAAGAGTTCGGGGCGCTGGTTGGCGACCGCGCCGACGAGCAGCCCGCCGTTCGAGACGCCGTGGATGGCGAGCTTGTCGGGCGACGTGTACTTGTTGGCGACGAGCCACTCGGCCGCCGCGATGAAGTCGTCGAAGACGTTCTGCTTCCTGAGCTTCGTCCCCTGCTCGTGCCACTTCTCGCCGTACTCGCCGCCGCCGCGCATGTTCGAGGAGGCGTAGACGAAGCCCTGCTCAAGCAGCGCGAGCCGCAGGCTGCTGAAGCCGGGCATCGTGGTGGCGTTGAAGCCGCCGTAGCCGTAGAGCAGCGTCGGGTTGCGCCCGTCGAGCTTGAGCCCCTTCTTGTGGACGAGGAACATCGGGACGCGCGTGCCGTCCTTGCTCGTGTAGAAGACCTGTCTGGTCTCGAACTCGGCCGGGTTGAACCCGGGGATCTCGGGCGCGCGGAAGAGCGCGGACTTGCGCGCCGCCACGTCGTAGCGGTAGATCGACGGCGGGAAGGTGAACGAGCTGAAGGTGTAGAAGATGACCTTGTCGTCCATGTTCCCGCCGAAGCCGCCGGCGACGCCGAGGCCGGGCAGCGGCACCTCGTTCTCAAGCTTGCCGTCGAGCGAGTAGACGTAGGCGCGCGTCGTCACGTCCTTCAGGTAGGTGGCGAAGAGCTTGCCGCCGCCGGTGCTGGCGCTCTGGAGCGGCTCGGACTTCTCGGGCAGCACGTCCTTCCAGTCCTTCTCCGAAGGCTTCTTCGGGTCGAAGAGGAAGACGCGGCCGTTGGGCGCGTTGTGGTCGGTCTCGACGAGGAGCTTGTCGCCGACGTTGTCGATGACCGAGAAGTTGGAGTCGCCGACCTCGCCGACGAGCGGCTTCCAGCCCTTGTCGCCCGACTTCGCGTCCCGGTAGAAGACGGCGTTGCCCTTCTTGCCCTTGCCGCGGTCGGAGATGGTCAGGAGGGCGAAGCGCCCGTCGTCGGTCGTCCCGACGTTGTGGAAGCGCTGCGGGTTGGCCTTGTCCTCGTAGACCAGCTCGTCGGCCGACTGCGCCGTGCCGACGCGGTGGAAGTAGACCTTGTGGTTCTCGTTCTTCGAGATCAGCTCCCTGCCCTTCTCGGGCGCGTCGTAGCGGCTGTAGTAGAAGCCGTCGCCCTGCCACGCGAGCCCCGAGACCTTGACCCAGTTGAGCGCGTCGGGGAGCTGCTTCTTCGTCGCCACCTCCATCACGAAGCAGTCGCGCCAGTCCGACCCGCCCGAAGCCTTGCAGTAGGCCGCGTACTTCGCGTCGGGCGAGATGGCGAGGCCGCCGAGCTGCGTCGTGCCCTCGGCCGAGAACTTGTTCGGGTCGAGCAAGACCTCGGGCGCGCCGTCGAGCCCCTTCTGCACGTAGACGACCGACTGGTTCTGGAGCCCGTCGTTCTTCGAGAAGAAGTAGTAGTCGCCGCGGCGGTAGGGCGCGCTGTAGCGCGCGTAGTTGTAGAGCTTCGTCAGGCGCTCCTTGACCTGCTGGCGGTACGGAATCTTTTCGAGGTAGGCGGAGGTGACCCTGTTCTGCTCCTCGACCCAGCGCGCGACCTCGGGCGTGGAGGCGTCTTCTTCGAGCCAGCGGTAGGGGTCGGCGACCTTCGTGCCGAAGTAGGTGTCGACGTGCTCGACCTTCTTCGACTGCGGGTACTCG
This sequence comes from Pyrinomonadaceae bacterium, assembly GCA_036399155.1. Classification (GTDB taxonomy): domain Bacteria; phylum Acidobacteriota; class Blastocatellia; order Pyrinomonadales; family Pyrinomonadaceae; genus QHXN01. The sequence goes on from DASWNR010000572.1 coordinate 2,131, forward strand.
ATCTTCTGCGCCGAAGCCAGCGGGGACAAGACCCCGAGCGCGATGGCGGCGGCGGCGAGCCGCCTGAAACGCGTTTGTACTTTATTCATTTCTTTGTTCTTCTTCGGACGTTCGGCCGTGAGGGCCGGGAAAACCTTTACTGCCGTTCACTGGTTAAACAGCCCCGCGGAGGGGCAGAGTGTTGCTAATACGCACTCGCCGCACAAAGGGTTGCGCGCCTTGCAGACTTTGCGCCCGTGCGCGATGAGGAGGTGCGAAAAATCTATCCAGTCGGATTCGGGGACTCGCGCCGTCAGGTCGCGCTCGATCTTCTCGGGCGTCCTCTCGGCTGAGAGCCCGAGGCGGCCCGAGACGCGCGAGACGTGCGTGTCGACGACGACGCCCGAGGCTATCCGGTAGGCGTTGCCGAGGACGACGTTGGCCGTCTTGCGCGCGACGCCGGGCAGCCCCAGAAGCTCGTCCATCCGGTCGGGGACGCGGCCGCCGTGGCGCTCGCCGATGAGGCGGCACGCGCCCCGGATGGACTTCGCCTTGTTGCGGAAGAAGCCGGTCGAGTGGATGTCGCGCTCAAGCTCGGCGGGCGGCGCGGAGGCGTAGTCCTCCCAGGTGCGGTACTTGCGGAAGAGGTCGGCCGTGACGGCGTTGACCCGCTCGTCCGTGCACTGCGCCGAGAGGATGGTGGCCACCAGAAGCTCAAGCGCGTTCGTGTGGTCGAGGCTGCAACGCGCCCCCGGGTACTCCTTCCGCAGCAGCCTGACCAACCGCCGAACCCTCTTCTTCTCTTCCGGGGAGACTTCCAAACTCTCACTCCTTTGGGGTGATTAGTGATGAGTGACGAGAAAGAACAGCGGGACTGGTTTCATTCTCGTCACTCATCACTAATCACTTATCACTCACCTGCGGCGCGGGCGCGGGCGGCGGCCGGGGCGCGGCGCGGGCTTCGTCGCGGCGGGCTTCCGGGCCATCTCCTGCTTGACGATGGCGGCCACGTCCTTCTGCGACACCGTGGCGCTTAGGATGAGGGTGTTGCCCTCCGTCCGGTTGACCAGCGTCTTGAGGACGCCGAGCGCCGTCCGCGTCCTGGCGTAGTCCTTGTGCGTCGGCGACAGCTTGGCGGCCTGCTGGTTGAGCGCCGTCTGCCCGGCGAGCAGCCCCATGCGGACGAGGCCGCTGAAGGCGCTGGCGTGCTCGGGCGCGTCGGTCAGCACGGCCGCGCTCAGCGAGTAGTTCAGCGCGTCCATCCCCTGCGAGAGGCTGACCTGCTTGACCCAACGCACCATCTGCTCGGCCTCGCCGTTGATGGGCATCCCCGTCTTCTTCAGGTAGTCCACGGTATTCTCCGGCAGCTCGACCGTCAGGCTCCAGAGCGCCTGCGGGTCGCGCGAGGCCAGGTCGACCATCGAAGCCCTCATCGCGCCGCGCCCGCCGGCCGCGTCGACCACGGCCTTGACGTAGGACGGCACGCCCGCGACGAGCGTGTTCGAGTCGAGCGCCATCACGGCGATCTCGGGGTACGTCGGAGGCTTGGGCTTCGCCGGCGCTTCGCCATCGGCAGGCGGCTGCGGCTTCGAGTCGAAGCTCGCCATGTCGATGACCTCGATGGTCTTCGAGCCGTAGGCTTCGCTGCGCGTCTGTACGTTATTCGAGCCGGCGGCGATGCGCCCGAGCGCGAGCAGCGTGTCGGCGTTGAAGTTGCCGCGCATGACGACGACGAACTCGGGGAGGCTGTTGGCGGGCGCCGGGTCGGCGAGGCGCGCGCCGACCGCGACGTACTCGATGCCGCGCACGTCGAACCCGAACTTCTGCGCCTCCGCGAGCATCTTCTGGTACTCGGCCGGCGGCATCAGGCGCGGCATCACCTCGTTGATGATGCGGCGCGCGTTGACGTAGAAGACGGCCTGCGAGTCGGGCAGCGGAGCGAGCGCCGCGCGCGAGTCAACGGGGGACTGTGCGGCCGCCGCCTGCGCCAGCGCGAAGAGGAGGGCCAGAGGCAGCAGGAGCCTCACGGGCGTCGATTTAGACATGAGAGTCGAGTTTCCTTTCGGTTAGAAGGGGAGCGACAGACAACGCTTGAACGCCGTCAAAAATAAATCTTAAAACTCCAAAATTCAAGACTAAATTCAGCGCGCGGGCGGCGCCGGCCCGACCGGCACGTCGAGCGCGAAGCCGCCGACGCGCGCGCGCGAGCCCGGCTCGGTGTAGCGCAGGTCGGCGAACTGCACGACCCGCCCGCCCGCCTCGCCCGGCACCACGCGCGCCACCGGGAACCGCGCGAAGTCGAGGAAGACGCGCGCGGCGTACCCTTCGGAGGCGCGCGCGACCATTTCCGCCTCCGCGCCCGAAGGCTTCGCGTAGCCCACCCGGTTACGCAGGTCTTCGAGGGGGGTCGTGCCGAGCTTCATGTCGAAGCGGAAGGTCGAGCGGTCGGCTTCGGCCAGGCAGCGCCACGTCAGGGGGTCGGCCAGCACGGGCGTCGCGGCCACGCGCACGAGTCGCTGCCCTTCCCGCCCGGCGAGTCCGTCCGCGAGGACTTCGGCCTCCCCCTTCGCGCGCGCCTGAAAGACGGACAGCACGCCGCAGTAGGCGGCCACGAGCGCCAGCGCCAGCGCCGGGGCGCGCCGGCCGAAACGCTCGCCGGCCTTCTTTAGATGCAGTAGGACGAGCGCGGCGAGCCCCGCGCCCCACAGGACGAGCGCGCCGACCGGCATCCCAAGGTCGGGCCGCGTCCCCACGCGCACAAAGATGACCGTGACGGCGAGAGCCAGAAGCCCCCACGCGGCGACCCGCCAGCGCGCCGTCGCCAGAAGCGAGCACGCGCCGCCGAGCAAGAGCCAGACCCAGGGGTCTACGATGAAGAGCAGGTCGCCGTAGAACCAGCTCCCGTCCCACGGGAGCAGCGGACGCACGCCGTAACTGTTCGTCCAGTCGAGAAGCGGGTGCGACACGGAGAGCAGCAGCGAGCAGACCAGCAGCCACTTCGGGCTCGCGCGCCCCGCGCGCCCACGCAGACGCGCCCACAGACGTTCCGAAGCGACAAAGAGCAGCGGGAAGACGACGGCCAGCGCGAGCATGCCGACAACCGAGTGCGTGATGCCCCGGTGGTGTTGGAGGTAGAAGGCCGGCCCGCCCGCGAGCGCGACGATGTCTATGTCGGGCAGGTTCGCCGCCGCGACGCACACGAAAGTCGCGTACGGGCTCCGCCGCCCGAGCCCCGCCTTCGCGGCCGCCAGTCCGACGAGCGAGTGTGTGAGATTGTCCACTAGAGAAAGGTGATCAGTGGCGGGTGATAAGTGATGAGAAAGAAACCGCGAGCCTCGCCTCCTCTTATCACTTATCACCCGCCACTTATCACTGCTTTAAAATGGGAGCGAGCTTGTCGGCGGGGGCTCGGCCGGGAGCTGCGCGTGGCGCTCGGGGCTGAATTCCTGTAGCTTGTCGGCCGCCGCGCGCACGACCGTCGAGGTCTGGGGCGGCTTGCCGTCCTTGCCCTTCGCCTCGCGCGCGGCCTTGACCATCTCGAAGAGGAGGTTCACGGCCTCGTCCTTCTTCCCCTGCTTCTCAAGCACCGTCGCCAGCCGCAGCTTGACCGCGTTCTGCGAGACGGCGCCGCTCTTGTCGTTCAGAAGCTCCCGGTAGAGCGCGGCGGCCGCGTCGTACTGCGCGTCGGCCTCGCGCGCCTGCGCCAGCGCGAAGCGAGCGCGCGCCGCGACGTCCGCCTCGCCGCCCTTCGTCAGCGCCTCAAGCTCGCTCAGGCCCTTCGGCCGGTCGACGGTCAGGAGGCTGGCGGCGGCGAAGTAGCGCGCCAGCTCGCTGTAGGGCGAGCCGTAGTCGCCCTGCACCTTCTGGAAAGCCTCGACGGCCTTCCTGGCGCGCTCCTGCTCGTTCGCGAAGGTCGGGCCCGTCTGGTTGGGCAGCGGCGTCGGCGAGACGGGGGCCTCGGCGATCTCGATGGCCTTCCCCAGCGCGAGTCGCGCGGCGTCGGCCTGCCGCTCGCGCCACCAGTTGAAGGTGATGAGGAGAGCGACGAGCGCGACGAGGCCGCCGAGCGCGTAGAGGATGGTGCGGCCGCGCCCCTCGAAGCGGTGATGGAGCCGACCGGCTGCGTCGAGGGTCGTGTCGCGGAACCTGTCGTGCTTGAGCTGCTGCGCGCGTTTCTTTGTCGTTCTGGCCAAGGCTTTTATCCGGTGCAAGACCGCACAGTCGGGTGCGTTCTCTCAGGTGGAGTTCGGGGCAAAAACTCACTCTAGCCGGGGGTTAGGGCGATGTCAAGCAAGCCCGCGGGGGCGAAAAAAAGGGGCGGGGGCGGCGTTTTTTCCGTTGTCGTGCGGCGGGCGGCGGGACTATGCTGTCCTACAGTTTTACCTCGCCGCCGCATCGAACAAAAGCGCATGAAATTTTTCTCGGAACAATCCACACCGTGTCGGTGTCGAAGTTACCAGTCGGAGAAGGTCGTGACCTCCGGCGGCAGACCCTCCCGGTTCGACGGAGGACGCTTGTGAGCTTCGGGGAGCCAATCGCCCTCCGCATGGAAGCGGAACTGGAGAGAGGTGCCGACGCGGCAGCCTCGGCGGAGGCGCGCTTCGTCCCCACGGCCGAAGAACAGTTCCTTGAAAGGCTCAGGCGCGGCGATGCGGCGGCCTTCAACCGCATGGTCGAGGAGCGGCACGGCGACGTTTACGCCCTGCTCTACCGCCTGACCGAAGACCCGGAGGAGGCGCGCGACCTGACGCAGGAGACTTTCCTACAGGCGTTCCGCCACCTGTCGAACTTCCGCGGCGACGCAGACCTGCGGACGTGGCTCTACCGCATCGCGGTCAACCAGGCGCGCAACCGCTGGCGCTGGTGGAAGCGCCGCCGCCGCGACCGCACGGTCTCTTTAGACGCGCCGGCGCACGCGGGCTCCGACGCCCCGCTCTCGGCCGGGCTCGAAGGCGAGCCGGGCGCCGACCCCGAGCAGCAGACGCTCTCGCGCGAACGCGAGCGCGCGCTCCACGCGGCGCTCAGGTCGCTCGCGCGCCCCTACCGCGAAGTCCTCGTGCTCCGCGACATCGAGGGGCTCAGCTACGAGGAGGTCGCCGCCGCGCTCGACCTCAACGTCGGGACGGTCAAGTCGCGACTCTCCAGGGGACGCAACGAGCTGCGGCGCAGGCTCGAAGGCTCTTTGTAAAGTTAGTTCCCGGTTTTCAGTCGTCCGCTTGGCCGCTGAAGACTAAAGACCGGGGACAGTTTTCCGGATGGCTGCCCCGCCCCGGCTTCGACCAACACACCCCGGTGCCATGTGGGTCAGGAAGCGGCGGAGCAGGCGCTACACGCGGGCGGCTTTGAAAACGTGGCCAGCAACACCCCGTTCTTCTACCGCCGCCGCGCGCGTGGGCCCGCGACAACTGCTTCCTTTCAGCGAAGGGAGCAGCCGGGGTCGGCCAGCCATCCGGGAGCCAGAGGCTAGAGGCTATTTATCCGCCCCCGTCCCTGGGGCTCACGCGAAGAAAGCAAGGCTCTTTCACTAGCCCCCGGCCCTTAGTCCCTAGCCCGCTGAAATTATGATGACGTGTCTGGAATCTCAGAAGACCTTCACGCCGTACCTCGACGGCGCGCTGACGCGTGAGGCGTCGGCCGCGCTGTCCGAGCACGTCGGCGCGTGCCCGGTCTGCCGTCATCGGCTCGAAGAGACGCGCGCGCTCGTGCGCGGCCTCTCGCTCATGGCGCGCCCGGCGCCCCCGCCCGGACTCTCGGCCTCGATCCGCCACGCGCTCGTCATCGAGCGCGCCGCACGCAACGCCACGCCGAAGCTCTCGCCGGCCGAGCGCGTCACGCGCTGGCTCGGCGAGCGGCTGATGCCCTACTCGGTGGGCGCGGTCTACTCGGTCGTGCTCTTCGTCGCCGTCTTCGGGGGCCTGCGCCAGCAGCTCGTCATCCTGCGAAACCTCTCCGAGGCGCAGGCGCTCGAACGCGGCCAGCCCCTGCCCGGCTCCGACGGCCGCGGCTATGACGTGACGCGCCCGCTGTCGCCCGACCTCGCGGCCGCCGCGCGCGCCGCCTGGGGGCCCGAGTCGCCGACGCTTAACCCGCGCGGCGCGCTCGCGGCGCTGACGGTCACGCCGTCGCTCGGCGACAACCCGGACGACGACGACATGATCGTGGTCGCGGACGTTTACGCCAACGGCTCGGCGTCGCTCGCCGAGGTCGTCGAGGCGCCGCGCAACCGCCGCATGGTCGAAGACCTACAGGACGCGCTTCGGAAGAACCCGGCCTTCGTCCCCGCCTCGCTCGACCGACGCCCGCAGACGATGCGCGTCGTCTTCGTCCTCCAGAAGATGAACGTCGCCGACAACAGCTACTGAGCGGAATTCACCCCAAAGCAAAGCCCCGCCGGTTCTCGAACTCCGGCGGGGCTTTCGTCTTTCGCCGTGCGGCCAAAGCGGAATCACTTCACGAGCGGGTAGAGCCTCTCGGCCATCGAGGCGTTGACGGCCTGGAGCCGCTTGTGAGTCTCAAGCGCCTTCTTCTTGTCGCCGCTCTTTCGGTAGGCGTATGCAAGGTTAAAGAGCGCGCCCGCGTAGTCGGGCTTGAGCCGCACGGCCTCCGCGTGCGCGGCGACCGCCTCCTTGAAGCGCCCGAGGCTCCCGAGCGCGACGCCCATGTTGTTGTGCGCCTCGGGCCAGTCGGACTTGAGCGTCGTCACGCGCCGCAGCGTCTCGACCGCCCGGCCGAAAAGCTCCTTCTTCTCGGCGTCGTTCTTCGCGCCCTTCTGCGCGAGGTGGCCGTAGGCCGTGCCGAGGTTGAAGAGCGCGGCCGTCATGTCGGGCTTCGCCGCGACGACCGGCTTGAGCGTGTCGATGGAGAGGCGGTACTGACCTGAGTTGTTGTAGACCCACGCGAGGTTGACGGCCGCCTCGCCGCCGGCGGGCCCCAGCGCGACCGCCTTCTTCAAGGCGTCGGCCGCCTCCTGCCACTTCTTGTCGCGCCCGAGCGCGTAGCCGAGCTTCTGCAAGATGTCGGCGTCCGCGGGCTTGAGCCGCGCCGCGTCGCGGTAGGCGGCCGCCGCCTGCGGCCAGCGACCCAGCGCGCGGTACGAGTCGCCGAGGTTCTCCTGCGCCTCCGCGTTCATCTGCGCGACGCGCACGACGTGCCCGAAAGCCTCCGCCGCCTCCGCGTACTTTCCGGCGGCGTAGAGCGCGTCGCCGAGGTCGAACTGCGTGTCGGTGTCGTCCGGGTTGAGCGACGCGGCGCGCCTGAGGGCTCCGACCGCGCGCTCGACGTCGCCCGCCGCGCGGTACTCCTCCGCGAGCGACGAGAGCACGGAGGCGTTGCGCGGCGAAAGGCGCGCGGCCTGTTCGTAGGCGGCCGCGGCCTCCGCGTGCCGGTTCAGTTTGGCGAGCGCCGCGCCGAGGTGCGTGTAGGCTTCGAGGTCGTTCGAGTCGAGCTGCGAGGCCCGCCGCAGCGACGCGACCGCCTCCTCCGTGCGGCCCAGCGAGTAGAGCGCGAAGCCGAGGTTGTATTGAGCGTCGGCGAAATCCGGCTTGAGCTTGAGAGCCTGACCGAGCGGCTCGACCGCCTCGGCGAAGCGGCCGGCGTCGATGGCCGTCTCGGCGCGCGCGTTGAGCGACTCGGCCGTCGCGGCCGGCGTCCGACCGCCGGCCGGCCTCCCCTGCGTCGGGGCGGGCGTGGAGGCTGGCTTCCGTGTAGCGCGGCGCGGCGTCGGGCGTTGCTGCGTGCGCCTCTCGCGCGGCGCGGCGGCTCGCGCGCGCCCCGGCTCGATGAAGACGCCCGCGCTGCCCGCGAGGTCGCCGTCCTGCGCCCGCGCGTGTGGCGCGAGGAGAGCGACGGCGGCCAGCAGTGCGGCGAAGGCCGTCGAGGATTTTCCGCCCCTCGGGGGCGTTCGTTTCGTACTCAAGTCGTTTCTCATCACGCGCATATACTAGCGCGTGCGCGGCCGATTTTGAACAGATTTACTCGCGCGCATCGTCGCCCCGCCCCGCGCTTCGCCGGCGCGCGCGTGTCGCGCGGGCACTCGCTTGACGCCCTCTCGGGCGGCGTGTTAGGTTTCAGCTTCGTTCAATAAAATCCATTTCGCATGGCTTTTTGTGCGGAAGAGCACGGGAGACGGGTGTGAGCGCGACCACACTGAAGCAGACGCCCCTGAACGCGATGCACCGCCGTTTGGGCGGGCGCATGGTGGAGTTCGGCGGGTGGGACATGCCCGTCCAGTACCCGGCCGGGACGGTCGAAGAGCATATGGCCACGCGCACGCGCTCCGGCCTCTTCGACGTGTCGCACATGGGCGAGATAGAGGTGAAAGGAGCCGACGCCGTCGCCTTCGTCAACCGCCTCTGCTCGAACGACGCCTCGAAGCTCGTCGACGGGCAGGCGCAGTACTCCGCCCTGACGACCGAGAGCGGGACGGTCGTGGACGACCTTCTCGTCTACCGCTTCGGCCCCGAGCACCTCCTGCTCGTCGTCAACGCCTCGACCACCGACAAGGACTGGGACTGGATAAGCTCGCACAAGAAGGACGAGAACGTCCGGTTGACGAACCGCTCCCCCGACTTCTGCCAGATAGCGCTGCAAGGCCCGGCGGCTGTCTCCATCCTCCAGACGCTTACCCAGACGCCGCTCGAAGAGATCAAGTATTACCACTTCCGAGAGGGCCTGGTTGACGGCGTCGAGGCCATCATCTCGCGCACGGGCTACACGGGCGAGGACGGCTTCGAGGTCTACGCCGCGCCCGAGCACGCCGAACGCCTCTGGGAGAAGATGCTCGACGCCGGCCGCTACGGCACGCCCGAGGGCACGCAGCCGGCGGGACTCGCCGCGCGCAACACGCTCAGGCTCGAAGCCGGCATGGCGCTCTACGGACACGAGATTACGGACGAGACGACGCTGCTCGAAGCCAACCTCGGCTGGATAACGAAGCTGAACAAGGGCGACTTCACGGGGCGCGAGGCGCTCGCGCGACAGAAGGAGGAGGGCGCCGCGCGCCGCCTCGTCGGCTTCGAGGTCACCGAGCGCGGCATCGCGCGCGACGGCCAGGACGTTTACTCCGACGGCGAGAAGGTCGGCCGGGTCACGTCGGGCAGCCCCGCGCCGTACCTTAAGAAGAACATCGGGATGGCCTACGTCCCCGCCGGGCTGGCCTCGCCCGGCCGGCAGATACAGATCGACGTGCGCGGCCGCATGGTCGGCGCGCAAATCGTCGCCGTGCCGTTTTATAAGAGGGCGAAGTAGCTGTTAGCTATTGGCTGTTAGCTCTTGGCTCTCAGCCCGCGGCGAACCCGGCATAGCCCCATAGACTCGAACACGTTTTAAGCTAAAAGCTAAGAGCTGACAGCCAACAGCTTATCCCGGAGGATTCATGGCAAACGTTCCCGAAGGCTTGTACTACAGCAAGGATCACGAGTGGCTGAGGGTCGAGGGCGAGACCGGCACGGTCGGCATCACGGACCACGCCCAGCACTCGCTGGGCGACGTCGTCTACGTCGAGCTGCCCAAGGCGGGCGAGACCTTCGAGGCGCACGCCACGTTCGGCTCGGTCGAGTCGGTCAAGGCCGTCTCGGAGCTGTTCCTCCCCGTCGCGGCCGAGGTCACGGAGGTCAACGAGTCGCTCAACGAAGAGCCCGAGAAGGTGAACAACGACCCGTACGGCGAGGGCTGGATGCTCAAGGTCAGGCTCGCCAAGCGCGGCGAGGTTGACGGCCTGCTTTCGGCCGCCGAGTACGAGGACTTCATTAAGGCGGACGGGGAGTAAGCGAAGGCCGTGCGCTACATCCCGAACTCGCCGGAAGAGCGGCTGGAGATGCTGCGTGGTCTGGGGCTCGGCTCGGCCGAGGAGCTTTTCGACTCTCTGCCCCCGGACGTTCTGCTCAAGCGGCCGCTCGACACGCCGGTGGCGCTCTCCGAGCCCGAACTGCTCGAACGCTTCGAGGCGATGGCGGCGAAGAACGCGGCCGCGCGCCGCCCGAGCTTCCTCGGCGCGGGCGCCTACTCGCACTACGCGCCGACCATCGTCGACAGCCTCATCCAGCGCTCCGAGTTCTTCACCGCCTACACGCCCTACCAGCCCGAAATCTCGCAGGGTACTTTGCAGGCCATCTTCGAGTTCCAGACGCTCGTCTGCCAGCTCACGGGCATGGACGTGGCCAACGCCTCGATGTACGACGGCTCGACCGCGATGGCCGAGGCCGTCCTGATGGCCGAGCGCGTCACCCGTAGAACGCGCGTGCTGGTCTCGCCCGCCGTCCACCCCGAGTACATGCGCGTCACCGAGACCTACGTCGCGCACGCGGGGATCGAGCTGGGGCGGCTCGGCTTCGACGAAGACGCGGGGCGCACGACGTTCGACGCGGCGCAACTCGACAAGACGGTGGCGGCGGTCGTCGTCCAGTCGCCCAACTTCTTCGGCTGCGTCGAGGACGTGAAGAGTTTTGCCGACGCGGTTCACGCCGCCGGCGCGCTGCTCGTCGTCGTCGTCACCGAGGCGGCTTCGTTCGGGCTGCTGCGAAGCCCGGGCGCGTGCGGCGCGGACATCGTCGTCGCCGAGGGTCAGTCGTTCGGCGTCCCCGTCTCCTACGGCGGCCCCTACGTCGGGCTGTTCGCCACGCGCGAGAAGTACGCGCGACAGATTCCGGGCCGGCTCGCCGGCGTCGCCTACGACAAGGAGGGACGGCGCGGCTTCGTCCTGACGCTCGCCACGCGCGAGCAGCACATACGGCGCGAGAAGGCCACCTCGAACATCTGCACGAACGAAGGCTTAATCGCGCTGGCCGCGACCATCTACATGACGACGCTGGGGCGGCAGGGCTTGCAGGAGGTCGCCGCGCAGTGCGCGCAGAAGGCGGCCTACGCGCGCCGACAGATCGGGGCGCTCGAAGGCTTCTCGGTCCCACACTCCGCGCCGGTCTTCAACGAGTTCGTCGTCCGCGCGCCGTCCGACGCCGCCGCGCTCCTGCGCAAACTGGCCTCCGGGCACAATGTTACGGGCGGGCTCGCGCTCGGCCGCTACTTCCCCGGGCGGCCGAACGACATCCTCGTCTGCGTCACCGAGACCAACAAGCGCGCGGACATCGACGCCCTCGTCGCGGGACTGAAAGAAGTTCAAAGTTAAAAGCTCAAAGTTCCAAGTTGAAGCAGCGGTCTCTTAACTTGGAACTTTGAACTTGCAACTTTGAACTTTGAGCCCGGAAATTTTAACTATGATTACTAAAGCGACCACGCACGTCACGCAGAACGAGGCGCTCGTCTTCGAGCGCTCGCAGAACGGAAGACGCGGCTACCGCCTGCCCGCGCTCGACGTGGAGGAGACCGCGCTCGACGAGCTTCTGCCCGCCGAACTCCGGCGCGACGACGACCTCGAAGGCGTGCCCGAGCTGTCCGAGCCCGACGTGGTGCGCCACTTCACGCGCATCTCGACGTGGAACTACAACATCGACCTGGGGCTCTACCCGCTCGGCTCCTGCACGATGAAGTACAACTCGCGCCTCAACGAAAAGGTCGCGCGCATCCCGGGCTTCGCCGGCCTCCACCCGCTCGCGCCCGAAGAGGACTCGCAGGGCGCGCTCGAAGTGATGTACGAGTTGCAGCAACACCTCGCAGAGATAACCGGGCTGCCCGGCGTCTCCTTGCAGCCGGCGGCGGGCGCGCACGGCGAGCTGACCGGCGTGATGATGATCCGCGCCGCCCTCGACGCGCGCGACGGCACGTCGTCGGACGAGGCGAAGCGCCGCAAGGTGATGCTCATCCCCGACTCGGCGCACGGCACGAACCCCGCGTCGGCGCACCTCTCGGGTTTCACAGTCAAGACCATCCGCTCGACTCCCGAGGGCTTGACCGACCTCGACCACCTGCGCGAGCTGTGCGGGTCGGGCGCCGTGGCTGGCCTGATGCTGACGAACCCGAACACGTGCGGCATCTTCGAGCGCAACATCAAGGAGATTTGCGCGGTCGTACACGAGGCGGGCGGGCTCGTCTACATGGACGGCGCGAACATGAACGCGCTCGTCGGCGTCGCGCGCCCCGGCGACATGGGCGTAGATGTCATCCACCTCAATTTGCACAAGACCTTCTCGACGCCGCACGGCGGCGGCGGCCCCGGCTCCGGCCCCTGCTGCTGCACCGCCGAGCTTGAGCCGTTCCTACCCGTCCCGCGCGTCACGGCCGACGGCGAAACGTACAGGCTCGAATACGACCGGCCGCAGTCAATCGGCCGCGTCAAAGCCTTCTACGGCAACTTCGGGATGCACCTGCGCGCGCTCGCGTACATCCTGACGCACGGCAACGACGGGCTGCGCGAGGCGACCGAGGCGGCGGTCTTGAACGCGCGCTTCATCGCCGACGGGCTGGCCGACACCTTCGACCGCCCGTTCGACTCGCCGCCGATGCACGAGTGCCTCTTCACCGACAAGCGGCAGTCGCGCAAGGGCGTCCACACGCTCGACATCGCCAAGCGGCTCATCGATTACGGCTTCCACCCGATGACCATCTACTTCCCGCTCATCGTGCAGGGCGCGATGCTCATCGAGCCGACCGAGTCGGTCGGGCGCGCTGAGTTACAGCAGTTCGTGGACGCGATGAAGGAGATCGCGCGCGAGGCGGTCGAGGACGCCGAGACGGTGCTCGGCGCGCCGCACACCACGCGCATCGGCCGGCTCGACGAGGCCGCCGCCGCGCGCAAGCCCGTGCTGCGCTGGCGCCCCGCCGAGAGGGCCGCGGGCGCCTGAGTCTTTCGGTCAAACGCCCGTCCGGAAACAAGAATCGCCGCGTGAGTTGGTTTCG
>DASWNR010000573.1:0-7716 GCA_036399155.1 Pyrinomonadaceae bacterium
TGCGGAAGAATTTTTCGTAGAGGTCGCGCCCGACCTTCGAGACCACCACGTCCTCCGAGGTGCGCAGCCGCTCGCGAGGCTCGGCCTTCGACTCCAGGAACTTCTCGACCTCGAAGCTGTTGAGGCTGAGTCCGTAGAGCCCGTTGATGGTGTCGAGGTTGATGGGGATGGGGAGCAGCATCCCGTCCACGGAGGCGAGCACGCGGTGCTGGTACTGACGCCACTGCGTGAACTGCGACAGGTACTCGAAGACCTCGCGCGAGTTGGTGTGGAAGATGTGCGGGCCGTAGCGGTGTACGAGCAGCCCGTCGTCGTTGTAGTGGTCGTAGGCGTTGCCGCCCACGTGCTTGCGCCGGTCGATGACGAGCACCTTCTTGCCGGCGACCCGCGCCAGCCGCTCGGCGGTGACGCTCCCGGCGAAGCCCGCGCCCACTATCAGATAATCGAACATCCCAACACCCAGCCTTTCCTAAACAGGTCAGAACCACCCGCGGCGGCCCTGTGCCACTCGGCCGCGCCGTTTTGCGGCGGGCCATTGGCTACCGCGGGGGGTTCTGACCTCTATCGCTTTAGTCGCCGGCGGCCGCGAACGCGCCGGCCGATTCGGTCGCGCGCGCCGCCTTCCCCGTGCCCGCGAGCGCCGCGAGGCGGCGGCCCGCCACGCCCTCGATAAGCTCGGACATGCGCGCCCACGTCCCGTCCCACGTGTTCTGCGCCAGCAGCGCGTCAACGCGCGCGAGCCAGTCCGCGTCCGCGCCGCGCTCGATAAGCTCCTCGGCCACGCGCGCGAACTCCGCCGCGTCGTCGGCGATGTGGACGAGGCCCAGCTCGCCGTAGGGGCGCATCACGTCCCGAATCGAGGTCGAGACGACGGGCTTTCCGGCCGCGAGGTACTCGGGCGTCTTCGTCGGGCTGATGAAGCGCGTGTGCTCGTTGCGCGCGAACAAAAGCGTCGCCACATCCCAGCCGGCGAGGTACGCGGGCAGCTCCTTGTAGGACTTGCCGCCGAGGTAATGGATGTTGGCGGCGCGCGGCAGGACGTCGGCGTCAATCTTGACGACGGGGCCGATGATGACGAAGTGCCAGTCCGGCCTCTCGCGCGAGAGCGCCCCCAGCAGCTCAAGGTCGAAGCGCTCGTCCACGACGCCGAAGAAGCCGAGGCGCGGGTGCGGAATCGACGCCTGGTCTTCCGGGTCGGCCGTCAACGTGCGCGCGCGCCCGAAGTGCTCGCGCTCGATGCCCGAGGGGAAGACGTAGACGTGGGGCGCGCGGCCGCGCTTGGCCTCGTACAAGCTCTGCCCGCCGGTGAAGACGAGGTCGGCGCGGCGGAACAGCTCGTCCTCGCGCTCGCGCAGCTCGGGCGGCGCGCCCTTGAAGGCGGACAGCTCGTCCATGCAGTCGTAGACGGTCGCGAGCGGCCGCAGGCGGGGCGTCCAGCCCAGCGCCATCGGCGTGTAGTACCAGAGCGCGTACTCGCGTATGTGTTGCTCTGCGAAGAGTCGCGTGAGGAGAGACTGCACGAGCGACTCCTCCTCTTCCCTCTTACCGCACACGCTCTCGGGCAGGTGCGGCACGACGACTCGCACGCCCTCCTCGCTGCGGCGGACTTCCAGGCGCGTCCCGTCACCGTAGACCGGCTCTTCGACGAAGAAGACGCGGCGCTCGCGCGCGCAGCGACTCAAAAGGTGCTGCGGCCTCTGGTAAACGAAATCCCAACGCAGGTGCGAAAGGCACACGAGGTCGAAGCCGCCCCCGTCCATGAAATTATTCGCGTCTCGCATGTAGCCCCCTTAAAAATTTTTATCCGCCGACCCGGCGAAACAAACACTTCTCCCGTGCTGTCTTCGGTGGAAGTTAGCTCTGGATTTAACGGACGGGCCGTAAATCGTCGGCCCGTGCCGCCTGCCGATACAACGTCGGCGTTAAGGTAGCCGGCCGGGGCAATTCGCGCTAAGGGCGGCCAGCTCGAATCAGCAGCGGGTGAGGGTGATAAATACCCGCCTCAAGCAGTTTGAGTTAGCAGGGGGAACTATAGCACCAACCCGTCCCGAAACCTTGTCACCGCCGTGAACACCTCCTCGCCCGCAGACAGCTTCGGCGCACATCGCGCGGCGCGTCTCCGTGGCCGCCGGAAAAAAAAGACAGGGGCTTCCGGCAGCAAAGCATCTGTTATCGAGCGTTTCGGCTTGGCTGAGATAATGGCATCAGGACGCGCGGCCGTCTGTCTCTCTACGTACAGATTTGGGACAGCGAAGACGACGCGTCCGACGGGCGTGCGACGCCCCGCGCGAGTTACGCCGGCGCGCGCCTATGCTGTTAAAGTTTCCGCCGCCAAAGTTTTCCCCGCCCGCGCGTGGGTTCCTCAACGCGACGCGCGTCTTATGGTTTGAGAGCGATGTGCGTCTGACGGGGGGCGACGCGGCGCGCGCCGAAGACCTCGTCCACGACGCCTTCGTCAACTTCACGCTCGCACGCCCCGACCTCGCGCGCATGCGGAACCTCGACGGCTATCTCTACCAGATGTTGCGCAACCTCAACACGTCGCAGATGAGGCGAGCGGCGCGCAGGCGCGAGGACGCGCCCGCGGTCGTCGAGTACGACTCAATCGAGTTCGCGCTCCGCGCCGCGGACCCGCGCGACCTCATACGCGTGCAGGACGACCTGCGGCAGGTCTGCCACTACGCAACCTTGCGCAAGGAGTCTTCAAAGGCGGGCAGCGTCCTCATCCTCCGCTTCATGCACGGCTACTACCCCGGCGAGATCGCGCGCTTCACGCGCACGACGCGCGAGTCCGCCGAGGAGCGCCTGCGCGTCGCGCGCAACGAGGCGAAGCAGTATTTGAAAGACCCGGGGAGCCTGCGCTTCATCAACCGCGAGAAGGCGCGCTCGGGCGTCCGCGAAGCCTCGACCGGCTACGGGCAGACGCCCGAGGAGCTTCTGCGCGACCTCCGGCGGCGCGTCTTCGATTCGCGGCGCGGCATGTGCCCCGAAGAGTCGAGCCTCGCCGGACTCTACGAGGGCTCGGCCTCGGGCGCGGCCGACTGCGCGACGCTG
The DNA here is from genome assembly GCA_036399155.1 of Pyrinomonadaceae bacterium. Taxonomy (GTDB): domain Bacteria; phylum Acidobacteriota; class Blastocatellia; order Pyrinomonadales; family Pyrinomonadaceae; genus QHXN01. Next base: position 3,055 of record DASWNR010000573.1, read on the forward strand.
GCGCATCTCGTGAGCTGCCCCGTCTGCATCGACGAGGTCAACCGCCTGCGCGGTCTCCCGCCGCTCGCGGAGCGTTGCCCGACCGACGCGCTCGGGAACGAGCCCCGGCGCGGCGGGCGCGGAGATGGCGGCGGCGGTGGCGACAACGACGGCGACGGGGCCGGCGGCGCGGGTCGGGCTTCGGGCGAGGAGGCAGGGCGTTGCAGGCGGCACGCGCGCGAGGTGTTTGAGCACAGGCCGCGAGAGCTTTGCGTCTCGGTCAACGGGCGCGTGCTCGCGGCGCAGAAGGTCGGCTCGGCGGTCAACGAGCAGAAGCTCAACGTCGGGGGCGGCGAAGACGTGAGCTTTGTCGAAGTCTTCAGCGAGCAGCGCGTGCGTCTGCTCTACCTCGACCCGACGTTGTGGCCGGCGGACGCGGACGGCGGCCGCACCGTGAGCGTCGGCCTGAGCGACCGCCGCGTGCTCGAAGCGCGACTCACGTACGTTGAGTCCGCGCCGACTTTGCGGGTCGTCTACCGCGACCCGCTCCTGGCCGGCGCGGCGGCCGCGTTGGCGGATTCGGAGGCGGAGGGCGTCGCGAGGGCCGGGCGAATTTTTGACGAAAGTATCGCCCACGAAAATCCCGCCGACGGCCGTCGCGATGGAGGTCGTAAAGAAAGCGCGCGAGACGTTCGGGCGGGTGTGCTGGGCGCGGCGGTGTGGCGCTGGCTGCGGAGATTGTTGGGTCACCTCACGTCGCCGTTCACTTCTTTCCGTCCGGGCTTCCGCCCGGGCGCGTTGGCGGCGGCGCTGGCCGTGCTCGTCGTCGCGGCGCTGCTGTTCACGCGGCTCCACACGCCGACGGTGTCGGCCGCCGAGCTGCTGCGGCGCGCGGCCGCCGTCGAAGAGTCGAACGCCGGCGGAGACTTCGTGCTTCACCGGACGGTCTACGTCGAGGAGGCGCGCGCGGACGGGCGCGGGCGCGTCACGCGTCAGCGCGTCGAGACGTGGCAGGGCGGCGCCGGGCCCATACGGCTGCGCCGTCTCTACGACGAGCGAGGGCAGCTCGTCGCGGGCGAGTGGACGAAGTCGGACGGCACGGTCGCCGTCTACCGTCGCGGCCGGCCGCCGGAACAGTCAGATGCGTCGGGCGCGTCGAGCGCGGCTGGCACCGTGGGCGCGGTCGCGCTCGTGGACGCGGGCGACGCGTGGCGCGTCGAGCCGTCGGCCGTGACCTTCAACGCGCTCGGCGCGGGCGAAGGGTTGAAGGTCGAAGACAAGTTGAACGCGTACGTCATCGGGCGCGAGGCGGCGTCGGGCGGCGAGGGCTTGCGCGGCGCGACGCTGTGGCTCAACAAGTCGGACATGCGCGCCTTCAGGATGACGCTCGTCTTCGGGCGCGGCGGCGAGGCGTTCGAGTACCGCTTTATCGAAGGCGGCTTTGAAAAGCGCCGGCCGGCGGAGGTTCCGCCCTCCGTATACCAGCTCGAACCCGAGCTGGCCGGCACGGCGCAAGGGGCGGGTGACGTGCGCGCGGGACTTACGACTCAGAGCGCGGACGGCTCTCACACGTCGTCGCCCGCCCCTCGACCTTCGGCGGTCGCCTCCGCAGAGCTTGAGGTAGAGGTCGCGTACCTCCTCAACCGGATCAAAGCGAATCTCGGCGAGCAGGTCAGCGTGGGGCGCACCACAGGAGGAGCCCGGCGCGTGGAAGCGCTCGTCGAGTCCGGGGCGCGCAAGGAGGCAATCCTGCGCGCCCTCGGCCCAGTCCTGTCGAACCCGGCCGTCGTGGCGCTCGGCTACAAGTTCCGCCTCCTCCAACTCGACCCCGAGCCGCCCCACACCACCAACCCGCCCCCCGCCGAAGCGCTCCTCCAGGTCGACAAGAACTGAAGCCCACCGCCAACGCACAAAACGACGGAAGGCCGCTCAAACATGAGCGGCCTTCCGTCGTCATCAACCAAATCGGGGCGAGAGGATTCGAACCTCCGACCTCTCGGTCCCGAACCGAGCGCTCTACCAGGCTGAGCCACGCCCCGTCGAAGATTGCAGAAGCATTCTAAGTGCCGGATGATGCGGTGTCAAACACGCACGTCCCCCGCGCCCTCGCGCAGCTTGCGCGCCTTCTCGCGGCGCGACCTGATGTACTCGTAGACGGGCGGGAGGAGCGAGAGGAAGACGACGACGACCACGACCTTCTCGATGTGGTCTTCGAGCTTGATGCCGAAGGCGCGCTCGACGACCGTGCCGAGGAAGTAGCCGGCGAGAATCATGCTGAAGACCCACGCGAAGCCGCCGATGACGTTGTAGGCGAGGAACTGCCGGTAGGACATCTGCGCCGCGCCCGCGACGATGGGGGCGAACGTGCGGACGACGGGCACGAAGCGGGCGATGATGATGGTCTTGCCGCCGTACTTCTCGTAGAACTCGCGCGCCTTCTGGAGGTGGCTCGGGCGGAAGAGCAGAGACTTCTGCCGCGTGAAGAGGCGCGGGCCCAGCTTGAGCCCCGTGTAGTAGCCGACGGCGTCGCCGACGACCGCCGCGACGAAGAGCGTGCCGAGCAGGACGACGACGTTGAGCCGGTCGGGGTGCATGCGCGCGACGAGCCCCGCGACGACGAGCAGCGAGTCGCCCGGCAGGAAGAACCCGACGGCGAGCCCCGTCTCGGCGAAGACGATGAGGATCAACCCGAAGTAGGTCAGCAGCAGCCCCTTCGTCGTCAGAAAGTCGATGATGTTCTTCGGGTTGAGGAGCTCCCTGAGATAGTTAAATAGTTCGTAAATCGATTCCATATTTTTAGTTCAAAGTCGAAAGTTCAGAGTCGAAAGTTCAAGACCGCCTTCACGCCTTTGAACTTTCGACTTTGAACTTTGAACTAACCGTTACTCCACCCGTATCGGCCGATGAGCGGGACGAAGGCGCACGCGCCGTGCTCCTCGTGTTTGAAGCCTTCCTCCTCGCGTATGACGCGGACGAGCCGCTGCGACTCGCGAGACGGGCCGACGGGGATGACGAGGCGCCCGCCGACCTTGAGCTGCGCGAGCAAAGGCTCTGGCACCTCGGGGCCGCCCGCCGCGACGAGGACGCCGTCGTAGGGCGCGTGCGCGCTCCAGCCCATCGTGCCGTCGAAGCACTTGACGGTGGCGTTGTAGACGCCCAGGGAGCGTATGCGCGCCTGCGCCTGGCGCGCCAAATCCGCGATGCGCTCGATGGCGTAGACCTGTCCGGCGACGCGCGAGAGCACGGCCGTCTGGTAGCCGGAGCCCGCGCCGATTTCGAGCACGCGGCTCGAACGGTCGCACTCCAGAAGCTCCGTCATGCGCGCGACGATGTAGGGCTGCGAGATGGTCTGGTTGGCGTCGATGGGCAGCGCGTGGTCGCCGTAGGCGCGACCCTGCAAGGCTTCGGGGACGAAGAAGTGTCGCGGCACGTCGGCCATCGCCGCGAGCACGCGGTCGTCGCGTATGCGGTAGTGTTCGCGCAGGCGCTCGACCATGCGCTGGCGCGGGATGCGGAAGCTCGAAGACTGCGCGGCCGACCAGTTTGAAGACGAAGAACTCAAGAGCCCACTTCCCCCGACCACCCCCGGCTTCAACCGAGACCCGCCGGCTCGTTCTGCGCGTCGCGCTCCACGTCCTCGGCGCGCAGCCGGTTCCAGAGGTCGAGCGCGTCGAGCGCGCTGTGGTTGGTCATGTCGCTGCGCAGCGGCGTCACCGAGACGCGCCCGGCCTCGACGGCCGAGTAGTCCGTCCCGTCCTCGGCGCTCGCGCCGTAGTACTCCTCGCCGATCCAGTAGTAAGCCTTGCCGCGCGGGTCGATGTGCTCGGTGATGATGGGGCGCGCGTTCTTGATGCCCTGGCGCGTGACGCGCACGCCGCGTATCTCGCCCGGCGGGATGTTGATGTTGAGCAGTGTGCCGTCGGGCAGCCCCTCCGAGAGGACTTTGCGGACGGCCGTGACGGCGAACCGCGCGGCGTGCGTGAAGTCGAAGTTCTCGCGCGCGACGAGGCTGAAGGCGAGGCCGGGCACGCCGAGTATCGTGGCTTCGAGCGCGCCGGCCACGGTGCCCGAGTAGCTCGCGTCGTCGCCGAGGTTGCCGCCGTAGTTGATGCCCGAGCAGCAGAGGTCGGGCATCTCGCCGGGGCCGAGAATCTGGTTGAGCGCGAGCGTGACGCAGTCGGTTGGCGTGCCGTCCACCGTCCAGTGGCGCTCGTCGATGCGGCGGATGCGCAGCGGGCGCGAAAGCGTCAGGCTGTGCGACGCGCCGCTCATCTCGGAGGCGGGCGCGACGACGTAAACGTCGCCCACCTCGCGCAGGGCCTCCTCCAACTTCGTGAGGCCGTCGGAATGTATGCCGTCGTCGTTTGTCAGAAGAATCCGAACCATATGATTAAACCGCCAGACATTACAACCCAGCCGCCCGATTTATTCAAGCGTGCGCGCCGAAGGGAAAGCCCCGCCGGCTCTTAAGTCGGCGGGGCTTTCCGGTTCCGGGAAGTTGACGGCGGGCGTTAGGCGTTCGTCGTCTCGGTGCTCTTGCGCGAGAGGCCCTTGATCTGGACGGGCGTGTTCTTCTCCACGTCCGAGCCGAGCTTCTTCTTCAAGACCATCTCCTGGTAGAGCTTGCGCATCGCCGCCGCCTCTTCGGCCGCGGTCTTCGGCCCCTCCATCTGGGGCTTGTTC
>DASWNR010000574.1:0-6576 GCA_036399155.1 Pyrinomonadaceae bacterium
TAACCCTTCGGCCCGGCCTCTCGATGGTCGGGCTAGTCGGTCGGGGCGGGTCGCGGTCGCCGGGCGGCCGGCGGCCGGCGGCTAACGGCGGGTGCGCCGCGCCCCGGTCTTCGACCTGGCGGCGTCCTGTTCGCTGGCGCGCGGCTGTGCCTTCTGCGCCTTCCGGGTCTGTAGGTCGGTGACCGCCGGGCATGCGCAGTCAGACGCCTCGACGTTGATGTAGAAGCGGAACGAGCCGGTCTTCTCGACGCCGAGCAGGAACTGCACGCTGACCGTCTCGTTGTCCTCAAGCGCGTTGCCTTCGAGGTTGATGTAGCCGACCCCGAGCGAGGAGTTGAGCGCGCCGCCGTTAGGCTGTTCGGGCTGCCGGACGTACGTGCCGCGCACGTCAACCTGCGTCCCGTTCGAGCGCGTGACCGTGATGTCGGCCGAGTCGAGCACGCGCAGGTCTGCGTCGCCCGCCGCCGCCGGCGGGTAGGTCGTGATCTGCACGACGCGGAAGGTCAGGTAGTCGACGGGGCCGCCCGTGCTGTTCGTGAACGTGCGGCGGACGGACATCGTGCCGAACGACTTGTTCCGCCCCGTGTCGGCCAGGTCGCGCACGCGGTTCGGGGCCGCGCCCGCCGAGCGGGCGGTGTCGAGCAGCGTGGACGGGAAGTCGTCGTTGCGCTGGACGGGGCTGCCGAGCCCCTCGGGGCCCGGCGCGCCGAGGCTCTGCGTCGTGCCCGTGGTGTCAACGCTGACGAAGTCGTTCTGGTTGAAGCCAGAGTCCTTCGGGATGCCCGGCGTGGTGCAGCCGACGCCCTGGACGAAGGCGCACATCTGGCGCAGCCAACTGTAATCCAGCTCGCTGCCGACCTCGGCCCCGGCCGGCAGCCCCGCGCCCTCGCGGTATAACTCGGGGGCGCTCGCGTAGCCGACGGCGTCGAGCCGCTCGGCGGCCGTGAAGAACGTCGGGTTGGCCGTGCGGAAGAGCGCGATGCCGGACTCGTCGAGGATGTTGAGGTCGTAGCCGCCCGACATCGTCACGCCGTCGGGCAGCAGCACGTCGTCGGGCAGCGCCACGTCGTAGAGCGAGTAGCCGTCGGTGTTGACGGCGAGGAAGTGGTGGCGCGCGGGGATGACGGTGCCGTTCGGGATGATGAACCGCACCTGCCCGTCGGAGGCCACCAGCGCCCAGCCCGCCGAGCCGTCGATGGCGTTGACCGTGATGTCGGAGTCGGTGTTGTTGTAGAACTCGATGAACTCGTCGTTCTCGGCCGCCGTGCCCGGCGCGCGCGGGCCGCCCGGCGGGTCCGTGCCGCCGCCCGTCCCGGGCGACGCCTCGTCGCCGCCGAGGTTCGGGCCGTGGAAGCGGAACTCGCTGATGATGAGCGAGCCGGCCGCCTGCCCGTCGCCGAGCGAGTAGTAGGAGACGACGGGGTCGTGGTCCGAGTTGCGCTCGGGGCGCGAGGCGTCCGAGGCGAAGGCCGCGGCCGGCACCTCTGGGAAGTCAGAGTTGACGCGCGCGATGGCGATGCGCGTGTTGCGCGCGCGCGCGGCCGTGTTGACGATGTGGTGGTCGAGCGCCTGCGGCGTGTGCTCGAAGATGAAGCTGTATTGCTCGGACGCCGGCAGCTCGTCGATGAGGTTGAAGAAGTCTGGGTCGACGAGGTCGGGGCTCTGGTCTACGACGATCTGGTCGTCGGGCGTTGGGTTGCCCTTGATGACCGAGACGGAGTCGTCCAACCCGCTGCTGAACTGGTAGGCGTTGTAGTCGCCGACCGAGATGACGGGGACGCCCGCGTTGTTGTCCTGCAACTCGTCGAGGAGGTCTGCGAGCGACTCGGCCTGCTTCTTGCGCTTCTCGCGCACGCGCGGTCCGTCGCCCCCGACCAGCTCGCTGTCGATGAACGAGCGGAGGTGGTTGGAGATGACGATGACTCGCCGCGGGTTCGCGCCCGTCGGGTCGACCGTGGCGTCGAGGACGAGGGGCGGACGGTCGTGCAGGATGGCGGTGTTGCCGGTGCCCGGCTCGACGAAGGTCTCCTCCTCGCGCTCCTGCGTGACGCTCGTCACCGAGACGCGCGAGGTCTTGACGAGGAAGGCGACGTCCTGATCGTTGTCCTCGCTCGTGCCGTCCGCCTCGATGAGGTAAGCCTCGTACTGCGGATTCGGGTCGCCGGCGGCGACCGCGTCGTTGTTGATCTGGTCGCGGAGCGCCCGCAAGTCTGCGAGGTCGAAGATTTCGACCAGGCCGATGATGTCCGGGTAGTGGAGGACGTTGCGGACGGTGAGCGCGGCCTTCTGGCGCTGCGTCGCGTTGTTGTTGAAGTTCTCGATGTTGTAGCTGGCGACGGTGAACTCGGAGGCCAGCGGCGCGGGCACTGCCACCACGCTCATGTTGGCCGAGCGCGTGAGCGGCGCCTCGTTGATGAGGCGGTACTGGCCGAAGCCGTAGTCGAGCGGCCCGGCGACGTTCGTGATGACGACGTTCGAGGTTATCGCCTCGCCGGTCGAGCCGGCGCGGCCGTTGGTGTCGAGGAGGAGGCGCTCGGGGTTCTCGTCCCAGATGGCGATGTTCGGGTCGGGCGTGCCCGAAGTCGGGTCGGGCGGGATGGGGTCGGAGGCCGGGATGCCCGGCTCGCGCATGGGGCGCGGGACGCCTGTGATGACGGTGGACACGTCGAAGAAGCTGTCGTTGGGCGCGACCGTCGTGAGCGAGGCGGCCGTAAGGCGCATGCCCTCGTACTTCTCAAGCTGCGGCTGCGCGAAGTTCGCGGTCGGCGGCAGGTCGGCGGTCGTGAGCGTGACGGCGGTCGGCAAGACGTTCCCGGTGCTGTTGACCGAGACGTTGACGTTCGACGCGGTGATCTCGGTCAGGCCGTTGAACTCGGAGACCGTGCCGTTGACGGTCGCCTGGTCGGCGATGGAGACGAGCGGCGCGGCGGAGGTGAAGACGAAGATGCCCTCGGAGGTGTTCGTGTCGGCGTCGTTGTCGCCGACCTCTTCCTGTAGGAAGAAGCCGTTCGACTTCAGCAGCGTGACGATGCCGCGCACGGTGACGGTCGCGCCGGGGATGGGGGTGGCGGCGCCGCTGCCCTGAACGTCGTGGATGAGCGAGAGCGTGATGTCGTCGTTGACGACCGTGCCCTGGCCCTGCCCGTCCGCGACGGTCGCGCCCGTGACGTTGGTGACGTTGACGAAGAAGGTCTCGTTGGCCTCGGTCGTCGAGTCGGCGTTGACCTGCACGGTAAAGCTGTAGGTGCTGGAGCCGGAGGGGATGGTCTGGCCGGTCAGACTGTTCGCGGTGTAATCGTTGTCCTCGGTCGCGGGGTTGTCGTCCTGCGCGGTGCCGTCGGCGGTGGCGATGTCGAAGGTGACGCCGCCGGGGCCGGCCGGTGCGGAGAGCGAGACGGTGAAGGTGTAGGCGGTCGTCCCGCCGCCGCTGCCCTCGTTCTGCGACACGTCGTTGACGGAGAGGGTGACGCCCGGCACCGGCGTCGGCGTCGGCGTGGCGGCGGAACAGGCGTTGAGCGCCGTCGAGGTGTTGCGCGGGGCGGGCGTCGCGGCCGAGAAGTCGGCGCTGTTATTGTCCGTGTCGGTGCAGCCTGCGCCGGCGCGGAAGTCGGCGAGCGTGGCGCTTATCGTGGGGGCGGCGCCCGCGCCCTCGAAGAAGTTGGCGTTGCCGTAGCCGACGAGGTCAACGATGAGCGCCAACTCGCCCGCCGTGCAGGGGTCGCTGCCGCCGTTGCAGGGGAGGTTCGAGGCGCTGTTGACGACCGCGACCTTACCGGCCCCCGCGGCCATAGCCGAGTTGCCGGTGGCATTGGGGGTCGGCAGCGGCGAGCCGACGTTGGCGTTCGAGGCCATCTGCACGAGGTAGTACTGCCCGGGTTGCAGGGTGCCGGCGAGGGTCGCGCCGATGGCGAAGGTACCCGTGCCGGTCGCGCTCGTGTACTGCACGGACTTCCCGGCGAGCGACACGGCCGCCGAGCCGCGGTTGAACAACTCGACGAAGTCGTGCGTGTAGGTCGCGCCCGCGTTGCCGCCGCCGCCGTAGACCTGACTGATGACGATGTCCGGCGAGACGGCCTCGGCCGTTCGGATGACGTTGCTGAGGCGCGCCGGGATGAATGGCACGCTCAGGAGGGCGACGATGGCGAGGGCGAAGAGTTGACGGCGGGCGGACGCAATACTGCGTCGCCAGCGGTAGCGCGAATTAAACACGTGGGCGGTTCCTTTCTCGGTTTGACTCGGGGCCGGCGTCTCGCTCTGCTCGTTCCGCGGAGGCGCTGGGATTTGTGCAGGAGAGATGCTTTTACCGGATAGGTTGCGGCGGCGTCAAGAAGCGGCGCGTGACGATAATGTTAAAAGGCGAAAAGGGGAAAAGGTTTTTGTCTTCACCCTCTTCCCCTCTTCGCCCCTTTCGCCCTTCTTCTCACTGGCCGAAGCGCGCGCGGTACTCGGCGGAGGAGAGGAACGCCTTGACCATCTCGGCGCGTCGGTAGTCGCCGCCGAACGAGTCGAGCTTCGTGAGCCAGAAGTCGAGCCCGGCGAAGTCCGCGTCGGGCGGGTCGTTCGGCGCGCGGCGCAGGTAGCCGAAGTACTGCATCAGGACGAACGCGCGGTTAGTCTCGCGTCTTGAGAACTCGGCGTTCTCCGCCACCTTCTTGCGCAGCACGGTCGCGCGCGTCTCCCCGCCGAGGGCGAGGCTGCCGGCGAGGCTGGTGCGCTCGGTGGGCGTGAGCACGCCGCCGGCCTGCGCGTTGAGCTTATCGACGTACTGGACTGAGTCGAGTTGCGGCGGGTAGGCGAGCACGAACTCCGGGCGCGCCATGAAGTCTTGCAGGAAGAGATCAATGTTCTGTTGGAGTTGCCACTCCCAGCCGGCCCGCCCGACGACGACGCCGCGCCCGACCTCCCGCGTGTCGCGCACGAACTCAAGGTAGCGCGGCAGCGAACGCACACGGTAGTCCTTCTCGGGCAGCGACGCGCGGTAGAGCCGGTGGACGAGGAAGCCCGTGCGCTGAAATTCTATCGAGAGGAAGAAGGCGGCCGACGTGTCGATGCGCTTGACCTCGCGGCACCCCGCGTCGGCGCCGCACGACTCGATGCCGCCCGTCCAGAACTGTAGGCCGGCCGGGTCGGGCTCGCGGTTGAGGAAGTCGTGGTAGTGCTGTCGGACGAAGAACTCCGACGAGTCGATGGGGTTCGACGCGGCCGGGCCGAAGTCGTCGTCGTGGATGACGAGCGCGGCGCGGTCGCGCAAGCCCGTCACGGCGCCGCCGCCGGCGGGCTTCCACAGAAGCATCTCGACGGTCTCGCCCGGCTCCTGCGTGGCGTCGTCGGTGAGCAGGATCTCGAACGTCTTCCGCGCCTCGCCGGTGGCGAAGCGGAGGCGGCCGGAGAAGCTCGTGTAGTCGCCGCGGTCGGAGGCCGTGCCGCCGGTGACGGAGTAATCGACGGTGGCCGGGGCGGTCAGGTCGCCGGTGCGCGTGACGAGAATCTCGGCGCGCCCGTCGGACTCCGCGGCGTGAAACTCGGGCGCGTCGAAGTCGAAGAAGCTCGGCGGGTCGGGGATGTTGCAGGGGGCGGCCGGCGTCGAGCTGTTGCGCGGGGCCGCCGTCCCGAGTCGGAAGTCGAGCTTGCTGCTGTTGTTGTCAGAGCAGCCGCCCGCGTCGCGCACGGCCGCCTGCGTCGCCGAAGGCTCGGCCGCCGCGCCGTCCAGACCCTCGAAGCAGGTCGAGCCCGGGCCGTAGCCGACGTAATCGACGACGCCCTGCGTCCCGAGCGTCGGGCACCCGCGGAAGTTGCCGTTCGCGTCCAGCAGGCCGACCGTGCCCGAGTGGGTCAGCTCGGGCGGGAAGGGCAGGAGCGGGAAGTTCGCGTTGAAGTCGTGCCCGGGGAGCGGCGCGCCGTTCGGGCCGCCGCCGAGCTTGACGAGGACGTAGCGGCCGGGCTGGACGACGTAGCTGCCGAGCGTCAGGCGTATGTACCAGGTGGTCGGGTAGGGGCTCGTGTTGAGCGCGAGGTGGAGCGCCCAGTCTTTGATGTCGACCGGCTGGTTGCCGCGGTTGAATAGCTCGACGTAGTCGTTCCGGAAGGCCGCGCCCGGCTCGCCGCCGTGCGTGTAGATTTGGCTGATGACGAAGGTGGGCGAGCCGCCGATGGTCTGCGCGCTCGCGGCCGGCGTGCGCGGCGAGAAGGCGATGACGGCGAGTGCGACGACGGCCGCGACACACGAGGCCAGAGGCCGGCGGTCTGGGCGTCGAGTCTTCGAGACGCGCGGGGAGTTGAGCATGACTGGACTCCAGACAGGGCGTGTAAATCAGGAGCCCACTCGACGCCCGCGAGGACGACGAGGCGCGTGCCCGAAGAAGAGTAGACGGTAGATAGTAGACGGTGGTCGGTAGAAAAATCTCCGTCAGTTGAGTCACCCGCGCCCCGGCGTCAACGTCCGCCGGGCGGAGCCTACTGTCTACTGACTGCCGTCTACTGTTTCATTGCCCGAAGCGTTGGCGGTACTCGTCCGAGGTGATGAAGGCTTTGACCATCTCGGCGGCGATGTAGTCGCCGTTGAAGCTGTTCAGCTTG
>DASWNR010000575.1:0-6189 GCA_036399155.1 Pyrinomonadaceae bacterium
CCGGAGCGCGGAAATTTTTAAGAAGCCTATTGGGGTGCTCTTGATCGTTAAGTTATGGGTTCACAACGGAGAGAAAAGCGGAACCATAACCGGATGTCGTCACCGGACTCCATCAGGTGCGTGGCGAAGCTGTGGCGCAGCGTGTGGCAGCCCACCCTCTTCTCGACCCCGCCGCCCGTCGCCGCCCGCTTCAACGCCGCCTGCACCATGTCTTCCGACGCGTGGTGGCGGCGCACCCCGCTGGAGCGAGAGCGCAGGATAGGCAACTTCGTTTGACGCCGCAACGGTTATCTCGCGCGTGGCGGTCCGCACGGATGTTGTAAAATGGCGTCTCGGGTGTTATTACGCTCAGGGCTTCTCTCAGATTGTCTCCACGTGTCTACGGCCCCGCTTAACCGAATCATGGCCGCCAGCGTCTTTTTAAGCTCGACCGGGTTAGACCTCGAAGAGGACTGCCGCCCTTACGTGAGGAGTGCCGTCACGGGGTGCGGTGCGGACGAAGTCTGCATGGAGTCCTGGGTCGCGGACTACGAAGAGGCGGAGAAGGTCTGCCGCAGCCACCTGGAAAGGAGCAGCCATTACCTCGGCGTTTTCGCGCACTGGCGCGGCTCGTCGCCGCCTGGGCAGGAGCGCTCCTACACCGAAGCCGAGTTCGACTGGGCATGCGAGCTGAGTAAAACGAAGGCGGTGCTGGTGCCGAAGGCTTCGACCCCGTACGACCGCAAGCTGCGCCGGCGCGCGAAGGCGCAGGACGCGCGCGCCGCAGAGGCGCAGAAGAACTTCGTCAGGCGCGTGCGTTCGATGGGCGTCACGATGGACTTCGAAGACGTGCCGCAGCTCGTGCGCAAGACGATACAGCTCGTGAGCACTTGGGTCGGGCGCGGCGTCATGAGCGAGGGCGAGCGCGCGTCCGTCGGGGGCGCGCCCGCGCCGAACGAAGCAGACCTCGTCTCGCTCGGCCGGCGCGAGCTGGTCGCGCAGTTCGAGCGCGCCTTCGAGATAATGGCGGGCGTGGCTCTCGCGGAGGTCGTCGGGTTCCTCGTACAGGGCCCCGTCGGCTACGGCCACGCGCAGGCCGTGCGACGCCTGCGCGAAGAGTTCGAAGACGCGAACGAGGACGCGCAGCCGCGCCGCGTCGTGCTGCCGGTCGGCGGCTACTGGGACGGGAACGACCTGAACGGGATGCTCTCGGCCTTCGGCAGGGCGGTTGACGAGAAGTGGGAACCCGCGGACGTTTCGGCGCTCGCCGCGCGCGTCAAGAAGCTTCTTGAGTCCGAGCACGTCCTACTCGAAATCCACGACCTGCAACGCTACGGCGGCGGGCTCACCTCCTTCGTCGCACAGTTCTGGAAACCGCTTACGGACGCGCTCGGCGCACAGGCGCACCGGCACAAGCTCGTCGCCTTCATGAGCCACGAGGGCGCGCCCGGCGACGACTGGGACGCGTGTGCCTTCGACCCGGCCGCGGACGACGACGCGGACTTCGAGTCGGCGCGTCCCGTCAAGCTCCCCGCGCTGATAGTCTTCACGGAGAAGGAGCTGACCGCGTGGCTGCGCGGCTGGCTCAAAGAGGCGGGCGCGTTTGGCGGCGACGCTGCGAAGCAGTTGACGCGGGCGCGGGAGCTTGCCGCCATCGTCGCCGCGGAGACGGGCGGCGAGCCGCTCAAGGTCTACAGCAAACTTTCCACGCTGGCCGCGAACTAAAAACCGCAGGCCGAAGGACTGTGAACGATGAACCTCAGACGCTACAAGGGCGACGGCAAGAAGTACCCGTACCGCGCCGACCGGAAACTCGCGCAGGTCGTCAACATGTCGATGGCGCTCGGGAGGCCGCTGCTCGTCAAGGGGCCGCCCGGCTGCGGCAAGACGCAGCTGGCACACGCCATCGCGGGCGAGCTCGGCCTGCCCTTCTACAAGTGGTACGTCAAGTCGACCTCGCGCGCGCGCGACGGCCTCTACTCGATAGACATGGTGCGCCGTCTGGCCGACGCGCAGCTCGACCCGGTGCGTGCGCAGAGCCTGACGAACTACATAGACTTCGGGCCGCTCGGCAAGGCACTGAAGGGCGGCGCGGAATCGGTCGTCCTCATCGACGAGATAGACAAGGCCGATATAGACTTTCCCAACGACCTCCTGCGCGAGCTGGAGGAGAAGACCTTCACCATCGAAGAGCTTAAAGGCCAGTTGACGAAGGAAGAGGAGGCCGAAGGCTGGAGCGTCACCTATAAGTCCGAGACGCCGCCCGTCGTCGTCATCACCAGTAACGACGAGAAGGAGCTGCCCGACGCGTTCCTGCGCCGCTGCCTCTTCTACTATATAGAGTTTCCCGACAGCGAACAGCTCGCCGAGATAGTGCGCCTCAACACCAGGGAGCTGGAGCTTGAGGAGCGGCTCGCCGCGCTCGCCATCGGGCGCCTGAACGAGATCAGGGGACTCGACGCCGACGCCTTCCGCAAGGCCCCCGCGACGAGCGAGCTGCTCGACTGGGTGAAGATTCTTCACCACTGGAAGGTCAGGCCCGAGCGGCTCGCCTCCGGGCGCAAACTCACGGAGCTCCCGTACTGGGAGGTCCTCTTCAAACACCAGCAGGACGTGCAGCAGGTGCAACGTCTCTCCGAAGGAGGCGCGTGAGCGAGGAGACGCCCGCACCATTCTTAGACCTCTTCAGAGAGCTTCGCGCGCGTAGCTACCCGCTCGGCGTGGGCGACTACCTCGCGGGGCTGCGCGCGCTCGCGTCCGGCGTCGGGGCCAACTCGCGCGATGACCTCGTCTTCATGTGCTCGGTCATGTGGGGCAAGACGCGCGAAGAGCAGAGGCAGATCGAGCAGGTGCTCAACTCGATGCTGCCCGCGCGTCTCACGGCCGCTGACATCGAGGCGCTCGCCGCGCGCGAAGAGGGCACGAAGGCGCGCCCGCCGCAGACGCCCGACGCGCCCCCGCCCCCCGGCGCGGACGCCGACACGTCGAGGCGCGACCCGGCGACTCAGCCGGGGACGCCCGCGCCCCGAATAAGCGACGCCGCTCACGCGGGGGGCGCGGGCGCAGTCCTGAAGAAGACGACCGCGGGCGGAGTCGGCGCGGCGCTGTCGCTCGCGGCGTCGCCGACCGCGGGCGCGGAGTGGAGGCTCGACCCGAAGCTTGACCTGACGGGGACTCTGCCGGTCACCAGGCGGCAGGTCAGGACGGCCTGGCGATATTTCCGGCGCATGCAGCGGACGGGGGCGCCGACCGAGCTGGACGTTGCGGCCACGGTCGAGCGCGCGTACAGGCAGGGCGTCTTCCTGCGCCCCGTGCTCATCCCGCGCCGCGTCAACCTCGCGCGGCTGCTGATACTCGCGGACGAGGGCGGCTCGATGGTTCCTTTCCGGCGCGTGACAAAGCCGCTGCTTGAGACGGCGCGGCACAGCGGCCTCGCGCTCGTCTCGATACTCTTCTTTCACGACGTGGTCGGCCGCAACGTCTTCCGCGACCCTCTGATGAACGAGCCGGTCTCTTTCAGGGAGGCGGTCGAAGGGTTCGAAGGCGCGGGCGTGCTCGTCCTAAGCGACGCGGGCGCTGCGCGCGGCACGCGCGACGCGCGGCGCGTCCGCTCGTCCGCGCGCTTCGTCTCCGCGCTGCGACAGGTGACGCCCAACGTCGCGTGGATAAACCCCGTGCCGCGCTCGCGCTGGCCGGGGACGACCGCGGAGGACGTGCGTCGGGAGTGCGGGGTGCGTATGTTCCCGCTCGACCGCGAGGGGATTTACGCGGCGGTCGAGCGGCTCAGGGGGCGTTAGGGTTTGAGCGTGCTGGAAGAAGGGCTTGTGCTCGAAGAGCTGGCGCGCGCGGGCGCGCAGTACGAGCCGCGCGCGCGCGCGTTCGCGTTCGCGCGCCGCCACGGCTCGGCGCACGCGGCGCTCGCGCTCTACGCGTCGCTCCCGCTCGGGCTCACGCCGGACCTCGTGCACCTCCTGCGCGTCAACTTCGTGCCCTCGGCGCCCTGGATAGCCGAGGCTGACCTGCTGCTCTCCCCGCTCTGCCGCGAGGCGGGCGGCGAGTTCTACGAGATGGACGCGCGCGTGCGCGAGTTTCTGCTCGACGAGTTCGCGGCCGACGTGAAGTTCGGCGTCGCGCGCCTGCGCCGTGCGGCGGAGTTTCTCTACGTCTACGCGGGCCGCGCGCGCGTCGCCGCGCGACGCCGCGACGCGCGCGCCTTCTGGCAGGCGCAGGAGTGGACCGCGCTCGCGTACGCGCGACCCGAGGAGGCCGCGCGCGCGCTCGCGTCGGAGCTCGGCAGGAAGATAGAGGAGGCGGACGCGGGCGAGGCGCTGCGCGTCGCCCGCGTCGCGCACACGCTCGCCTCGCCGCTCGGCGCGCACGACGAGCTTGTGCTCTACGCCGCCGGCTTCGAGCGGATGATGAGCGGCGGGGACGGCGAAGAAGCCTTCGAACTCTTCGACGCCGCGGGCTCGAACGCCGCCGCGCTCAGCGTCGCCGGAGTAAGCCTCCCCTCGACGCCCGAGCTCGCGGTCCGCCTCGGCCTTCAAACGCCGCGCGCCGCCGCGCCCGACACGCAGGCGCAGACTCAAGCTCAAGCTCAAACTGACCCGCAGTATCCGCCCGGCCTCACACTCTCCAGAACGTTCTCGACCGGGGAAGGTTACGTCACGCACCTTGCGTGGTCGCCCAGCGGAAAATCCCTCGCCGCGCCCACGACGTACTCAAGCATCTACATATGGGATGAGGGAGCCGGCGTTACACACACCTTGCAGGCGCACCCGGGCGGCGTGCCTCAAGTCACGTGGTCTCCGGACGGTAAACAACTTGCGGCCATCACGGATGGATACCTCTCGATTTGGAAGAACGTCCTTCAAGCGGTTCGCGCGCCGGAGTTGTATGAGGTCCCGGGCGCGTTGGTCCGTAGAGTGGCGTGGTCACCCGACGGCAAGAGGCTAGTAACTGTCGACGCTTCGAGCATTCTCATGTTCTCACCCGACGGTCGCCTGCAACTTACGCATGAAGAGAAGGTCGTCAGCTTCGTCACCTGGCTCCCCTCCGGCGACGCGGTCGCATTCGCGACGGAGAGCGGCAACGTGGGGCTGTACATGCCGACCTGGACGGGCCATATCGACCGGGTGAGCTGGCGTGCAGGCGTGTCGAGTCTGGCGGCCGCGCCGGACGGCCTGCTGCTCGCCGCGGGGGCGCGCGACGGGGTTATAAGTGTCTTGAACGTTGTGCCGGAGACTTACAACCCGCCTACTCTTCAGCTCGCCGCCACTCTTGAGGGCCACGCCGGCGCGGTCACTTCGCTCTCGTTCTCGGCGGACGGAAGCATGCTCGCGTCGAAGTCGCTGGACGGCACCGTGAGGCTCTGGAACACGCAGACGCGGGAGACGATCGCCGTCCTCGACGAGCCGGTGCCCGAAACTTCGCAAGACTCCGGCGTAGCCTTCCACCCGCAACGTCCCGACACGCTCGCCACGCTCGACGGGACGGGGCGCGGCGTGCGCGTCTGGAGTCTGAACCCCGACCTGCTCTTACGACGCGCGCCGAAGGAAGGGGAGGTCTATTACAAGAACGCGAACGTCCTCCTCATCGGCAACAACGAGTCAGGCAAAACCTACCTCGCGGCGCGACTCATGGAGTACGGCGCGCAGCCGGGGGAGCGCACGCAACGGACGCCGTCGCAGGAGCACCCGCAGCGGATGCCCCCGGCGACGCAGGGCGTCAGCGTAGGACAACTTTACAAAGAGAGCATCTCCGCGCCGGACGGGCGGACGGAAGTTCGCGAGGTGACGCTCCGGGAATCCGCGGGCGAGTGGATGACTCGCCCCTACGAAGAGCTGGGATTGACAGAGGTGTCACTCGCGCTCTTCGTCTTCGACCCGTCGCGAGGGGAGACGTTTAACGACATCACGCGCTGGCGCGAGGAGTTGCGGCGGGCTCAGTCAGAACGGGGCACGTCCGTCGCGCCGAAGAGTTTCCTTGTCGAGACGCATGCCGACATCGAAAGGGAATCCGACGTTGCCGGCGAGATCGAATCGTTGCGGCGGATGACCGGCTTCGACGGCACCTTCAGGACGAGCGCGCTGACCGGCCAGGGCGTTGGGCAGTTGTTGAGCGCGATACGCGAGGCCATAGACTGGGACGCGCTGCCCGCCGTCGTCACGACGAAGCTCTTCGAGTCCGCGAAGGCTTTCGTGGGCGACG
>DASWNR010000576.1:0-12098 GCA_036399155.1 Pyrinomonadaceae bacterium
ACCTCGACGCGCTCTACGCCGAGCGCGAGGCGCGCACGCGCGCCCTCTCCGACGCGCGCGCCGAGGTGGCCGCGGCGGAGGCCGAGCGCGCGCGGGCGCGCGACGAGTCTGCGCGCGTCCGGCACCGCCTCGACACTCTGAGCGAGATAGACTCGCAGCACTCTCTCTACTCGCAGTCCGTCCAGCGCATCTTCGCGCCGGCCGAGGGCGACGCGCCGCGCGACTTCCACGTCGTCGCCACGGTCGCCGACGTGCTCCGCGTCGAGCCGCGCTGGGAGCGCGCCGTCGAGAGCGTGCTCGGCCCTTACTTGCAGTCCGTCA
This sequence comes from Pyrinomonadaceae bacterium, assembly GCA_036399155.1. GTDB lineage: Bacteria > Acidobacteriota > Blastocatellia > Pyrinomonadales > Pyrinomonadaceae > QHXN01. The sequence goes on from DASWNR010000576.1 coordinate 322, forward strand.
TCGTGCCCACGCCCGACGACGCCGTGCGCGCGGCCGCGTGGCTCCGCGCCACGGGCGCCGGTCGCGCGACCTTCCTCGTCGCGGGGATTCGGGGCGGCGCCGCCGAGCTCGACGACGCGGACGCGGCGGCGGGCGCGACGCTTGAGGATGAGAGCGCCGCCGTTAACGTCGAGATTGACGAGGAGACGCGTGTCGCCTCCCTGCTCGGCGCGCCGCGCGAGATAGGCGCGGTGCTCTCGCGCACGCTCTCGCGCGAGATGAACGCGCGGGTCGCGGCCGACCTTGAGCGCGCGATGCTTCTGACGCTCCCGACCGGCGAGATGTGCGTGACGGCGGCCGGCGAGTGGGTCGTCGCCGGCCAGCTCATCGCGGCGGGCGGCCACCCCGTCTCGGACGAGGGCGCCGGGCTCCTCGCCTTCAAGCGCGAGATGCGCGAGCTTGAACTCCGCATGGTCGGGCTCGAAGCCGACCTCGTCTTCGCCAGCGAGGCCGCGCAGAGCGCGCGCACCCATCTGGGCGAACTCGAAGACGCCTTCGTCCTGCTCAACGACGAGATAGGGCGCGAGGAGCGCGAGCACGTCGCGCGCGAGGTGAGCGCCGCGCAGCTACACCAGGAGATAGAGCGCACGGAGCGCCACATGCGCGTCGTCGCCGACGACGCCGCGCGACTCGCCGAGGAGCGCCGCGAGGTGGAGGAGCGCCGCGCGCGCCAGCTCGCCGAGCTTGAGACCGCGCAGGGGGCGCGCGCCGCCGCGCAGACCGCCGTCTCGGGCGCTGCCGAAACGCTTTCGGGCGCGCGCCGCGCCGCAGAAGCCGAGAGCGAGAACCTCGGCGCTCAGCGCGCGCAGGCCGCCGCCGCCGCCGAGCGCCGCCGCGCCGCCGCCGCGGAGCTTCGCCGCATGGAGTCTGAGGCCGTAGAGCTTCACACGCGTCTGGAGCGGCACGCGCAGGAGGAGTCGGAGGCCGCCGGGCGGCTCGAAGCCCTGCGCCGCTCGCTGGCCGAGCTGGACGAGACTTCGGCCGGCGCGGAGGACGAGCGCGCCCTGCTCGAACGCCGCGTGGGCGAGGCGGCCGCGCGTCTGGCCGAGGCGCGGGAGAGCGCCGACGCGCTCTCGCTCGAAGTGACCGAGCTTCACCAGCGCGCTTCGTCCGCGCGCGACGCGCGCGCCGCGCTCGAAGTGCAGCGCGCGGAGGCTTCGGCGCGTCTGAACTTCGTCCGCGAGTCGTGCGTGAGCGAGCTGAACCAGACGCTCGAAGAGGTCTCGGCGCAGCACCCGCACGAGGAGGACTTCGACCTCGAAGCATCGCGCGCACGCCTCGAAGAGCTGCGCGCGAGGGTCGAGTCGTTCGGCGCGGTCAACATGATGGCGCTCGAAGAGCTGGCCGAGAACGAGGAGCGTCTGACGTTCCTCACCGCGCAGCGTCTGGACATCACCGACGGCATCGGCTCGACCGAGGAGGCGCTGCGCGAGATCAAGCGCCGCTCGCGCGAGCGCTTCCGCCACGCCTTCGAGGAGGTCAACCGCAACTTCGGCCAGTTCTTCGTCGAGCTGTTCGGCGGCGGCCGGGGCGAGATGAGCATGCTCGACGCCGACGACATTTTGGAGTCGGGCATCGACATCGTGGCGCAGCCGCCGGGCAAGCGTCTTCAGAACGTGCTGCTGCTCTCGGGCGGCGAGAAGGCGATGGCGGCGCTCGCGCTCGTGCTCGCCGTCTTCCGCTACCGGCCGTCGCCCTTCTGCCTGCTCGACGAGGTGGACGCGCCGCTCGACGAGGCCAACGTCGGCCGCTTCACCACGAAGATCAAGGAGATGTCGGCCGAGACGCAGTTCATCGTCGTCACGCACAACAAGCGGACGATGGAGATGGCGCGCGCCCTCTACGGCGTGACGATGGAGGAGGCCGGCATCTCGCGCCTCGTCTCCGTGAGGTTCGAGTGAGCATGAGGGCGTTGAAGCTCGCCCTCTTAACCGCCGCCGCGCTCGTCTACATGACGGGCGCGGCGCTCGACGCTTCGGCGCAGAGTTCCTCGCAGCGCAAGGCGACGCCGCTCCAGACGCCGACGCCTTCGGTCGGGCAGCGGCAGCCGCAGAAAGTTTCCAAAAGGCCGGAGGATGAGGGAGCCGACGACGTGCCCGCGTCGGTGAGGGCGGGCGTCCCCGCGAAGCCCAAGGGAGACCCGAACGCCGCGCGCTACACTTACGAGTTCCGCCAGCCGGACTTCCTCGTCTACTTCGTACACATTGAGCACGACGACGCGGGGCGCGGCCACATACGCTTCGAGCGCCGCATGGACACCGAGCAGCTCACGGAGCCCTTCGAGCTTTCGCCCGCCGCGCTCGCGCGCGTGCGCGCGAAGTGGGAGGCGCTGGGCTTCCTCGAATCCGGGGCGAGCTATCAGGGCGAGCGCAACTACCCGAGCCAGGGGCAGACGCGCCTGACGGTGCGGCGCGGCGCGCAGGAGCGCGCGACCGAGTTCAACTACAGCCAGAACGCCGACGCGCAGGGGCTCGCGCAGGAGTACCGCCGCGCCTCCGAGCAGGCGCTCTTCGTCTTCGAGGTCAAGGTGGCGCTGGAGAGCCAGCCGCTCGAAACCCCCAAGCTCATCAACCGCCTCGAATCGCTCATCGAGCGCGACTACCTCTCCGACCGCCGGCAGCTCATCCCCCTCGTCCGCGAACTCTCCGAAGACGAGCGCGTCCCCCTCGTCGGCCGCAACCAGGCCGCCCGCATCCTCAAAAAACTAGAGAAGCTGTCGCAGTGAAGGGGTAGGCCCGCGTTCACGTGAATGCGCCCGTCTCCCAAGGGGGGTTGGGCCGGGCCAACGGATGAGGGTCGCGTTCGTGTGAACGCCGCCGTAACTACTATTTTGAGGCGAATGAAATCTATGCCCCCCGCTTCCTAATGGTGCGCCGTCAGGAGGATGATGGGCTCGCCGCCCTTCGCGTCCCACTCCGAGGCGAAGTAGCAGTACCCGCCCGGGAAATCCTCCGGGTAATTATTCGCCGCGGGGTCGGCCAGATGAGGCTTCACCTCAGACTGCCAGAAGCCGTAACACTCATCGGCCGGAACCCACTCCGGCGGGCCGCCGACATCAGCCACCACGAAACGGACTTTGCCCGCACGCAGCAACCCGGCTATATCAGAGCGGCCCACGTCACGAAGCTCCGTCCCGCTCACGACCCCGCGCTCGTCCCAGAGTTCGTGTAGAGGCGTCCGTGAGACGATTCGCAGCTCCGGCCTCATACAGTCATCATGCCTCCTCACTCACGTCAGCCATCTGGCCCGGAGCGCGGCGACCTCCTCGGGCGTGAAGAAGTGGCGCGTGTATCTTGAATCGAGCATGTCGTCGACGTAAGCCTCCGGGAGCTTGAGGGCGTCGAGAAATGTCGGTGTCCATCCATAACCCCGCAGGCCCCCTCCGCCTAACTTTAGAGCGCAGCCGGCGGATGTTGTCCGGGTTCATCATGTGAACCTGAAAGACGCTCAGGCCGGCGTCCGCCAGCGCGGCCGTGACGGTGGAGGAGCCCACCTTCGCCATCAGGTAGACGAGCACGGGCGGCCTTCGGCTCTCGACGCACCGCCTGACGGCTTCGAGACACTTCCGCCTCCTGCGCCGTCGCCAACGCAGCCCGCCGAGGACGGCCCTCGCCCGGCGGTAGCCGTCTCCGACGCGGGTTCGCGCGTGACGCCCCCCCGAAATCAACCGTCCGCCCCATGATAAAAATCCGCTCACTCCATTCCCCAGCGCTTGAGCGCGCGGTCGCGCCGGCAGGCCGAGAGCGGGCGTGCGCGTGCGCTCTCGATGACGAGCACCCTGTGCTCTTCGCGGTTGACCCTGACACGCATGCACGCGCAGCCGTGGCCGTAATGCCCGTTCGTCTCGACCCACTGTTTGGGAGTGAAGCTCGGCCAGTCGCCCTCGGCCTGGTGCCCGCCCTGCACGCTGATGACCCACTCGTCGTCGCGGTCGTAGAGCGAGGCGTTGGCGGGCGTCGGGTTGCTGAACCAGCCGCAGCGCGTCTCGGCCGCGGAGGCGGCCGTCGCGTGCGGCCGGGCGGGCGCGACCGCCAGCGCGACGAACAGCAGCGAGCCGGCGAGCGGCAGTCTAAGTCTTACAAGTCTCATGTTCATCATCTCCCCCTTCCGACGTGCGGACGCCTCGCGTTCCCTAACGCGTCCGCTCCAAGAGTATGTGCGCGGCGTCGGCCCAGAAGAGGTCGCGGACGGCGTAGCCCTCGCCCAGCAACCGACCGATGTCCGCGACCGACGCCGCCGTCTGCGGCGAGACTCTGACCGCGACTCGCCTCGCGGCGACGTTCTCCGCGAATTGTAAATCGACGCGGAACACCTTGTAGTCGCGCCGCCCGACGACGCCGGCGAGCGGGCGCTCGAAGACGAGCCGCGCCTCGTCGCGCTCGCCGTCCGGGGAGGTCATGCGGTAGACGGCGCCGGCCTCCTGCGCCTCCGCGAGCCGCCGCGCGAAATCCTTCTCCCTCGCGTCCAGCCAGAGGTACTCGGCGGGCGTCGCGCCGCCCGCGTCGCGCCGCATGACGGCGACGCCGTAGTTGCTCAGGTGCATCCGGTAGCCCTGCCGCGCCAGCTCGTTGACCGCCCTCTCGAAGTCGCCGGCCCCGCCCGTCTGCGTGAGGACGCGGAAGTCGGCCGCGCCGGCGGGTGCGTCGCGCACATCCCACGGCTCTTCGAGCAGAAGGGCGAACCTTGAGAATGCGTAGGCCGGGCGCAGCCCCTCGGCCAGACCGCCGGCGACCTGCGCCGTCAGCTCGTCGCCGAAGCGGCCGGCGCGCGCGTCCGGGTTGACGACCGCCAGTTGGGTCTGCCTGGCGCGCTCGACGCCCTTCCGCCGCTCAAGCAGGTGGAGGTCTTTCGAGAGGCACCGCTCTTCGACGCGGAAGAATCCCGCGCTGAAGAGCGCGCAGTCCCTCTCGATCACGAAGTGCCCTGCGAGGCGGAAACCCCCGGCGGCCTGCTTCCTGTACATGTTGAAGAAGCGCGTGTACAGCCGCCCAGCGTCCCCCGAGGAGCGCCCGACGAGGGCCGTCTCGAACCAGCCGTACTCGTGCTGAACCGCGTCCAGCTCGACGACGGCGACCGGCATCCGACCGTTGACGACCGCCAGCAGACGGTAGCCGCGCTCGCCCGCCTCGTTGAGGCGCGCGACGAAGTTGTTCATGCGCGAATGCCTGACGCGGTCGGCCTCGGGGCCGCCGCCGGGGCGGAGCGGCCCGTCCCACCCGAGCGGGTAGACGAGCCTGTACCTGTCCTCGCCGGGGGCGGCGGAGAACTTCGGCGCGGGCTCGGGCGCGGGGCCCGGCGTCGTGCTCTGGGTCGGGGTCGGCGTCGGGAGCGGCCTGCCCGACTGCGCGCGCGCGACGGCGGCGAGCGCCGACGCCGCCAGCACGGCGGCCGCCAACGGCCAGAGCACTTTCACGTAGGGTGCGTTTCTCCCCCGCATTTTTAAGGAAGCCCCCGGAGAAGGTAGACGGCCGAGCCGACGGCCGGCGATGCCCCGAAGAGCGGCGTGACGGACGAGTCCGACGACGACCGCCGCGGCGGCGCGTTGACTTCGGGGTGGGGCGTGCGCGCGTTGACCACGGTCGTCATCCCCGTGACGTTCCCGACGCCCGACGGCTCACTTCGTGTAGCTGTCGGCGCCGAGGAAGTGGAGCGAGACGTATGGCTCGTCGCCGACGACCCAACTGTCGTGCGGGGCGGCGGGGACGTGGAAGACCGAGCCGGGCGTCAGCTCGTAGACCTCGCCGCCGTCCACCGCGGCAACGGCGCAACCCGAGACGACCATCCCGACGTGCTCGACCTCGCAGAAGGGCGTGCCCGCGAGCGGGCCGACGTGCTCCGACCACTTCCAGCCCGGCTGGTATGTGGCGCGCCCGATGGTCAGCCCGCCGACGCGGACGATCTCGAACTTGCCGCGCTCGAACTCGCGCGTCTCGTCCGGCCGCTCGAAACGTTTCAAGGTCACCTCGTCCATCCGCAGCCCTCCCAACCGGCGACTCTCCCGACGATCTACTCGAAGAAGTTGCGCCCGCGCCCCTTGTTCTCCTTGCGCCAGACGCGGAAGAAGACGACGACCGCCCCGACGGCGACGACGAGCAGCAACCCCATCAGTATCAGCGTGAACATCAGCCCCGCGTTGTCCGCGTCTACGTTCATCGGCTCTCCTTTTCAGTCGGCGCGCCAGAGCATCCGGCAGAACTCGACGACGCGGTTCTCGGCCCAGTGGCGGTCTTCGCCGCCCGCGCGGCCGGAGAGGAATCCGACGTGGCCGCCGTCGCGCGTGAGCACGAGCAGCACTTCGGGGTTCTCCGCGATTCGGCGGTCGAGGAAGGGCCCGGCCGGGATGATCGGGTCGTCGAGCGCGTGGATGACGAGCGTCGGGACGCGTATGTCGGGGATGACGGCGCGCGAGCTTGTGCGCGCGTAGTAGTCGGCGGCGTCGCGGTAGCCGCCGTGCGGCGCGGTGACCGTCTCGTCGAACTCGCGTACGGTGCGCACGCGGCGCAGGCGGCGCGTGTCGAAGGAGCCGGGGCGCAGGCGGCTCTTGCGGCGGACGCGCCCGCGCAGGTTCCTGACGAAGTTCCAGCGGTAGAGCGCGTTGGCGCGGCTCTCCAACGCGGAGGCGCAGGAGTCGAGGTCTATCGACGGCGAGACGGCCGCGGCGCCCGCGAGCGCGGCGGGGAAGTCCGCGCCGTAGTTGCCCGCCAGCCGCAGAACCATGTTGCCGCTCATCGAAAAGCCCGCGAGGAAAATCTCGCGCAGCCCCTCGCGCCCGGCCAGCTCTTCGTTGAGGACGCGGTCGATGTCGCCGGTCATCCCGCTGTGGTAGAGCGTCGCGGCGAGGTGCTCTGTGCCGCCGCAGTTGCGCATGTTCATCGCGACGACGTTGAAGCCCGCGTCGAAAGCCTTCCGCGCCGAGCCGAGCACGTAGAGCGAGTCGGCCGAGCCTTCGAGCCCGTGGAGCAGCATGAGGGTCGGCGCGTCGCCGCGCTCCGGCCGCCAGCGGCAGCGCAGGAGCACGCTCGTGCCCGGCTCGACCTCGACGACGCGCGACTCGTAGAGCGCGCGGTCCGGGCGGAAGGACTTGCGGCGCGGGTAGTGGAGCGACGAGACGATGGTCTGCGCGTGCGGGCCGCTGAAGAGCGTGTGCGGCGTGAAGGGCTTGCGCGCGAAGGCGCGCGCCACCTCCGCGAGCCGCGGGCTCAAGACCTGCGCGGGGATGTGCGGCGCGGCCTGCGCGGCGTCCGCGCCCGCAGGCCGCGCGGGTTCGTTGACGGTCTCCGTCGTCATCGTCGTCGTCGAGTTATACCAGCCGCGTCGGCTCGGACGTGGGCGGGTCGCCGGCCGGCTTCGGCGTACCGGGCTCGCGCACGGGCGCGGACGGCGTGGGCGCGTCGGGCGGCAGCGGCGGCGGTTCGGGCCGCGCGGGGTCGTCGGGTCGCGTGGGCGGAAGCTCGGGCTGCTGCTCGGGCTGCGGCGGCTCCGCGTTCGGGTTGCGGGTCAAAGAGTTCACCCTCCTCGTTAGCAGAATGCCAAGACTCTAGCACGAATCGGCATTGCGCCACAGACGCGCGCCGGGCGGCCGTGGGAATTGTCGAAGGAGTTCGGCGCGCTTCGACACGGCGGGGCGCGGCACGCGTGTTGAAGTGTGTGCGGGGCGGAGGCGCAGGCTGGAGCGGGTAGCCGAAGAGGCCGTGGCCGTGGCCTTGCGCCCCCGCGGGAAAGGAGACGCACCATGAACACCATCGTCGTCACATACCTCTCTTACGTCTGCCTGAGCGTGGCGCTCACGGTCTGGGTGGCGCAGACGCTCCACAAGAACGGCCGCGTCTTCCTCGTCGATGTCTTCGACGGCAACGAGGCGCTGGCCGACTCCGTCAACCACCTGCTCGTCGTCGGCTTCTACCTCATCAACTTCGGCTACGTGACGCTGGCGCTCAAGCTCGGCTACGAAGTTAACACCGCGCAGGAGGGCATCGAGGCGCTTTCGTGGAAGGTCGGGCTGGTGCTGCTCGTCCTCGGCGCGATGCACTTCTTCAACCTCATCGTCTTCACGCGCATACGCCGCCACGGGCGCCTCGGCCGCACCGTCGCCTACGCCGGCACCGAAGGGCTCCGCGGCTTCAACGACACGGTCGGCGAGCCGGTCGAGGAGTAAGCGGGCCTCTTCCCCGGGAGCGCGGGCATCTCTGCCCGCGCTCCCGGCTGTAAGTGCCTTGTTATTCTTCTTCGGGCGATGTGCCGAGGCCGGCGGCGCGTTGGAGGTCGGCGACGACGAAGCGAATCATGCGGTAGGTGATGTGGCGCGGGAGTGCTTCGCGCATGGGCTTGAGGCGCTCGGTGCCCAGCTCGGCGGCGGCGCGCTCGATGTGGGCGCGGTCTTCCGTCGAGACGTAGCGCGCCACGTCGAAGGCGCGGCCGCGCAGGATGCAGTCGGCGAGGTGGCCTTCGACCGTGATCTCGGTCAGGCCGCGCTGCGCGCAAATCTCTTCGACCGTGAGCCCCTGTTCGTAGAGCGCGTAGGTCTCGTCTACGGTGCCCGCCTTCGGCGCGGCCGGCGTCTGGGAGGAACTACGAGGGCGCGTCGAAGACTGCGCGGAGTAGGCCGGGCCCGTGTGGAGCGGCGGCAGGCGTAGCTGGACGGCGGCGCGCTCGCGCATCACCTCGCCGCCGAGCTGAGTGAGCGAGACGGTCGGGTACGCGCCGCCCGCGACGTGCATGCAGCCGGCGGCCACGAGCGCGTCGACGTAGAGCAGTATCTCGTCCTGCGTCATGCCCGAAAGTATCCCGTAGGTCGAGAGCCGGTCGAGCCCCGCCTGCGAGAGCTTGGACGAGCGCGAGCCGCGCAGCGCGGAGGCGAGCATCCCCTTGCCGAAGCGCCCGCCCATCCGCGCCGCGCACGCCAGAATCTTGCGCACCGTCAGACGCTCGTCCTCCGACAGCTCGCGCGGCTCGGTGACGGCTATCGAGTCGCCGCCGTCTTCGGCGTCGAAGTCGGCGGGGGAACTTTCGGCGGCCTCACGCCTGCGGCGTACGCGCGACTGACCGGCCAGCTCCTCTTCGAGGTCGAGCCCCGAGGGGACGTGCTTCATGATGAAGCGGTCGAGGTCGCGGGGGGCGTCGAGCGGCGGCGTGACGCGCCCGCGCGCGCGCGCGCCGGCGGCCCCCCCGTCCGAAGTCGTTCGCGCGTCGGCGTCCAGCTCGACGACGAGTTCGCCCCCAAAGTCGGGCGCGTCGTGCGCGGCGTCGTGCGCCTCGTGTGCCTGCGCGTTCCGCCGGCGCAGGAGACAGTTGCCGCACTTGCCGCAGTCGCGCGCGTGGGAGAGGTCGCCGAAGTAGTCGAGGATGAAGGCGCGGTAGCAGTTCTCCGTGTAGCAGAAGGAGATCATCTCGCGGAGCTTGCGCTGTTCGAGCGCGGCGCGGCGGGCGTGGTCTTCGGGCCGAATGCGCAGGCGCGTCGCGGGCTGCTCGTCGAGCATGACGAGCCCGCGCGTGCGCCGCGCCGGCTGGTAGCGCAGCACCCCCGCCTCCGCGAGCGACGAGAGCGTGCGCCTCATCGAGGACAGCTCCATCCCGAGCGTGTCGGCGAACTCGGCGACATCGACCTCCGCGTCGGCGCGTTCCGAAAGGTCGTAGCCGCCGAGCAGCCCGAAGAGCACCTGCTTGAGCTGCGCGCTGCGCTTGGCCCCGACCGCCTCGCGCGCTAGGCGCGGCGGCATCAGCAGGCGCAGGGAGGCGCGGTTCTCCGCGCCCGTCCCGCGCTCGATGTGGCCGGCCTTCTCAAGCGTGATGAGCGCGGACTGGACGGCCATCTCGTTGCGGACGCCGGCGCGCGCGGCTATCTCGCGCGTCGAAAGCTCGCACCGCTGCTGCCCCGTCGAGACCAGCGCCTCGTAGACTTTTGCTATCAACTCGGGCGGCGGGTACGAGCCCTCTATGAAGTAGTCCTGCGTGCGCTTGTCGGCGTAGTTGAAGAGGAGCAGGCAGACCGACCGCCCGCCGTCGCGCCCGGCGCGGCCGATCTCCTGGTAGTAAGCCTCGATGGAGCCGGGCAGGTGGAAGTGTACGACGAAGCGTATGTCGGGCTTGTCGATGCCCATGCCGAAGGCGTTGGTGGCGACGATAACTTGCGTGCGCCCCGACATGAACTCTTCCTGCGCGCGCACCCGCTCCTCGTCGGTCATCCCGGCGTGGTAGCCGACGACCGAGAGCCGCGCCTCCTGTAGCTTCCGGGTTATCTGCTCGACCGACTTGCGCGTCGAGGTGTAGACGATGCCCGACTGGCTTTTGTACTCCTCCGCGAGCTGGCGTATGCGCGCGTACTTCTCCCGCTCCTTCTCGGTGTGGACGACGCCGAGCGAGAGGTTCGGGCGGTCGAAGCCGCTGACGAAGGCGCGCGGCTCGTCGAGCTTGAGCTGCTCGATGATGTCAGCGCGGACGTAGGGCGTGGCGGTCGCGGTGAGCGCGACGGTCTGCGGCCGGCCGATGGCCTCGCGGAACGATTGGAGGCGGAGGTAGTCGGGGCGGAAGTCGTGACCCCATTGCGAGATGCAGTGCGCCTCGTCCACCGCGAAGAGCGAGATTTGCGCGTTCTTCAGCGTCTCGACGAAGTGACCCGAGCGGAAGCGCTCGGGCGCGACGTAGAGCAGCTTGAAGCGCCCCTGCCGCACCCCCGCGATGCGCTCCTTCTGCTCCTCGAAGTCGAGCGAGCTGTTGATGAAGGTGGCGGGCAGACCCCGCGCGTGGAGCGCGTCCACCTGGTCTTTCATCAGCGCGATGAGCGGCGAGACGACGACCGTCACGCCGTCGCGCATGAGCGCCGGCAGTTGGAAGCAGAGCGACTTGCCGCCGCCCGTCGGCATCACGACGACCGTGTCGTGGCCGGCGAGGATCGACTCGACGACCTCGCCCTGCCCCTCGCGGAAAGCCTCGAAGCCGAAGAATTTTCGGAGCGCGGAGAGCGCCTCGTCCATGTGTACTGCGTGAGTCATCGGCGTGCGAAAGAAAGAAAAATTGTACCGCAAACGGAGGGCGAACGCAGCTTGTCGCGCCCCCGAAATTTGCTCTCGCGGGGCGCGCGTCGTAAGCTCAGGCGCGATGAAGCGGACGGAGTGGAAGTCGCGGACCAAGCGCGAGCTGATGATCGAGGTTTGGGAGCACCTGGACTGCGAGTCGGTGGGCGCGCGCGAGCTTGAGGCCGTCGTCGAGGCGGTGCGCGAGCGCTTCGGCGACGGCGCGGTCGAGAGCCCCGCGCGCGTCGCGCGCCTGCTCGCCGACGAGGGCGCGGAGCTGCGCCACGCGGAGGTGCTCGACCTCGACGCGCGCTGGCGCACGCAGGACCCTTACGAGGCGGCCTTCCGCAACGTCCTCAAGTTCTCCACCTTCGAGGAGGCCGCCGCCTCCATCCGCCGGCTCGACAACCTGCGCAAGCAGTTCAGGCGCAAGGAAGACCGCGAGGGGCTGAGGCGCGTGCAGGCGACCGTCCTCAAGGGCAAGCAGCGCGCGCAGATGATCGCGCGCAACCCGTCGGTCAACGAGCGCAAGCGCGCCGAGAAGACGGAGATGGCCGAGTGGTTCACCGTCTGGCTCAACCAGCCCGAAATCTTCGACGACTGGCTCGCGCTCCGCCTCACCTCCAAAGACTTCCGCGCGCGCTTTCTGGAAGCAGAGCCCGGCGCTTGAGAAGTGGCGCGGCCACTCGCGCCGCGCCAGTCAGTCTGACCTGAACCCCGGTCACGCCC
>DASWNR010000577.1:0-1558 GCA_036399155.1 Pyrinomonadaceae bacterium
GGTGAAGGCGCGGCCTTCCTACGTCGCGCAGGTCTTGCAGCAGGCCGGGCACCTCGACGGCTACTTCGACCTCTACACGACCACGGGGAGAGAGCAGAACGTTTACACGCGCTACTTCCGCAACGTCCTGCACTTCCGCAACGCCGAGGCCGCGCGCGAGAGCGTGGCGCGCATCGACCGGCTCTACAACTACTTCGAGCGCCTCGGCGACCGCGCCGGCCAGCACCAGGCGATGATATTGGCGCTGACGGGCAAGAACCGCGCGCGCTGGAGCGGCAAGCTCGAAGAGTCACAGGTCTTCCACGACTGGCTGGCCGCGCACTGACGCGGCCGGCCGGCCGGGCCGGAATATTTTTTGAGTGAGTGGCCCGACTCTTTAAGGGCCGAGCAGCTTTAAGAAGGAACACAAGTTCTCCCTCGCAGGGGTTTTCTTTCCGAACGAACAAGGGGCGGGTCGAAGGCGGGTTTTCAAATGTTTGAGGGCCCGCCTTCTTTTTTTCGCTTTCGTCTTTCCACCTCGCCAGACAGCTTTTCTAACACGACGCTTCAACCCGAGAGGAGACAAGAGAGATGTCCGAACACAAGATGTCCGCGCACGGCACCTTCTGCTGGAGCGAGCTTTCGACCACCGACGACGACGCCGCGGTCGGCTTCTACACCGAGCTGCTCGGCTGGCAGGTGAAGAAGTCCGAGGCGGTGGCCTCGTGCGAAGGCGCGGAGGCGGGGCAGATGGTCTACAACGAGATCGTCGCCGGCGGCGAGCACGTCGGCGGCATTTACAAGATGGGGGCGGAGTACGGCGGCGCGCCCTCGCACTGGATGTCCTACGTCGCGGTGGACGACGTGGACGCGAGCGCCGCCCGGGTGCCGGAGCTGGGCGGAAAGGTCTGCGTCCCGCCCACGGACATCCCCAGCGTCGGGCGCTTCTGCGTCATCAACGACCCGACCGGCGCGACCATCTCGCTCATCACGCTCAAGGGCGCGCAGTCCTGAAGCGCCCCCCGCCCCCCTGCCCGATAACTTTTTCCCCTGAAAGGAGAAGGGTCGAAGATGAAGATCAACTACCCGGCCGTCGCCGCGTCGGCCGTCGGCTACTGGGTGCTCGGCGCGCTCTGGTACTCGCCGCTTCTGTTCTCGCGCCCGTTCATCGCGCTCAAGGGCTGGACGCCCGAGCAGGTCGCGGCCATCCAGGCGCAGAGCCACGCCGGCGAGATCGGACTGGCCCTCTTAAGCTCGCTCGTGCTCGCATACGTGCTCGCGCACTTCGTCAAGTTCACCGGGGCCGAGACGGCGGGCTCCGGCATGCTCACGGGCTTCTGGCTCTGGCTCGGCTTCGTCATGACGACCAGCCTTGAGACGGTCGTTTTCGAGGGGCGCCCGCTCGGGCTCTACCTCATCAGCAACGGCTATCACCTCGTCGGCCTGCTCGGCATGGGCGCGCTGCTCGCCGTCTGGCGACGCGAGCGCGGGCGCGTCCACGCGTACCAGAGCTGAGCCGAGGCGCGAGCCGTAAACCGTAAACCGTGACGAGAGGGGAAGGGCTTGCCTTCTACTCGTC
>DASWNR010000578.1:0-10274 GCA_036399155.1 Pyrinomonadaceae bacterium
AGCGAACGTCACTATGAATACGTGGGCGGGAAGATTGACACTCTTACTTTATGAGTCCGAACAACCTACCGGGAGTGACCGTTGCTCCCGACCAGGCGTGCGAACTCCTTCCTTACGAGTTGGTAGCACTCGCAAGTAATCCCTTCCAGCCCCTCGCGGTCGGTGATGGTGATTTGACCCCGCACGTAGTTGATTAGACCTTTATCCCGGAGCAGTCCCGCCGCCTCCGTCACGCCCGGCCGGCGTACGCCGAGCATCGCGGCGATGAACTCCTGCGTCAGTTCCATCTCTTGCGAGGGCGACCTGTCCGCGCACATCAGCAGCCACTTCGCTATCTGCCCCTCGATGTGGTGGGCGCGGTTGCAGGCCGCGTTCTGCGCCACCTGCGTGATGAATCCTTGCGTGTACCGCAGCAGCATGTCCTGGAGCGCCCCGCCACGCTTGAACTCCTCCCTCAGCACCTCGGCTCGCATACGGTAGCCCTCGCCCGGCAACTGCACGACGGCTTCGAGAGGCGTGCTGACACTCCCCATGAAGACGTTGACGCCGAACATGCCTTCGTTGCCTACCATCCCGACCTCGACCGTGCTGCCGTCCTCGAACACTGAGACGACCGACACCGTCCCACTCTCGGGGAAGAAGACGTGTGTGATGGGCTGCTCGGGGTGGTAGAGAACTTGCCGGGGGGGGAGAGTAAGGCGTTCAAGATGTGGGGACAGTCGTTCGTACTCTTCGGTGGGCAGGGCGCTAAGGATGCGGTTGGACGCGGGCGGGGGGGCCGTCTCTCGGCTCGTGGACATCGCTAGTCTCCAACGTTGCGGTCGTTTTAGCTAAAAGACAGCAGGCGACAGGAGGCTAGTTAGAAAGGCTGGCCGTATGCCGGATGGTGGCTCAAAAAGTTCATACAACGGACACAGATTACCATACAGACCTTCTGATACATGTTCGGGAACGGACAAGGAGTTCTAAGCCGCATAGACTAAAATTATCCGACCGGCGGTACTTCTCCTTTCGGGTAGGAACATCAGATTATGTGTGCTCAGCAGATGAAGCGACCGACCATCTTCCTCATCGAAGAAGACGACGAGACGCGCAGGCCGCTGGTGGATAACCTTCGCGGCGACGGCTACCGCGTCCTCGTCGCGGTAGATGAGGACACGGCGCTGGATATGGTTGGGGGCGGGGGCGTCGACGCCGATTTGGTGCTGGTGAACCTCATCGGGAAGTCCGCCGAAGAAGTGTTAAGCGTGGGCAGGCGCGTGCGCGGGCACGCGAAGCATGACGGTCACACGCACCTTGTCGTGATGCCCGAAAAGTACGATAAGGCGTTGGAGGACACGGAGGTCAACGTCGAAGGCAACGACTGGATTTTCTATCTGGGCGAGGAACCCGACCAGCTAAAGAATTTTCTCGCCCGACTACTGTCATAACCGGAGGCGACGGCGTCATCTGCTTCCGGCAGGGCCACAAGTTCTTCATGACCGCCCTGAAAGATGTCGGGGACGCGCGGCGAATCGTAAGAGAAATCAAAGGTCTACTGCCGGCGGGCGCCCCGGCGTGAGAGTGAAAAGGAAGGTTTCGAGGTCGAAAAAAGCGCCGGAAGTATAACGGGGGTATACTGGCAAAGAGGTCGGCTGCATGGTCGGCCTCTTTTTCTTCGCCGCTTAGCTTAGGTTTATAATCGAAGCACGGTTATGTGAGTCGCGAGTCGGGATGTAATCCGCCGCGAAGTCGCGGCGACCAACATTGAGCGGGGCGCAGACAGGGGACGTGCTTAAATCACTTTTCTATTTCGTCCTGGCGGGGCTGTGCGAAATCGGCGGCGGCTATCTCGTCTGGCTCTGGCTGCGGGAAAACAGAAGCGTCTGGCTCGCGGCCGCGGGTGCTGTCGTGTTAGTCCTCTACGGAATCATCCCGACTTTGCAGCCCGCGAACTTCGGCAGAGTCTATGCGGCTTACGGCGGCGTCTTTATCGTGCTCTCGATTCTCTGGGGCTGGCGTGTTGATAAAGTCATGCCGGACAGATTCGACATTATCGGCGGGGCCATCGCCCTGGCCGGCGTCCTCGTCATCATGTACTGGCCTAGAAGTCAGAACGGAGCTTTAGCACCATGAGCGACGGAACCGGCGGGGGGACGCAGTCGCCCTTCGCCTGCGACATGACGGCCATCGAAGCGAGTCAGAGGGGGCCGCACATAGCCACGACCGGCGAGTTGTTTAGGGCGGTCGAAGAGATTCGAGAACTGCCGAACGGGTACGCCTTCCGACTACCCAACGAGTCAGACGTGCTAACCAAAGCGGCGAAGTTCATCGCACTCGAAAGGCTTTGTTGCCCGTTCTTCGGATTTACTCTTGAGGCCGAGCCGGAAGCCGGCCCGCTCTGGTTGAGCTTAACAGGCCGCGACGGTGTCAAGCCGTTCATCATGGCGGAAATAGGAGAACATTTGAGAGAGCCGATATCCGGCGGGGCGCGTCACCGATGTTGACGCCGACGACGACTTACGTCGTCCTGCTGGTGGCGCAGGCGCTTCATCTTCTCCACCACCGCGTCGCCAGGCGGCACATCAGCTTCGCCGAGGTCGTTTCGGCCGTCGTGCTGTGCGTGCCGCCGTTCGCCGTGCCGCTGCCCGCGTGGGTTTTTATGGCGACGCACCTGTCGCTCGTCGCAATCCAAATCGTGGGCAGCCTCTGGATTAAGAAGCTTTCGCCTGACTGGTCGAAATAACCGCCCTTTCGCCATAACTCACAGATTCAACCGGAGAGGCCACTGTCATCATGCGACGGATACTTTTGTTGTGTGCCATTTTACTGACGGCGCAAGCTTCATTCGCCCAAAGCCCCTTCAAAGTCACGGTCAAAGACCAGGAAACGAAACAGCCGGTGGTCGGCGCGAAAGTTTCGGTCAAGGGCACGGAAATTTCCGCGGTCACGGACGCCGAGGGCGTGGCGCGACTCGAAGTCGTGCCCGACGGCGAGCAGACCGTCGAAATCTTTTCGGCCGGCTACGAGACCGGGGAGTTGAAAGTAACTTTCCCGACGACGGCGGGGGGCGACGCGGTCGTCTTCATCAAGGTCACGAACGAGCTGGGCGAGGTGACCGTCGTGGCGACGACGCGGACGGGGCGCGAGATAGACGACACGCCGACGCGCGTCGAGGCCATCGACGAGGAGGAGGTGGACGAGAAGAGCAACATGCGCCCCTCGAACGTCTCGATGGTCTTGAACGAGAGCACGGGCATCAAGGTGCAGCAGACCTCGGCGACCTCGAACACGCAGACCGTGCGGATACAGGGTTTGGGCGGCCGCTACACGCAGATTCTCAAGGACGGCTTCCCGGCCTTCGGCGGCTTCTCGGGCAGCCTGAGTCTGCTCGACATCCTGCCGCTCGACTTGAAGCAGGTCGAAATAATCAAGGGCCCTTCGGCCACCTTCTACGGCGGCGGCGCCATCGCGGGCGTCATCAACTTCGTCAGTAAGGAGCCGGAGGACGAGCCCGCCACCAGCCTCATCTTCAACCAGACTTCGGCCGGGGGCACAGACTTATCCGTCTTCGACTCGCGCAGGCTGGGCCGCTTCGGCTACACGCTCCTCGGCTCGGTCAACTTCCAGAGGGAGTACGACGTTGACGGCGACGACTTCACAGAGCTGCCGCGAACCAACTCTTTCACACTCGCCCCGCGCCTCTTCTTCGACCTCGACGAAGAGACGCGACTGACAATCGGGCACTCGACCTCTTACCAGAACCGACGGGGCGGCGACGTGTTCGTCATCCGCGACGGTGCGGACAACCTTCATCAGTATTTCGAGGAGAACGAGTCGCGCCGCAACGTCACGACCTTGCAGCTTGAGCGCGACTTCTCGGCCGGCCGAAAGATAGTCGCCCGGCAGAGCCTCGCCTTCTTCAGCCGCGAGACCGAAATCCCGGACTACGTCTTCGCGGGACGGCTGTTCAACTCCTACACGGACGTCTCTTACTTCCAGCCGGCGGGCAGGCACGCGCTCGTCTTCGGCTTCAACGCCGTCTACGACCGCTTCAGTGAAGGCCGGCGGGGCGGCGTCGCGGCCCCGCGCGACGAGAGCCGCAGGACTTTCGGCGGCTACGCGCAGGACAGTTTCGACGTGACGGAGAAGCTCTCGCTCGAAGCCGGCTTCCGCCTCGACCACGCGCGCGACTACGGCCTCTTCCCGCTGCCGCGCGTCTCCGCGCTCTACAGGTTCACGGAACGCCTGAGCAGCCGCCTGAGCGTCGGCTTCGGCTACAAGACGCCGAGCGTCTTCACCGAGGAGGCCGAGACGCTGCTCTTCCGCGGCGTCCTGCCCGTCGGGAACACTCTCAAGGCCGAGCGCAGCCGCGGCGGGACGTTCGACCTCAACTACCGCGGCGGGGCGGGCGAGAAGTTCTCCTACTCGCTCAACCAGATGTTCTTCTACACCGAGATCGAAGACCCGCTCGTGCTCTCGCGCGGCGCGGACGGCCTCTTCCGCTTCTCGAACGCCGCGCGCCCCGTCAAGAGCGCCGGCTTCGAGACGAACGTCCGCGCCTCTTACGACTTCGTCAAGCTCTTCGCCGGCTACACCTTCACCCGCGCGAAGGCGGAGTACCTCTCGGGCGACCGGACGCTGCCGCTCACGCCGAAGAGCCGCATAAACTCGGCGCTGCTGTTCGAGAAGGAGAGGAATTTTAAGGCGGGCGTCGAGGCGTACTACACGAGCAGCCAGCTCCTCACCGAACGCTTCAGGACGCGCCCCTTCTGGGTCATGGGCGTCTTCGGCGAAAAGACCTTCGGCAAGTACAGCCTCTTCGTCAATGCCGAGAACGTCACCGACACGCGCCAGAGCCGCTTCGGCGCCGTCGTCTTCCCCCCGCACCGGAACCCCACCTTCGCCGAAATCTACACGCACACCGAAGGCCGCGTCTTCAACGGCGGCGTCAAGATAAAACTTTAGCCGGCTCGCGCGGCCGTTATTTGATGGTGAGCGGGAAGGGGACGAAGGAGAGCGCGAAGACGAGGAGCGTGAGGAGCGCCACGCAAAGGCGCGCGGGGCCGAGCGGGTCGCGGTCGTCGAGCGGCTGCGGGTGCGGCATGCGGAGCATGACGAAGAGCAGGATGACGTAGAGGAAGCCGCTCGGCACCCCGTGCCAGAGCCAGCCCAGCGGCGCGAGCGTGACCATCGAGAGGAAGGCGAGGCGGCCCGCGTGCTTGTGTACGCGGCGGCCGAAGACGGCGTAGACGGCGTGCCCGCCGTCGAGCTGCCCGACGGGCAGCAGGTTCAGGCTCGTCACGAGCAGCCCTATCCACGCGGCCATGTAGAAGGGGTTGGGCGCTATCCCCGCGAGGTCGCTCACGCCGAGCGGCCCCGCGAGCAGGCGCAGCAGCCCCGGGTCGTTGAAGACGATGACGCCCTCGGGCGGCAGAGGCGGCGCGGGCGTCGAGGTCAGCAGCGCGGCGCAGGCGACCGGGATGACGACGAGGAAGCCCGCGAGGGGGCCCGCGACGCCGATGTCGAAGAGCGCGCGGCGCGAGGGTATCGGCGAGCGAATCTTGATGAAGGCCCCGAGCGTGCCGGCGATGAAGGGCGGCGGGACGGGGATGAAGAAGGGGAGCGTCGCGTCCACGCCGTAGAGCCGGCAGGCGACGTAGTGGCCGGCCTCGTGCGCGAGCAGTATCGAGAGGAGCGAGGCGGCGAACACCAGCCCCTCGTAGATGACCTGCGGGTGCGCGAGCGCGTACGACCCCGTCGCGGCCAGCATGAGCAGGTAGTACTTCGGGACGTAGAGCAGGTAGTCGAGCGGGGCGGCGGGCGCGGCGAGCGTGGGCTCTATGCCGCCCGCCGTAATCATGAAGCTCAAGCCCGCCCACGTCGCCGTCAGCCCCGTCAGGAGGAGGAGCGCGGCGTGCCCAGACCACTCGCGCGCGGTCGGTCGCGCCGCGCGGCGCCGCCCCAGCGGCAGCCCCGAGCCCCGAGCCGCGAAGGTCTGAATCTCCCGGAGTGTGTCAGACATAAAGACGGGGGCCGGAGGCCGGGGTCAGTTAAGAGCTACAGTCTTCAACTGACCCCGGCCTCCGGCCCCTGACCTTTCTTCCTAGAAGCCTTCGGGCGTGCGGCCGGACGTGTTGGCGCCGGGCGTGCCGGCGGGGGAGTCGGCGGCGGCGGGGGCGTCTGGCGACTCGGTGTCGTGGATGTCGTGGTCGTCGTGTTCGTCGTGGTCTGTGTCGAAGCCGTGCGCCTGTAGCTCCTTGCCGGGCTTGAAGCGGATGGTCTTGCCCGAAGGGATGGCGACCTCCTCGCCGGTGCGCGGGTTGCGGCCGACCCCGCGCTTGCGCGGCTTGACGACGAAGACGCCGAAGCCGCGCAGCTCGATGCGCTCGCCGCGCGCCAGCGCCTCCTTCATCGAATGGAAGAGGGCGTCCACAGCCTGCTCGGCCTTCATCTTCGGCACGCCCGTCCGCTCGGCCACGCGGTTCACGATGTCGAGTTTGATCACGTCGCTCTAAGCCTCCGCTTCCACGCCCGCTAATCTCGCCGGAGAGGATTTGTCTAAGGGTGACAACACTTTACGTCTGGATAATAGAGACGCCCGGCGACGGCTGTCAAGGTTTGACAACGCCGGAGGCACGCGGCTAACCTCGGTCGTGGCGCGGACGGCGCGCCCTTTTAAGACGAACGGCTTATGCTCCTATTCGGCAAGAAGAATAGCCGCGCGCACGCGTTCGGCGACGTACACCCGGACGACGACCGCGACATAGAGGTGCGGCGGCTGCGCGACGAGTCGCGGACGCACTTCTGGGGCGAGGCGCGCCTCCTGTTCCGCGACCTCGTCTTCGCGCTGATGATCATGGCGCTCGTGCTCGTCTTCGTCGCGCAGCCCGTCAAGGTCGAGGGCACGTCGATGCTGCCGCGGCTGCACGACGGCGAGCGCATCTTCGTCAACAAGCTCATCTACTACGGCCTGCCCGCCATCGAGCGCGGCGACATCGTCGTCTTCTGGTTCCCCAACGACCCCGGCAAGAGCTACATCAAGCGCGTCATCGGCCTGCCCGGCGAGACCGTGCAGGTGAGGGGCGGGCGCATCTTCGTCAACGGCAAGGACCTCCAGGAGCCTTACCTGGAGGGCGCGCTCAACGTCGCCGCCCTGGACGACCCGCCCGTCTACGTCAAGCCGCACTACTACTTCGTCATGGGCGACAACCGCGACAACTCTTCGGACTCGCGCTCGTGGGGGCTCGTCCCCGAGAAGTACATCTACGGCAAGGCGCTCTTCCGCTACTGGCCGCTCTCGCAGGCCAGCGTCATCCGCCACGAGACGGAGTACCCCGGCATCCCGGTGCACCGGATGGAGCGGCTCGACGAGCCCGAGTGAGCCGAAGTTATGAGCTGGCTGCGACCCCTGCTGATGATGTTCCACGCGCCGGCGCGCGGGATGGCGGAGGTGCGCGACCGCGTGCCGGTGGGGCAGGCGGCGCTGCTGGCGCTGCTCTTGCAGTTGGCGCACATGCTGCTCAGCCAGTGGCGCGAGATGGCGGGTCTCGCCGCGCAGTACGGGGCGTGGGCGGCCGTCGGCCTGCTCTTCTCTTCTGCGGGCTCGGTGCTGCTCGTCGCGCTCGTCTACGTCCCGCTGACGATATTCTTCGCCAACCTCTTCGAGCGGCGCGGCGGCTTCGGGCTGGTGCTGCGGCAGGAGTACGGCGCGGCGGGCTCGACGACGTTCTACGCGCTGGCGGCGGCGACCCTGGCGGCGCTCCCGCTCGCGTACCTCGACCAGGCCTGGGGGCTGACCGCGTCGGTGCGCGATTCCCTACAGGCGCTCAACGAGACGATGCAGCGCGTCTCGCCCGCCGGGCCTACCGACGAGGAGGCGCGCGCCCTGTGGGCGCGGCTCGCGACCGTGATGCCGCGCGCGGCGCTGGTGATACTCATCCAGCCGCTCATCCTCTTCAGCCTGTGGGCCGTGGCCGCCGTGCGCGAGGTCTTCCGCGTGGCGTGGTGGAAGGCGGCGCTGGTGATAGTCTTCAGCGCGCTGCTGATGATACCGGCGCTCATGCTGCTCCCAATCTTTAGCGCGCTGCTCGCGTCGCCGTTCCTCGTGCTGCTGGTCTTCTTCCTCGTGCGCTCCTACGTCGCCGAGGCGCAGAGCGCGCAGCGGGCGCGCGCCTCGTTCAAGCAGAACCTCGAAGCGGCGACGCTCAACCCGGCCGACGCGTCGGCGCACTACAACCTCGGGCTGCTGCACCAGCAGCGCAAGGAGTTCGCCGAGGCGCGCACGCGCTTCCTGCGCGCCGTCGAGATAGACCCCGAAGAGACGGACGCCCACTACCAGCTCGGGCGCATCGCGCGCGCCGAGGGGCGGCTCGCCGACGCCGTCGCTCACTTCGGCGAGGCCGTCTCGCGCGACGACTCTCACGCGCAGCACGAGGTCTGGCGCGAGGTCGGCGCGACCTACCTCGCGGCCGGGCAGTTTGGCGACGCGCGCGACGCGCTCGAACGCTTCCTCGCGCGGCGCCCATCCGACCCGGAGGGGCTCTACGTGATGGGGCGCGCCGCCGCGGGGCTCGGCGACCAGGGCGGCGCGCGCGAGTGGATGCAGCGCTGCGTCGAGGCCGTTCGCACGGCCCCCGCCTACAAGTACCGCGCGGACAAGCAGTGGCTTAACGAGGCGCAGCAGTTCCTGCGCACGCAGGCTTAGAGCGGCCCCCGGGCCGCCGGAGTTTTTGAAGCCGTGGCCGCACGCACCGAAGACGTGCCGCGTTACGCCTACCCGCTCGCGGTGGCGGCGGGCACCGTCGGGCTGGCGTTCGTCTACGGCCTCGCCGACTTCCTTTCGAGGAACCTGCTGGGCCGCCATCTGGCGGACTTCATCACCGGCGGCGGCTTGGCGGGGACGGCGGCGACGTTGGCGGTCGCCCACGCGGCGTTCGGCGCTTTGTTCGGGATGGTGTGGCCCGAGAAGACCTGGCGCTGGGGCGTGTGGCTGTGCGCGCCGTCCGCGTGCGTCGCCTCGCTGCTGTCGTCGAGCCTCTGGAATTTCCTGCTCTGGGAGGTGGCGTCGCTGCCGCCGGCCTGCGCGGGCGCGTACGCGGCGGCGAGGTTCCATCTCATGTACACGGCGGTCGAAGAATCGGGGTGACGCGAGAGGGTATGACTTTAAGGGAAACGAAACCGGCGCTGCTCGTGCTCGAAGACGGCCGCGCCTTCCGGGGTCGCGCGTGGGGCGCGGAGGGCGAGGCGTGCGGCGAGATGGTCTTCAACACCTCCATGTCCGGCTACCAGGAGGTCTTGACCGACCCTTCGTACGCCGGGCAGATCGTCTGCATGACCTACCCGCTCATCGGCAACTACGGCGTCAACCGCGCGGACGAGGAGTCGGCGCGGCCCTGGGTCGAGGGCTTCGTCGTGCGCGAGGCGAGCCGGCTGGCGTCGAACTGGCGCTCGGAGGAGTCGCTCGACTCGTACCTCAAACGCTGGAACGTCCCCGCCGTCGAGCACATCGACACGCGCGCGCTCGTCCGGCACATACGCGACAAGGGCGCGATGCGCGCGTGCGTCTCTTCGGTCGACCTCGACGAGAAGAGCCTGCTTGAGAAGGCGCGCGCGTCGGCCCCGATGGAGAACCGCGAGCTGGCGAGCGTGGTGACGACGCCGCACGTCTACGAGATTCCGGCCGTCGGCGACGAGCGCTTCCGCGTCGTCTGCTACGACTTCGGCGTGAAGCGGAACTCGCTGAACGAGCTGGCCGCGCTCGGCTGTCGCGTGACGGTCGTCCCGGCCTCGACGCCGTCGGCCGACGTGCTGGCGATGCGCCCGGACGGCGTCTACCTCTCGAACGGGCCGGGCGACCCGGCCTCGATGGCGGCGGTCGTGTCTGAGATTAGTAGCCTCGTGAAGGAGGGAGTGCCGACCTTCGGCATCTGCTTCGGGCACCAGCTGCTCGGGCGCGCCTTCGGCGGCGAGACCTACAAGCTGCGCTTCGGCCACAGGGGCGGCAACCAGCCTGTGAAGGATTTGCTGACGGGGCGGGTCGAGATAACTTCGCACAACCACGGCTTCGCGGTGAGCAGGGAGAGCCTGCCCGCAGAGGTCGAGGTCACGCACGTCAACCTCAACGACGGCTGCGTCGAGGGGATGCGCCACAAGAGCCTCCCCGTCATCTCCGTCCAGTACCACCCGGAGGCCGCGCCCGGCCCGCACGACGCCGAGCACCACTTCCAACGCTTCGTCGAGCTGATGGATGAGAAGGCGGTAGTCAGAAGTCTGTAGGCGGTAGGCGGTAGAAA
>DASWNR010000579.1:0-5712 GCA_036399155.1 Pyrinomonadaceae bacterium
CTCACACGCATGCGAGCCCTGCTGTGTCTCGTACTGATCGCGACAGCGTCGCCGGCCGCGGCCGCGCGGCAGAGCGCACGCGGGGGCGCGCCCGCCTTGACCGCGGCCGACGTGTACGCCGTGGTCGAAGAGGTTGACCGCGTCGCCGCGCGCACCGCGCTCTGGCCGGGCTTCGACCCGCGCCGCGTGCCGCTGGCGATCTACAACGGCGACGCCACGTTCCTCTTCCGCCACCCGAACCCGCCGCCCGAGTTCGTCTCGCTCTCCTCGCGTCAGGGCGTCTGGGCCTTCGCCGGCCGCCACGAGAGCGTGACCGCCAACGCGACCGCCAAACTGGGCGGCGTCATGGCCGCGACGGCGATGCTCAAGCCGGGGGCGCGGCGCGACGTGCGCGCGCAGGCCGCGCTCGTCATCCACGAAGCCTTCCACGTCTTCCAGCGCGAGCGACACCCGGACTGGGGCGCGAACGAGCTTGAGCTGTTCGTCTACCCTTTCGAGGACGCGGACGCGCTACGCCTGCGCCGCCTTGAGACGCTCGCGCTGGCGCGCGCCGAGACCGCGCGGGCGAAAGGCGGAGCGGCCTGCTGGGCTTCGGCGGCGATGAAGCTCCGCGCCGAACGCTACGCTCGCATCCCTCCGGGCTCGGCCGCGTACGAGCGCGGCACGGAGCTGAACGAAGGGCTTGCGAGCTACGTCGAGGCGCTGGCCGCCGGGCGGGCCCGCAAAACGTCGCTCCCGGCGGAAGACTTCCCCGCGGGCGAAGTCCGGCAGCGCGCCTACGCGACGGGGCGCGCGCTCGCCGCGCTGCTCGACCGCTTCGCGCCCGACTGGAAGCGGAGGCTTGAGGCGGGCGACAAACGCCCGCTCGACGAGGCGCTCGGCGCCGCGCTGCCCGCGACCGCCGCGGGGCGTTGCGAGGTCGCGCCGCTTCAACTGCGTGACGCCTCGGAGCGCGCGCGGCGCGACGTGGCCGCGCTCGTCGCGAGGCGCGAGGCTTTGCGGCGCGACTTCCTCGCGCTGCCGGGCTGGAAGTTGGAGTTGGTCGCCGAAGGGACGCCGCTCTTCCCGCAGGGCTTCGACCCGCTCAACGTCGAACGCGTCGGCGCGCGCGAAGTGCTGCACACGCGCTACCTCAAGCTCGGCGGCGGCGCCGGCTTCATCGAACTCATCGACCGCCGCTCGCTGACCGAGGGCGCGGGCGAGCACCCGCTCTTCAACGGCCTGCGACGCCTCACCGTCACCGGCCTCGCCTCCGAGCCCGCCGTCGCCGAATCCGGCGGCAAGACGACCATCACCGCAGACAACCTCAAGGCGGAGTTCACCGGCGCACACGTCACGCGCTCCGGCCGGAGCCTCGTCGTCCGGCTGAAGTAAGACTGCTGAAGTAAGAACTGCTTCAGACGACGACGCGCAGGGCGTTGGGCAGGATGCGGAACTCCGCGGGGGTGCGGCCGCGCACGTCGCCGTCGGCTTCGACGCCGAGCGAGTCGGCGTCGTCAACCGTCTCGACGCGGACGTGTGCGGCGCGCGTGAGTTTGACCTTGGGGTTTTTGAGGTGGCCGCCGCCGTGGACGCGCGCGAGTTCGCGCAGGAGCGCGGGGCGCGAGATGTCGCAGACGACGAGCACGTCGAGCAGGCCGTCGTCGAGGCTCGCCCCGGGCGAGAAGTTCATCCCGCCGCCGGCGTACGTGCCGTTGACGACCGCGAGCAGGTTCGTCCCGCACTCGTGCCACGCGCGCCCGTCAACCGTGAGCCGCACCGGGCGGTTGCGCCACGAGGCGAGACGCGGCAGCGCGGCCAGCGCGAAACGCGCCTCGCCCGGCAGACGCCTCACAAAATCCCCCTGCGCCGCGACGCGCCCCGCCACCTCCGCACCGACGCCGAGCGTCGCCGCGTTCAGGCAGACGAAGCGACGCGCCCCGCCGTCCACGCTGCCCAACAGCAAGTCCACGCGACGCGCCGCTGACGCCTGACGGACGTGGGCGACGCTCTCGTCTTCAACAAGGTCGTCGGGTCGCGCGCCGCGGCGACAGTGCGCGACGAGCCTGCCGAGCCACGCTTCGAGCGAATCGCGGCGGCCGCCCGCGAGGCCGCGCGCGAAGTCGTCGCCCGTCCCTGCGGGCAGCACGGCGAGCGCGGCCGAAGCGTTGACGGCTCGCGCGCCGCCGCCGTCCAGACCGACGACGACACCGCCGTCCAGACCGCCGCCGTCGTCCTTCGCGTCGAGCGGCTCGAAGAAGCCGGAGGCGGCCGCGCTCAGAGTCCCGTCGCCGCCCACGGCCGCGATTGTCCCGAAGCCCTGTCGAAGCGCGGCGCGCGTCCGCTCCTCCGTCTCGCCCGGGCGCGTGGACTCGTGCGCCTCGAACGAGACGCCCGCGACCGAGAGCGCCTCGCGCACGCGCGGCCACGCCAGACGCGCGCGGGCGGCCGTGTGGTTGACGATGACGAACAGGCCGGCCTCACTCATCGTTGCGGCCACTTTAACACGCACGCGCCGCGCGCCGCCGTTTGGTGCTAAGCTCGGCGCGGGAGGGTGACAGTGGTGGGCGAAGAGAAGATGCTCGCGGTGAAGATCGTCTCGCACGAGGGCGGGGGAAGGCTTGAGCTGCGCGAGGTAGTGCGGCCGTCGGCGCGCGCCGACCGCGTGCGCGTCCGCGTGAGGGCGGCGGGAGTGAACCGCGCCGACCTCTTGCAGAAGCGCGGCCGCTACCCCGCGCCGCCGGGAGCGCCCGCCGACATCCCCGGCCTTGAGTTCGCCGGCGAGGTCGAGCAGTTGGGCGAAGAGTCCCGCGCCTGGAGCCTGGGTCAGCGCGTGTTCGGCATCACTGCGGGCGGGGCGCAGGCCGAGTACGTCGTCGTGCCCGAGAATCATCTCGCGGAGATGCCCGACGGCCTCTCGTTCGAGGAGGCCGCGGCCGTGCCCGAGGTCTTCATCACGGCGCACGACGCGCTGTTCACGCAAGGGGGTTTGCGCACGGGCGAGCGCGTCCTCGTTCACGCGGTCGGCTCGGGCGTCGGCACGGCGGCGGCGCAGTTGGCGCGCGCGGCCGGCGCGGGCGCGGTCTACGGCACGGCGCGCACGCCCGAGAAAATCGAGCGCGCGCGCGAGTTCGGCATGGACGAAGGCGTCGTCGTCGGCGACGACCCGCGCGCGTTCGCCGAGGCGGTGCGCGCGTGGACGAAGGGCGCGGGCGTCAACGTCTTGCTCGACCTGGTCGGCGCCTCTTACCTCGACGCGAACCTCGACGCGCTGGCCGCTCGCGGGCGCATGCTGCTCGTCGGCACGCTCGGCGGGGCCGCCGCCGCGCTAGACTTCGGCCGCGTGACGGGGAAGCGCCTGCGCATCACGGGTACCGTCCTTCGCGCTCGCTCGGCCGAGGAGAAGGCGGCGGCCGTCCGGCGCTTCGCCGCGGAGGTCGTCCCCCTGTTCGCGCGGGGTGGCCTGCGCCCCGTCCTCGACAGCGCCTACGGCCTGCGCGAGACGGACGCGGCCTACGCGCGCCTCGAATCAAACAAGACGTTCGGCAAAGTCGTGCTCAAAATCTGAGTTCAAAGTTACAAGTTCAAGGTTCAAAGTTAAGAACATCGGGGTTCGACTTTGAACTTGTAACTTTGAACTTTCTGCCAACTTGTCTCCCGCCGGGGCATCTGAGAAAATGGGGCTTTCATAAACGAGGCGTTAAAGTACGCTGCCGCCCCATCGCCGGTTTTACAGAGGAGATAAGAGCATTGAAAGCGGAATTGGAGCAGTTAGTCGCACTGCAAAATGTCGACATGGGCATACGCAGGCTACAGTCCGACCTGGATTCAATCCCCAGAAGGCGCGCCGAGATCGAAAGCGAGTTCGATCAGCGCGCCTTTGAATTTAAGGCGCTTCAGCAGACGGGCGTGACCGCGCGCGAGACCCGGGCCGGGCTCGACCGCGAGCTGGCCGAGCAGCGCACGCGCATGGAGAAGGCCGAGCGCGACCTGATGGCCTCGAACAACGCCAAGGTCTACGAGGCCGCCATACGCGAGCGCGACGCCGCCAGGAAGCACATCTCGGAGCTTGAGACCAAAGTCCTCGAACAGATGGAGGCCGCCGACACGGCCGAGAAACAGCTCGCCGAGCGCGAGCCCGAGTTCGCGCGGCTGCGCGCCGAGCACGAGGAACGCCTGCGCGCCTTCGAGGAGCAGACGCGCTCCTGGTCGGAAGAGCTTGAGTCGCGGCGGCGCGAGCGCGAGCGCATGTTCACCTCGCTCCCGCCGGGCATCAAGGCCACCTACCAGCGCATCGTCGCGCGCATACGCGACGGCGTGGCGCTGGCCGAGGCGCGCAACGGGTCGTGCTCGGCCTGCTTCATGTCGCTCCGCCCGCAGTTGATGTCCCAGATTCGACGCGGCGACGAGATCATCATCTGCGACAACTGCAACCGCATCCTCTACTACCCGACGCCCGCGCAGCAGGCGCACGGCACCACCGTCTCCGCCGGCTGACGCGGCCCACCAACCGGGGCGACACGGGGAGGACGCGCTCGTCGCGTCCTTTTCCTTTTAGACCGCTTAGACCGGCGCGGCCCGCCGTTTGTACAGGGAAGGGTTGAGTCCCGCCCGCCCCGCCCCCGATTCGGAGAAGAACGAGGGCGTACGGAAGGGCGGCCGGCCTTAAGGCCGAAAGACTTAAGCCTTGAAGAAGGCGGTCGGGCGAGGGGGTTTTTACCGAGAATGGCGAGCGCCGAGTCTGCAACCCAACAGAACATCCCGGCCGGGCTTTTGGCCGGAAGCGTTACACGCGACCGCCGCGCGAAGTGGTGGCGGAGGACGGGGACGAAGTCGCGCGGCTTCCGCTACGAGACGGCCGACGGCCGGCGCGTCGAGGACGAGGCCGCGCTCGAACGCATCAAGTCTCTGGCCGTCCCGCCGGCCTGGCGCGAGGTCAGAATCTCCCCCTCGCCGCGCTCCGCCTTGCAGGCCATCGGCTTAGACAAGGCCGGCCGCGTGCAGCGCATCTACCACCCGTCTTTCGTCGCGCGCCGCGCGCTGCGCAAGTACCAGAAGGTCGAGCGCTTCGGCGAGGCGCTGCCGCTCCTTCGGCGCCGCACGAACGAGGACATCGCGCGCGAGGGGCTCGGGAAAGAGCGCGTGCTTGCCGTCGTCGTCCGCCTCATTAACGACCTCTACTTCCGCGTCGGCTCGGAGGAGAGCGTCAGGCGCTACCGCACCTACGGCGTGACGACGCTGCGGAACCGTCACCTTGAGATAAAGCCGGGCGGCCAACTCGTCTTCACTTTCACGGGCAAGCACCACATCAAACACCGGCGCATCCTCGTCGACGAGGAGCTGGCCGCGCTCGTCCGCGACATCAAGTCGCTCGGCGGCTCGAAGCTCTTCCAGTACGTGGGCGAGGACGGCCGCCGCCGCCCCGTCACGCCGCGAGACGTGAACGACTACATCAAGGCGGCGGCCGGCGCGGAGTTCTCCGCGAAGGACTTTCGCACGTGGGGCGGGACGCTCTCGGCGGCCGTCGAACTGGCCGAGCTTGGCTGCTGCGAGGACGAGAGGCTGGCCAGGGGGAACGTGGTCGCCGCCGTCAAGCGCGTGGCCGAGCGTCTGGGCAACACGCCGACCGTCTGCCGCTCCTGCTACATACACCCTTCGGTGCTCGGGGCCTACGAGCGCGGCCGAACCATCGAGGAGTTCCGTGCGCGCCGCGCGCGCCGCCGCATACAACGC